>CADCTQ010000175.1 GCA_902805615.1 uncultured Cytophagales bacterium
AATGCGACCAACCTGTTCCTGGTCCGCCGGGGCACCTTGTGGACGCCCCACGCCGACGCCTGCCTGCCGGGCATCACCCGGGGACTGGTGCTCGACCTGGCCCGGGAGCTGGGCATTCCGGCGGGGGAGAGAAACCTGTCGCTGACCGAGTTTTACAACGCCGACGAAGTGTTCACGACCGGCACGATGGGTGAACTCACGCCGGTGCGGGAAATGGACGGCCGCCCGATCGTAAACAAGGGCACGGGCGAGGTGCTGGGCCGGCTGCGGGAGCATTTTCGCACCAAGATTCCCGTGTACGGCGTGAAGCTGCCTTTTTAGCGGCGTAGCCTCCGGAACGCATCCGGGCCGTTTCTTCCCGCTTTTGTGCAACTTCGTGCGAATCAATGGGGCCGGAAGCCTTTAAAAATTTTTATAATTCCCTGGATAGATCCATTTTTGTAGCCGGCCGCCGGCCGTGCCCCTCACCTGTAATTTTTCCATTCACCTGACGCGACCGTGGTCGCACCTTTTCCCGCATTCAAGATGAAATACGCTTTCCGTGCTTTTCCCCGAAAACACAAAATTGCCGGGGGCTGCCTCCTGGCCTTTTCCCTGCTGCTGCCCGCCTGGAAACTGGGGCCGTTTGATGACCGCATCAAGCGGATGGAGCCGCAGCAAGCCGTGGCGCTGGCCAGGTCCATTGAGGCGTTGGTGACGCCCGAACTGGCCGCCGGCCTCTCCCTGAAGGTGTGGGGGGTAGATTCCCTCGTCGCCGACCCCATCGCCATTGACATTGACGACAAGGGGAACCTGTTTTACACCCGCACCAACCGGCAGAAAAATTCCGAGTTTGACATCCGCGGGCACCAGGACTGGGAAATTCCGTCCATCGCCCTGCAAACCGTGGAAGACAAGCGGGCCTTCCTGCGCAAGGTGTTGTCGCCGGAAAACAGCGCCAAAAACGAGTGGCTGAAAGACGTCAACGGCGACGGCTCCCACGACTGGCGTGACATGACGGTGGAGAAAGAAAATATTTTCCGCCTCGAAGACACCGACGGGGATGGCGTGGCCGACCTGTCGCAGCTGGCCATCGAAGATTTCAACCAGGAGGTAACCGACGTGGCCGGCGGCGTGCTGGCCCACGAAGGCGACGTGTACGTGGGCGTCGGGCCGGACCTGTGGCGCACCAAAGACAAGAACGGCGACGGGCTGGCCGACGAGAAAAAATCCATTTCGCACGGCTACGGCGTGCACGTAGGCTTCAGCGGCCACGGCATGTCGGGCCTGGAAGTGGGCCCCGACGGCAAGATCTACTGGAACATCGGCGACATCGGCTTCAACGGCACGGGCCCCGACGGCACCAAGTGGGAAAACCCCAACAACGGCGTCATTGCGCGGGCCAACCCCGACGGCAGTGATTTTGAAGTGTTTGCCCAGGGGCTGCGCAACACGCACGAATTTGTGTTCGACGAATACGGCAACCTCATCAGCGTGGACAACGACGGCGACCACCCGGGCGAGCGGGAACGGCTGGTGTACGTGGTGAACGGCTCGGATGCCGGGTGGCGCATCAACTGGCAGTTCGGCAAGTACCGCGACCCCGACAACAACACCTACAAGGTGTGGATGGATGAGCAGATGTTCAAGCCCCGGTTTGAAGGACAGGCCGCCTACATCACGCCGCCCATCGCCAACTTCGTGAGCGGCCCCACCGGCATGCTTTACAACCCGGGTACGGCGCTGAGCCCGGCTTACAAAAACACCTTTTTCATCGGTGAGTTCAACGGCAACCCTTCCCAGTCCGGCATTCACGCCTTCAAGCTCAAACCCAAGGGGGCTTCGTTTGAGCTGGGCGAACAGAAAAAGGTGCTGGGCAACGTGCTGGCGACCGGCATTGACTTCGGCCCCGACGGCGCCATGTACGTCGCCGACTGGATTGACGGCTGGGGCACCAAGGACTACGGCCGCATCTGGAAGCTCGACGACCCCGCGGGTGCCGCCGCGCCCGAACGCGGGCAAACCAAGGGACTGCTCGGCGAGGATTTCGGCAAACGGGACGACGACGGGTTGGGCACCTTACTGGCCCACGCCGACATGCGGGTCCGCCAGAAGGCCCAGTTTGAACTCGCCCGGCGCGGCGACAAAGGCGCTGCCCAGTTCAACAAAGCCATCAAGCAAACCACCCACCAACTGGCCCGGGTACACGGCATCTGGGGGGCCAGCCAACTGGCCCGCACCGAAGCCAGGTACGCCCGTACGCTGATTCCCCTGCTCAAGGACAAAGACCCCGAGATCCGGGCGCAGGCCGCCAAGTGGCTCGGCGACATCCGCTACAAGGAAGCCGGCAAAGCCCTCGTGCCCGTGTTGAAGGACAATTCCGCCCGGGCGCGTTTCTTCGCCGCCGAAGCCCTGGGCCGCATCGCCTACGCGCCCGCCGTCAAACCCATCATCGCGCTGCTGGAAGCCAACAACGACGAGGATGCCTACCTGCGGCACGCCGGCAGCCTGGCCCTGGCCCGCATCGGCCAGGCCGAACCCGTGGTGGCCCTGTCGGGTCACCCTTCGCGGGCCCTGCGCATTGCGGCCGTGGTAGCCCTGCGGCGCCTGCGCAACCCGGGCATCGCCGCTTTCCTGCAAGACGCCGATGAATTCGTGGTCACGGAAGCCGCCCGCGCCATCAACGACGACCTTTCCATCCCGGAAGCGCTGCCGACCCTCGGCGACGTGCTCCGCAATACCCGCTTCACCAACGAAGCCCTGCTTCGCCGCGCCATCAACGCCAACCTGCGGGTGGGAAGCAATAGAGCGCTGCAAAACCTGGTTGGATACGCGCAACGGGAAGACGCCCCGGCAAAAATGCGGGCAGAAACGCTGGAAGCCCTGGGTACCTGGGCCAGGCCCTCGGTGGTGGACCGCGTGGATGGCCGGTACCGCGGCGTGGTTACCCGCGATCCCCAGCCCCTGAAAAAGGAGATCGCCCCGGCCCTGGCCAGGCTGCTCGCCCACCAGGACCAGGCGATACGCCTGGGTGCCGTGAAAGCGGTTGGCAAACTCGGGATTGCGGGCAATTCGGCCGCCCTGTTCACCCGCCTGTCGGAGGACACGCAGGCCGAAGTGCGGGTAGCCGCGCTCCGGGCCCTGGCCGCTACGGAAGACAAGCAGATCGGCAAGGCCATTGAACGGGCCCTGGCTGATCCCGAGAAAAGCGTGCGGGTGGCCGGCCTGGACCTGTTGCCGAAAATGGACATCTCCAAAGACCTGATGGTCTCGCTGCTGTCGGAGGTGATCAACACCAAAACGCCGGAGGAAAAACAGGCCGCCCTCGTCACCCTGGGCACGCTGCCGGTGCAGCATTCGCAGCAGGTGTTCGACGGGCTGCTCACGCAACTGGCGGCCGGCAAGCTCGCGCCGGAAATTCACCTGGACCTGGAAGAAGCCATTGACAGCACCCGTTCCCCGCAGCTGATCTCCCGCTACAAGGACGTAAGCGCGAAACTGTACGCCAACAACCCGGATGCGGCCTTCCAGGGCAGTTTGCTGGGCGGAGACGAGAGCCGGGGCAGAACGATTTTCTTCAACCACCAGAACGCCCAGTGCATCCGGTGCCACTCCTACGACGACCTGGGAGGCAACGCGGGTCCCCGCCTCAACGGGGTAGCCAACCGGTTGACCCGTCCCCAATTGCTGGAGGCCCTCATCAATCCGAGTGCCCGGCTGGCCCCGGGGTTCGGGGCGGTGACCCTGCAACTCAAAAACGGCAAAACGGTGAGCGGCATCCTCCAGGAGGAAACGGCTACGCAACTCGTCGTCAAGGGCGCCGACCCGGCCGGAACGGTGGTTGTCAAGGACCAGATCCGCCAGCGGACCAACGCCCCGTCGAGCATGCCGGAGATGAAATACCTGCTTACCAAAAGGGAAGTGCGGGACGTGGTCAGTTTTCTTGCCACGCTGAAAGAGGAGCATTAGCCCCTTTTGCCCTTCCCTTTCGCGGAGTGACGGGAAAGCGGCAGCGTAAATGACAATGACGCAAGAGGAATGCCGGATGAGGAAGAAAAGGGGCGCACCCGCACTTCCTCACCCGGCATTCCTCTTTCGACGTGTAACCCGGTGCAGTCCGCTTGGCAATGTTCCCGCGTACGGCGTGAAACTGCCTCTTTATCGGTACGCCTCCCGGGGTTCCTTCGGGCGTTTTATGCCGATTCTCCTACAGGCGTAGGAAATGGGAGAATCTGGTTTTCGGCGGCTGGTCTTATGTCCCATCTTCGCAGCCTCATTCCGGCTCCCGGTGGAGAACAACGCAACCCCCACCGCCGGGCCGCCGGTTCAACAATCAAAACATACAGATCAAAAAGATGACCCTTAAAAAGCAAGTCGTAGCCAAAGCAGCTACGGTAACCCCCGCTCCCGCTGCCCCCAAATCGCCCGCAGCCCACGCCGTGAAACCGGCCGCTGCCGCCAAAAAGTCAACGGCCAAACCGGCGGCAACCGCCCCGAAGGCCGTTACGGCCAAGCCCGCCGCCACGACTGCCAAGCCCGTTGCCGCTGCCAAGCCGGCCGCCACGGCTGCCAAGCCCGCAACGGTGAAGCCTGCTACGGTGAAGCCTGCTACGGCTGCCAAACCCGCCGCCACCAAGCCGGCCGCCACGACTGCCAAGCCGGCCGTGGCTACGAAGCCGGTCGCCAAGCCTGCTGTTACGGTTGCCAAGCCTGCCGCGGCGACGACCAAGCCTGCTGCCGCAACGGCTGCCAAGCCCGTTGTAACGACTGCCAAGCCGGCCCCGGCCCCTAAGCCCGCTGCCGCCAAAAAGCCGGCCGTTGCCAAGACCCAGGCCGGGGTTACCGACCGCAAGAGTGCTGCCCGCCCGGTGAGCCACGAGCAGATCGCCAAGCTGGCCTACCAGTTTTCGCTGAAGAACCAGGCCGCTACGGCCGAAGAGAACTGGTTCAAAGCCGAAGCCAAACTGCGCAAGTAAGCCGCCCTTCCGCGCTGCGCACCCGCCCGTACTGCCTGATGCCTGGCAGTACGGGTTTTGTTTTTACCGGCCCCGCTGCGGGGGTTGGTACTCCTCCATGCAAAAAAGCTACGATCAGGACACATTTTTGAAGTTACGGGCAAAGCCGTCAGTGAGACACTGACGGCGGCAGACACTGAGTACGTGATTAGCGTTCTATAGTGAGTTACAGCGGCACGAACTGGCGTGCGTCGCTGTCTCTTGCCGGTGCGAAGCAGCACGGGCTGGCGGGGTGTAGCGTGCTGGCGCGCATCGCAGTCGCGGGCTGGCGCGAAGCTCTGCTTCGTGCCGAGTATGCTTTCCGCCTCTGGCGGAACCAACGTCAAAGAATACCGCGCTCAACGTTAGCTCACTGGCAGATGGAAGCAGCAATGGATCAAAAACCGCAGGGTTCACAATCACGATACGAATGCTTCGCGCCAGCACATTCTACTTCGCCCCAGCCCGCTACACCCCGCCGGCCCGTGCTGCTTCGCCTCAACAACCCTAATCTCGTACTCAACGTCTGCCGCCGTCAGTGTCTCACTGAGTATGTGATTAGCGTTGCTGTAGGTGACTGAGGTGGTTAAAGGGGAACTGGGTCCTGAGAACGGCACGTCCTCCTTACGGCTGGGGGTAGTCTGTGACTACCCCCTTTTTTGGTGCAAAACTTAGTTTTGCCCTCCGCTGGCCCTTTATGAGCAATCTGCTCTAACCACTGCGCCTTCCCACAAGGAAGCAGTGAGGGCAGTCACGCCAACCACGGGAGCGGTAGGGATGGAATCGCTGCAAAAGGCAAAACTAAGTTTTGCACGAAAAAAGGGGGTAGTCACAGACTACCCCCAGCCGTAAGGAGGAGTTCACAATCACGATACGAATGCCTGTATACGAGTGCCTGGATGAACCAACCTCCGTTCCGCCAGAGGCGGAAGCAATAGTCGGCACGAAGCAGAGCTTCGCGCCAGCCCGCGACTGCGATGCGCGCCAGCACGCTACACCCCGCCAGCCCGTGCTGCTTCGCCTCAACAACCCTAAGCACGTAATCCAACGTCCGCCGCCGTCAGTGTCTCACTGACGGCTCCACAAGCGTTTTGAAGGGCTTCACCCTTGTAAAATAACGTGTCCCATTCGTAGCCGCCGTGCCGGGAACCGAAATGCACGCGTACTGTCCGGAACCGGACACTATTGTTCCCGTCATACCGGCCGGATTGCGTTTTTGAGCCCGGGAAAGGCTTTCACGGCCGCTGGCCGGGGATTTGCTTTGCAGTTTCCAAACCAACCACTTCCTTCCGCCCCCGTTATGAATCGAATATCCCTGCTGCTCCTGGTGCTGTTTCTCACCGCCGGCGCCTGCGCGCAACCCCCGCCGGATGCCCGCGCCGCCAAGGTAGATTCCCTGTTTGCCCACCTCAACAAAACGACTTCACCGGGCATGGCCGTGCTGGTGGTCCAGGACGGCCGGGTGCTGCTGCGGAAGGGATACGGCATGGCAAACCTCGAACACAGAACCCCCGTCACCCCGGCCACCGTATTCGACATTGCTTCCGTATCCAAGCAGTTTGCGGGCATGGCCGTCGCCATGCTGGTGGAAGAGGGAAAAATTTCCCCGGGCGACGACATCCGTAAGTACGTCCCCGAGTTGCCTGACTTCGGCCAACCCATCACCATTGCCCACCTGGTGCACCACACCAGCGGCCTCCGCGACTGGCCGGGGGCCCTGTCGGTGGCCGGCTGGCAGATGGACGACGTGATCTCCTTCGAGCAGATCCTGAAGATGGCCTACCACCAGCGGGACCTCAATTTCGTGCCCGGCGCCGAATACGCCTATTCCAACACCGGCTACAACGTGCTGGTGGAAATGATGCAGCGCGTCACGGGCCAGTCCTTCCGCGCGTGGACCGACGCACACCTCTTCAAGCCCCTGGGCATGCACAACACCCACTTCCACGACGACCACCGGGAGGTGGTGCCCGGCAAAGCCTACGGGTACACGGGGGACGGCAAAGGGTCGTTTCGCGCCCTCCACGACGGCCTGACGGCCCTGGGGTCGAGTTCGCTCTATACCACCATTGATGACCTGGCCAAGTGGGTCGCCAACCTCGACGACCCGAAGGTGGGCGGCAAAGCGGTGCTGGCCCGAATGATACAGCCGGGCGTGCTCAACAACGGCAAAAAGCTCACGTACGCCTACGGGCTGGAGGTGGACAAGCACCAGGGTCACAAGATCATTTCCCACGGCGGGGGCTGGGCCGGCTTCAACACCTACCTGGCGCATTTCCCGGACCAGCACTTGTCGGTGGTGACGCTTTCCAATTCCGACGCGGCCAACGCGGGCCAGGCCGCCTACGACCTGGCCGACCTGTACCTGAACATCCGGGTGCAGCCCGCCAAAGCGGCAACTGCGGCCAAGAAACCCACTTTCAAGCCGGTCACGGTAAAAACATCCACGCTGAACGAGTACGTGGGCACTTACCGGCTGGGACAGGCCTGGTACGTTACCATTGCCCGCGACGGCGACGGGTTGACGGCGCACGCCACCGGCGAGGAAGTGGTGCCCATGACGGCGCAGTCCCAATCGGCCTTCTGGGTGGCCGCGTACGGCGATTCGATTGTGTTCAACCGCAACCCGGCGGGCCGCGTCACGGGCTTTGCCTACCGCGGCATGAGCTGCCCGCGCATGGAAAACTTCCGCCCGGGCGATCCGCAGCCCCTGGAAGCCTTTGCGGGCACCTACGCCAGCGAGGAGTTCGGCACGGAATATACCGTTGACGTGGAGAAGGGCCACCTCGTGATGAAGCACCGGCGCCACGGCCCCATCCGCCTCAGTGCCGCCTGGAAAGATGACTTCCGGAGCGACGAGTGGTTCATGAAGGGCGTGACGTTCTCCCGCGACGGAACCGGAAAAGTAACCGGCCTGGCCGTAACGCAGGGCCGCAACCGGAACATGCGGTTTGTAAAAAGAGCCGAATAATTGGGGAGTCAGCGGCAAATGGAGTGATGATGCCACTTTAAGCCACCAAGGCACAAGGACACCAAGGGGCACCAAGGCTTGGCGCGCATGGAAGTCTTTGTGTTCCTTGGTGTCTCCGTGCCTTGGTGGCTTATTCTTGTCCCCCTTGCCCGTACAATGCCCTTTTGTATTATTCTTTCTCTATTATTCTTTCTCTGCGCCGGGGAATCTGGGCAGGCTCAACCGGTACTTTACGGCCAGCAAACGAATCAGGATGATGAGGGCCGAGGCAATCAGAAAGGAGGCCGGGCGCGGCAGGGGAATGGCATTCAGCAGCAAGTAGCTGACGGCTCCCGCCAGGCAGGCCGTGGCGTAGATTTCCTTGCGGAAAATGATGGGAACCTCGTTGGTCAGCGTGTCCCGGATGACGCCCCCCATCACGGCGGTAAACATGCCCATCATCGCGGCAATTTCGGGTGCCACGCCGGCGCGGAGGGCTTTTTCGGTACCCAGGATGGTAAAAAAGGCAATGCCCAGCGTGTCGAACAGGAAGAAGGTACGGCGCAGTTTGATGAGCGCCGGGTACAACAGGCTGGCCACCAAGATGCCCGCCAGGATGGCGTACAGAAAGCGGATGTCACTGATCCATACGAGGGGGTAGCTGCCCAGGAGCACGTCCCGCAGGCTGCCCCCGCCGATGGCCGTGATGAAGCCAATGAAAGTAGCCCCAAACCAATCCTGCTCCCGCGGTTTGGAAGCCAGCGCACCCGAGAGGGAGAAAAAGAAGGTACCGGCCAGTTCGAGTATGTATTGAATGGTCATGACGGCAAGCAGTCAACGCTGCAAGATGAGCGGATGTAAAGATATGCGGATGTGCGGATGACGCGCTGACATACCCAAAGGCAAACAAGTCTGATGCACCCCTGGCACTTGCGTATAAAAGGGGATAGGAACCCAAGCGCCGGCTCGCCATCTTTGGGGTGCCAAACCCGTACCACCCCCAAACGCGGTTCCTGCTCCGGCTGCCGGCCGGTTGATGCCCGGCGGCACGGGGGAAGACGCAATTGCCGGGGCGAAAGCCGGCCCGCCACCATCCACGCCTTTACCCGCCAACCCATGTTCAGCGCCTTCCTGAATTTCATCAGCCGCCTCTACGGCGCAGTCATCGGCATCCTCGTATCCGCCGGGCTGGGCTTCCTGCTGTGGGCCAGTTGGGGGCTTTACCGGGAGGAAGTCCTGGCCGGCCGCTTTCGCCGGGAAGGCCGGCCCGTCAGCGTGACCGTGGCGGAGACCTCCGACGAGCCCCGCTCCTGGCGCGACCACCTGGGGAACGTCACCTACCTCACGTTCCGGTACCGGCAGCAACCCTACACGGCCCGCTTCGTGACGGACACGCTCCGGGTGGGGCAAGGCGACCGCCTTTCGCTGCTGTACCACGCGGGGCTCGACGCCTTCCGGCAGCCGGGGCAACCGGTTCATTTTACCAAATTCACCGGTACTTCGCGCCTGGTCAAGTGGACGGTGCTCTACTCGCTGAGCGAGGAAAACAAATGGCTGTTCGCGTGCGCGTTCCTCGGCGTCTCCTTCTTTCTCCTCTCCACGGGTACCCTGGCCACGATTACGGGCTGGCATTTCCTGCCGGGGTCGGGCTACGCGTTGCTGGTCGTGGCGCTGCTCGGGGGCACGGCTTTTCTGACCTACGATTCGTGGCAGTACGTGCAGTACTACGGCCACCTGAAAGCCCACGGCCGGCCCGCCCAGGTACCGGTGGTCCGCGCCGACCGGCATTCTTACTTCACCCGGGGAAGCCGGGGCTCGCAATCGTACCGCTACACGGCCACCGTGACCTGGGAAGGCCAGGAACGGGTGATTCCGCTGGAAGAAGCGCGCTACGGGGAGTTGGTGCCGGGCGACGCCCTGCCGGTGCTCTACGACCCGGTGCTCGACGACCTGATGCCGGCCGATTACACGATGGATTACCGGGAATTTCCCCTGACCGTCATTGCCTGGGGGCTGACGCTGTATTTCCTGTGGCGGAAGATCACGCGCCGCCCGAGAGCGCCGCGTACCACCCCCGCCGGGCCCAACGAACTGCCCGGGCGTTGACGGCGCGGCTCGGGCGCGCAAAGGGGTATCGTGCCGGGGGAAAATAAGCGGTTCCTTGCTCTAAAAAAGCGGGCGCGGCACGGGTAACTCCTTACAGTTGCTGGTGCGGCACGGCGACCCCCGGTTTTTCTACGGCCGCCACGGGCCAGAACCGCTCCTTTTCGAAGACCAGGCGGATGGTGGTGCCGGGCGGGCTCACCACGCCCAGATCGCCCCCGAGCTGCCGGCCGAAGCCCTGGAGGAGGGTCATGCCCAGCGAGCGGCTGTGCTCCGGGTTGAACCCCGCGGGCAGGCCCACCCCGTCGTCGGTAATCACCAGTTGGTAGGTGTTCTCGGTCAGCCGGCCGATGGCGATGCTCACCGTACCGGCCCTGCCGTCCGGGAAGGCGTGCTTGAGGGCATTGCTGATCGCCTCGTTCACGATCAGCCCCAGCGGCACGGCCTGGGTCACGTCCAGTTCAAGCGTGTCCACGTGCAGGGCAAAGTGGACGTTGTGGGCCAGTTGGTACGATTCGCTCAGGTAGTCCACCACTTCCTCGATGTAGGCTTTCATGGGAACGCGGGCCATGCCTTCGGACTGGTAGAGTTTCTGGTGGATGAGGGCCATGGCCTGCACCCGGTGCTGGCTCTCCCGCATGGCCGACAGGGCCACTTTGTCTTCCAGCGAGTCGGCCTGCGAGTTGAGCAGGCTCATCACGATCTGGAGGTTGTTTTTCACCCGGTGGTGAATCTCCCGCAGCAGCCACTCTTTCTCGTCGAGCAGGAGTTGCAGCGAATGGTTCTTGCGGTTGATCTCTTCCTGCCGGGCCTGGAGCTGCTGGTTGCTGCGCTGCTTGAGGCGGTAGCGGTTGTAGCCCAGCGCCAGCAGCAGCAGCAGCAGGATGGCTCCCCCGATGAGGGCATTGCGTTCGGTCTGCCGCTGGCCGAGCAGGGCCCGCTGGGCTTTGCTCTGCTGGGTCAGCAGGGCGATGTTTTTCTCCTTGAGTTTGATGTCCTGGGCCTTGAGCATCAGGTCCTGCTCCTTCTGCTGGGTATTGTACTGCACCTGGTAAGCGATGAGCTGGTTGCTTTTGCGTTCGTTGAACATCGAGTCGGTGAGGGCCTTGTAGCGCTGGTAATGGGCAATGGCGGCAATGGCGTTGCCCCGCAGGGAGTCGAGCCGGAAGGCTTGCAGGTGCAGTCGGCTCAGGCGGAACAGCTTGGGCTGTTTGCCGGCCAGCGGAAAGGCCCGCCCCAGGTAATAATCCGCTTGCTGGTACTGTCCCCGGTCGGCGTAGAGCCGGCTCAGTTCCAGGTTCACGTCAATGGCAAACCCCGCTTCGTTGGCACTGTCGGCGATCCGGGTCTGCTCGTCGAGGGCCAGGGCTTTGAGGAAATGCGCTTCGGCCCGGGCGTAGTCGTGCAGTTGCAGGTAGGTTTTTCCCTGGGAGAAGTGAGCCAGCGACTGGCGGTAGGGCGTATCGGGCGGGTAGCGTTGCAGCATGCGCTGGAGGAACGCCAGGGCCTCCCGGGGCCGGTCGAGGGCGCACAGGATCTGGTTGATGGCCACCACGCAGTTCATCACGAAATTTACGTTCCCGTTCTCCCGTTGCAGCTTGACCAGCAGGTGCTGGTAGGCTTCCAGCGCCTGCCCGTGCTGACCGAGTTCTTTGTAGGTGTCGGCCACCCGCAGGTAGAACAATTGCAACTCGGTCGAGTCGCCGGTGGCTTTGGCGCTTTCGACGGTAGCCAGCGCGAAGGGCAGGGCGTGCTCGTAGTTGCCCATCGAACGGTGCACGTAGCCCAGCAGGTCGTAGGTGTAGTGCAGGTTGCGGAAGCCGATGGACTTCTGGATGCGCAGCACTTCGAGCAGTTCCCGCAGCGAAAGGGCGTACTTGCCCTCCACCTGGTGCATGTCGGCAATGGCCTTGAGCAGGTGGGCTTGCCGTTCCTGGTTGCCCAGTTGCCGGTAGAGGTCCATGGCATGGGTGTAGCAGCGGATCTTGTCGGGCATCTCAGCCTCGGTGCGGGCATAGTGGTCCCCCAGGCTCCTCCACAACTCCGCCCGGGTGGCCGGGTCGGCGGTCCCTTCGATGAGGGGCACGGCCTGGTCGAGGTACACCCGGGCCTGCTGGGGGTTGCCCCGCTCGCGCAGTACCACGCCCAGGACGGCCAGGCTTGCGAGCCGGCCCGCCACGTCGCCCAGCCCGGTATAGAGCCCCAGCGCCTGGCGCACGAACCGCTCGGCCGAATCCAGGTCGGCGGCAAACTCGCCGGGCTTGTAGAGGTAGTGTTGTCCCAGGCTCACCAGCAACCCCGCCCGCAGCCGGCCCGGCCGGGTGCGCTCCAGCAGGGCGTGGGCCGCGTCGAGCCGTTTGCCTTCCAGGCAGACGTCCATCAAAAGGGTCTGGCTCCGGTCGTAGCCGCTCCCGAAACGCAGCTGGCGGCTCAGGGTTTCGGCCTGGCGGGCGTAGCCGGCTGCCGAGTCCAGGTCGGCGTTGAACTCGCCGGCCTTGCGCAAGTGGAATTCGCCCAGGTGCAGCCAACTCTTTACCCGGTTGGTGTCGGGCCGGCTGGTCTTCAACAGCCCCAGGAGGCTGTCGGCTTCCGCCCGCGGGATGGACTGGGCCCGGCCGGCGGCCGGCCAAAGCAAGAGCCCTAACAGGAGAACGATGGACAGGAAGGGTCCGGTGGCAGGGTATAGACCGGCAGCAACGGGAAAAACACGGGAGGCGTGCCCGGCGCGGGGCGGCGCGTTCGTACGGCTTTCCCGCGGGTGCAGGCCCCCACTGCCGGCCCTCCGCCAGGTTTGGCTTTTCTTTATTTCATCCATTTCAAAAGCCATAAGCAGGAGCGTGATTTCAAATGATGCATTCCGGAGCGGGAATCAAAGAACAAGCCTTTGTCTGTCTGCTATTTATGCTCCAAAGTACGTAATTTAATTTTGCCTGACCACTTATCCGGGGGAATCACGGCGGCCCTTTACGCACCCGCACCATTTGCCGGGAAGCCCAACTGAGCCCCGGAGGGCACAGAGCACACCGCAGCAAAGGGAGGAATGGCTGAATTCCCTTTTCTCCGTGTACCTCCGCGTGCTCCGGGTATCGGTGGTAACGTTTTATGCCGACAAGGGCGGCAGCATCAAGCCACCAAGGCACGAGGACACAAAGGAACACAAAGATTTGCGTTCTCGCATAAGCCTTGGTGCCCCTTTGTGTCTTGCTGCCTTGGTGTCTTTTGAAGTGGCTCTGCTGATTGCGAAAGGACCGGCCGGAGACGGGTTGGCCACGGCAAGCGGTACCTTAAAAAGCGGGACGATCTTGCCTGGTTCATCCAATTGAATGACAGCCGCTGGTGGGATTTCGAAGGATCGCCGAACCCTTGATTGCTTACCTGGCTGCACGCGCCATCAGACGGGGTGATTCGCCGCCCTCAAGGCAGGATACGCCGGCACGCATCCAGGCCCCCGTGCTCAGTAAAGGATGGGTGTATTGACAAGCGAGGTTGTGTTGTCGTATGATTTCAGGAGTACACGCCTGGGTTGAGCAACCCCAGCCCACGGTTTTGTATGTGATTAGCGTATATGCGTATTTGAGGGGGTGGGGTGAGGGATGGGTGAGTGGTAATGTGATAGTTTGTAAAGGGTTGGTGATGGGTTGATGCTGCGTAAGTGGGGTTTGTTCTTTTTGGCATTGCCCCAAAAAGAACCAAAAAAGGCTAGGCCCAATGATGCTTCCCCCCGCCAGTCAACCCGCCCCTCGCCATTGGGCCGGGCCCACGCGCCGCGATACCACCGGTGCCGAAACAACGATACCAGCGCGTAAGGAAGGGTCCTGCCCATCCCAACGCCGCAACAACGATACTAGCGCGTAAGGAAGCCCGCTCACTGCGTATCCACGAGGCAGGGCGCGAAGCTCATACATGGTTTTAACCGTTTACCCCTTCCAATTGCGTGATTTTGCCAATGAAACGGTTCAAACCGTTGCGCAAGCTCATTATGCCCGTTCACCCACGGTTTCAACCGTGGGCTGGGGTTGCTCAATCTATGCGCTAAACGTGGGATCGCGGGCCAGCACAACCGCTTTTGTCAATATAGATAGGTACACGGTAAAGCCAATAAACGGTTATTCCGAGTTAGGTCACTTTAGCTGTCATTGGCAAAGCCAATCTTCGTAGTGGTAGGCCGTGTCTGACAATATCGAATATATCGAACCAGTATCCCCTCACCGTCATCCTGAAAGGATCTTCGTCGTGAAAAGCAATGCATGTCGTAGCTGGCGAAGGCCCTCAGTGTAAGTGAAGTACGCCTTTGCACCACGAAGATCCTTTCAGGATGACGGTGAGGGGATACTGGTTCGATATATGTACAACACTTACTCTACAGTATACAGGACTTACGCAACCGCTGGGGGCAACTCTATGGCATGACGGTGTAATAAGTCCCGTAGGACGAGATATGGGTAGAACGCGCCTCAATCCAATAGCGCACCAGTCCCTTAGGGGCGACATATTGGTCGCTGCTGGGCACCAAACGGGTGAGGTAGCTGTCCGGCAGTTTACCGGGCTTTCATCCGGTGATTGCCTAAGCAGTAAGAGCCTCACCAATATTGCGTCCCTACGGGACTGGTCGTCAGGAGAAGGGTGCGTTTTCTACCAATATGTCGTCCCTACGGGACTTACTGTGCTGCCCTTACCGCTCTTACTCCCTTGCGTAAGTCCTCAGTATAGCAGAAAGTGGTCGCTGACTTTACAGTGCAATAGACAAAGAAACAGGTTGCCGGGATACGCGGAGATTCAGCCAACCGTGTAAACCAGGTACCAGTAGTATGGCAACTGTGTAAATGCAATCTGTGCCGCCTTTCCCTCCAGCAGGGACCGGATTTGCGCCTCGGCCGGAAAATTCTTCAGCACCAGGTGCGCCGATCCGTCTTGGAGCACCCGGCGCTGGTACGTATTGCCAATTTCGTCCGTGCGGCTGACCGGGGTGCTGTTGCCGGCTACGTACGCATTGTCAATGAACACGATCTTGCCCCCCGTTTTTACCTTTGCGTGCAATGTCTCCAGGAATGAGGGCAGCTTTTCCAGGGGTACGTGGGACCAGATGAACCCACCGAACGCAGCGGAAAAACCATCATTGATGCCAGCAAGCGTATAACAATCGGCAATGGCGAAGTCTACGTTATCCCGGGGATACCGCTTTGCTTTTGCCACGTCAATGACCGGCCCGTTGATGTCAGTCGCGAGGATGGCGGCGGCAGTCTCCGCGAGGCAGTGCGTCCAGTAACCGGTGCCGCAGGCAATTTCGAGGACAGTTTCGTTTCTCAACGCCGCTTTCAACGCCTGTTTGAGTCGCCCCAGGTCAGGCTGTCTTTCGGGCTTGTCGTATACGCGTTCGTACTCCTGAGCCCTTTTCGCGTAGTACTCGGCCAGGTTGGTGTTCACGGGATGGGTGTTCATGGGGTTGCCCGGGCATGCGGGCGGCGCCTCCTTCACCGGGGGCCGCCGTTTTTGCTGACGGTTACAATATTCCCCCGTTCACGCCTATTTTCTGCATGTTGATCCATCTTCCTGCCGGGCCGGCCAGCAGGGCAATGGCATTGGCTACGTCTTCCGGTTTGCCCAACCGCCCGAACGGCGTCATGGCTACCAGTTGGTCAATCATCTCTTTGGGGGCAACCAAGCCTTCGGTTTCGGTAACGCCGGGCGCCACTACGTTCACGTTGATCTTTCTGCTTCCCAGTTCTTTGGCCAGGCTAAAGGCAAACTGTTCGATGGCCGCCTTGCTTCCCGCGTAGAGGCCGCTCCCCGCACCGGGCATGGAGGTAGCCCCGCTGGAAAGCACGATGATGCTGCCGTTGTCGCTTACCCTCTGGGCGGCTTCGCGGAGCAGCAGGAAAGTGCCTTTTACGGAAGCAAAGGATTGGTCGTACTCCTCTTCCTCGACGAAGGCCAGCGGCTTGAATATCGCCTGGCCGAAGGCGTTGCTGACCAGAACGTCTACTTTGCCCAATTGCGCTTCTACCTGGTCAAAAAGGGTACGGGCGCCGGTACGCTCGTGCAGGTTGAACGGCAGGGCAACCGCCCGGGCTCCCTGCTGCTCCAGTGCCCGCACGGCCTGGCCCGCTTTGCCCGCGTTGCCGGCATAGGTAATAACGATCTGCGCGTCGGGATGGGCCAGTTTTTCGGCTACGGCTCTCCCGATACCCTGGGAAGCGCCGGTAATGAGAATGGTCTTTTTCATATTGGGGTTAGCGTTATTGGTTTAAAGAGAAGTGGGAAATGAAGAAGGAGTGAAACGGGAAAGGAGATCAGGTGCCGCTTCAAGCCACCAAGACACGAAGACACCAAGGGGCACTAAGGCTTGGGCGAAGACGGAAGTCTTTGTGTTCCTTCGCCCGGTGCCTTGGTGGCTTACACCTGCCGCCCTGGCCTTGTTGAATTACGATCACTCCTCGGTTGATCGTTTATGCAATGCCCGATTGCTTTTTTCAGGGCTTTACCGGGTCGGGCGCCGGCGCCGTAAACTGCCGGAGGGCGTACAGCAGGGCCGCCACCACAACCACGTGCATCACGTTCAGGGCCAGGGCGTAGGGTACCGTCACCCCGGGAATGCCGAAAAAGGGATTCGCGAAAGAAAGGATGAGCAGGACGCTGGCAATGATGGTGATATAGCGGTACCCGTCTCCGGTAAACCGGGCCAGCAGGTAATACGCCACACTGCCCAGGAGGGCCAGAACCAGCGACGACACGATGACGGGCACCACGGTCATGGGTTGTTGGTTGGGCAACAACACCGAATCAGTGATTACCCCGGCCTGCCGGAAAAAGAAGAACAGGATGGCGTTGATGAGGGCAGCCGCCAAACCGGCCAGCAGGCCCGCTTTCAAAGACGCAAGCAAACGTACTTTCATAAGAGAATTGTTTTGGTTTTACAATGACTACTACCAGGATGAAACCGATGGATGAGAGGGCATGCATTCGAAATAGTAATACCCATTACAGTTATGACTATAACTCAGTATGCAAATTTTTTTATTCCCCGTGCAGTTTGCGCAGCAGCTTGATCAGGATTGCCGATTCTTCTTCAGTCAGGTTGAGTAGGGTTTCTTCATTGGACTGTTGGGCCAGTTGCTGGCACCGGGCCTTGAGGTCTTTCCCCTTGTTGGTCAGGAACAACCGGTAATTCCGCCGGTCCACCTGGTCGGCGGCGCGTACCAGGTAACTTTCCTTCTCCAGTTTGTCGCAATAGGTGGAGATATTGGGCTTGGCTACCCCCGACCGGTCGCTGATCTCCTGCTGGCTGAGCCCATCTTCCTCCCAGAGCCGGCTCAGCACGATCCAGCCGGAGAGACCAATGTCAATGCCATGCTCCTGCATCAGCTGGCTAAACCGGGCGACCGTCTTTTTTGCCGCCTGCCCCAGCAGATACCCCAGCGATTGGTTTACGATGAACATCTGCCCAAAGGTATGATTAGTTATAATCATAACCAAATGTTTCCTTCTTTTCCCCGAACCCGCTCCCTGTTCTTATACTGAAGCGGCTGGCCTTGCCCCGCAACCCGGATCCTTCACCCGGATTCCCCGTCAACGTAAGTGCGTTGTAAAGTAAACAGGTTGAAGCAGGCCCCCTTCCTTACGCGCAGTATCGTTCTCGCGGCCTTGCGATGGGCAGGCCCCCTTACGCGCTGGTATCATTCTTTCCTTACGCGCTGGTATCGTTACGATCCCGTATCGTATCCCCGGCACCGGTGGGATCGCGGCGCGTGGGCCCGGCCCAATGGCGAGGGGCGGGTTGCCTGGCGGGGGGAAGCATCATTGGGCCTAGCCCTTTTTGGTTCTTTTTGGGGCAATGCCAAAAAGAACAAACTCCACTTCCCGCTTCATCAACCATTCACCATCCT
>CADCTQ010000176.1 GCA_902805615.1 uncultured Cytophagales bacterium
AATTCGCCTGCTGCTCAACGTGGTAACGGAAGAAAACGAATAGAAGGAGACCGGAGGCAGGGAGACCGGAAATGCGTGACAACCGTACTTGCTTAAAGGGAAAGCCCTCGAACGTTATCGTTCGAGGGCTTTTGGTTTGTGTACGTGCTTTCCCGGGTAATTCTCAAACTCCTTAACGCTCCTACTCCCGCCCTACTGTCTTTTGATCATGCAGCCGGTGGGGCGTTTTTCGGGGACGCTGATGTTGCGGCGGTTGAGGGTGGCGGCAATGGCGTCGCGGAGGTAGTTGACGGTTACTTCCTGGGCCACCTGCGGGTTGTCGTCAATGGCGCCGCGGTACTTGAGCACGAAGGTGCCCGACCCGTTGTTTTGCAGCACGAAGGCTTCGGGGGTTTTGGTGGCGCCGAGCATCCCGGCCACGCGGTGTTCCTTGTCGGCCAGGTACGGGAAGCGGTAGCCCTTCTCCCTGGCGTGGCGGGCCATTTCTTCCACCGAGTCGTCAATGTTGTCGAGCGACGTGTTGGAGTTGATGAGCAGGAACTGCACGCCGCGGCCCGCGTACTCTTCGGCCAGGGCAATCATGCGGTCTTCGTAGAGCCGGGCGTAGGGGCAGTAATTGCTGGTAAATACCACCACCACGGCCCGTTCGGCGGCGAAGTCGGCGAGGGAAACCGTTTTGTTGTTGAGGGCGTTCACCAGCGAAAAGTTTTCGATGCGGCCCTCCCCGGGCTGGGGCCCCTGCGGGTGCGGCCGGAGCCACCCCAGCAGCAGCGTAAAAAGTAATATTGATTTCATAGTGCGTATCTCCTACAAGTTGCTGACAGCGGGCGAGTTATCACGGTCATCTATACAAAAGGCCATTATAAAAGTAAGCATTTGCCGGTAAAAAATTTGCAAGCCGATGGGCTCATTTTCCTGCTCGATTTGCCCGAAAAGCGTACCGGCTTCCTCCGCCTCGAAATCGTGCAACCGGATGTCGCGCAGGGAAAGCACCTGCACGGCGCCCATCTTGAAGACGGCCTCTTTGGCGCACCAGTACACGGCCGTCTTGAACAGGTTGCCTGCCGCGTATTCCCGTTCGGCGTTCGTAAACACGCGCGGGGCCACCTTCGTCAGCTTCTCCTTCACCAGTTCGATGTCAATGCCCACCGGAAAACGCCGGTGCAGGATGGCCGCGGCGTACCCTTCGGTGTGGCTTAGCGAAATATAGTACGGGCAACCCACCAGTAAAGGTTTTCCGGCGTCGTCTTTTTGGATGCCGGCGTACGGCACGTCGAGCCCCCGGAGCAGGGCCTGGGCCAGCACCCGGCTGGCCAGCGTCTGGTGGAACCGCACCGGGTGGTGGACGGTCTCCAGGTAGTCGGCGTCGGGCCCGTTGGGTATCAACAGGCGGGACAATTCCCCGGTGGACTCGGTGGTACTCCAAACTCCCCAAAGGCCGTCGTTGCCGATGGGTTCTTGCGCTAAAAGTGGCATGTCATGCGGGCTGGGCGAAAAGGTAGAAGTCAGGCGGCACATTCGCAAGCTTCGGGCAAAACCGGGGCGCATTTTTGTGACGGGCCCGGCCGCCCCGCCGCGCAGGGCGTGGCCGCCAGTCGTCGAAAATGCCTAATTTAGCGGCCAACATCGCGCGCCGGCGCCCCTGCTCATGCCCACCAAAGTACAGGTAGAAAAGCGAAGCACGTTTACGGGCCACCGCGACTGCGTGTACACGCTGGAGCCGGCCGCCACGCCCAACCTGTTCTTCTCGGCCGCCGGCGACGGCATGGTGGTGCAGTGGGACCTGTCCCGGCCCGACGAGGGCAAGCTGATCGCCCGGGTGCCGGCCTCGGTGTACGCCCTGCATTACCTGCCCGCTTCCCGCCAGCTCTGCATCGGCCAGAACTTCGAGGGCCTGCACGTGGTGGACCCGGATTCGCTCCGGGAAGTCAAGTCCCTCAAACTCACGGCAGCGGCCATCTTCGACCTCAAAAGCGACGACACCAACCTGTTCGTGGCCACCGGCGACGGGGTGCTCATCGTGGTGGACCAGGAGACGTTCGCCGTGCGCAAGCACCTGAAAGCTTCCGACAAGAGTGTGCGCTGCCTGGCCGTGAACCGCCGTTCGGGCGAACTGGCCGTGGGCTACAGCGACCACCACATCCGGGTGTTCGACCTGGATACGTTTGCGCCCAAGTACGCCTTTGCGGCCCACGGCAATTCGGTGTTTACCTTGCAGTACTCGCCCGACGGGCAGTACCTGCTGAGCGGCAGCCGCGACGCGCACCTGAAAATATGGGACGTGTCCAACCACTACATCCTGGCCCACGCGGTGGTGGCGCACATGTACGCCATCAACCACCTGTGTTTCAGCCCCGATGGCAAGTATTTCCTGACGGGCAGCATGGACAAATCCATCAAGGTGTGGGACGCCGAAACCACCCGCCTGCTGAAGGTGATTGACCGGGCCCGCCACGCCGGCCACGGCACTTCGGTGAATAAACTGCTCTGGACCGCCTACCAGGACCTGGCCGTATCGTGCAGCGATGACCGGACGCTGTCGGTGTGGCGACTGGCATTCGGCGAAGAAAAATGATTTTTTATGCCTAAACCGCTCACCAGCCGGTTCCGGAAAGTCTTCCGGGTCGCCGGCATCCTCCTGGGGCTGGCCCTGGGGGCCGTCCTGTACTGCAACTGGCGCGTGCAACACGACACGGCGCCGTACACCTTCACGCAGGCGGCCCGGGTGCCGCACAACCGGGTGGGCCTGGTGCTGGGCACGTCCAACCGGTTGCGCAACGGCAGCCCGAACCCCTTTTTCTACTACCGCATCGCGGCCGCAGTGCGCCTGTACCGGCAGAAGAAGATTGACTACCTGGTGGTGAGCGGCGACAACAGCCAGCAGCACTACAATGAGCCGGAAATGATGCAGACGGCCCTGGTGGAAAGAGGCGTGCCGGCCAGCCGCATCTACCTGGATTACGCCGGCCTGCGGACGCTGGACTCGGTGGTGCGGTGCCGCAAGATTTTCGGCCAGTCCCGCTTTACGATCATTTCGCAGGCGTTCCACAACCAGCGGGCCCTCTTCATTGCCCAGCACTACGGCCTCGACGCCGTGGGCTTTAATGCCCAGGACGTGACGGGCCGCAACGGCGTAAAGGTCCAACTGCGCGAAATGCTGGCCCGGGTGAAAGTGTTCCTGGATTTGTACCTGCTGGACAAGCAGCCGAAGTATTTGGGGGAGGAAGTGAAGATCGGGTAGCTATGCAGGAGCAATAGCTATTCGGGCAATATGGGATTGTTGAGCACTGGAGGGATGTAGGCGGATATCTCTGTCCTTAACACTTCAAGAATGTCCTTTGCGTTTTCATAGTCTATCCGGCGATCTAACTGCCAGCCCTGGAAGTTGGGTCCTACCCCATCATACCTGGCTACTTTTGAAATGTTTTCGAGATGCACGTAAGCATTGAAAACGGCCTGAGGGAGAATTGTCCGGAGGTGGTTCTTGGCGTTGATGTGACTTGTAATTGCAATGTGGCTTCCTAACCTGACTTTGATGTATGCTCTGGTCCAATGCACCGCAACGTAAAAAATGTAAGTCGTTTTCCACTCATAGTCGTCAAAGGGAATTTCCCTTTCGGAACGAAAAAGCTTCAGCAGGTTGCGTTCCGCTTGCAGAAGGTGGTTTTGCATCGGGTCAAATCACAATAACGTCCCCTTCAGAAGAATCGAAATTAGACGGATGGGTAAACTGAAGATCAATTGTTACTTCGTGCTCCGTTTCAACCTGGTGTACCTGTCCATGGATGTCTGATTTCGTTTTCCAGTCCTTAGGATCATTCAAGCTGGCAACGTAGTGCAGGGTATCACCCTTCCATTGAATTGCTTTCACCCCATGAATTGTGTGCTTATAATTTTCTAAAACAGCCATTACCTTATTGTGTATCCAAGCAGGTTCTTTTCCCGGTGTCAGCGCCTGTTCATTGTCTTCTCGAGTTAGGATCCGCACGTAGCCTTCTGCTTGATTCAACTCTACGGTAATTCTACCGGTTCCTTCCGGCAAGAGGACGGAAGCGCCAAACTTGATTGCCTCAATTGCAATCGAGCGAATGTCGGTAAGCTTGTCCTTGGCGTCACTGCCGGATGTACTACTCTGAAAAAGAATTTTGTCCATGTCAGGCTTGTTACTTGAACGTCTTGCTTCTGGTCGTCCAGGGTTTTAAGGTAGCTACGAAATCCGTACCGGGCAAGTTTGAGTTCTTTAAATAAACGCCCCAAACATTCGGGTGAACATTTAGAAATACGGCAATTTTTAGATTGTTGCTAAATTTCCGGATTGTTCGTTATTCTCCTTGCGCCGTGGTCAGTGTCCCACTGACCACTTCCGAGAAAGCCCCGAAGATAATCGGAGAATGGCATCCTTAGGTTTTATTCTCGTTCCCACCCGGAGGAGCGTCATTAGGAGTTGCGGCGGTAATGATGCCGCGTTTCACCATGTACCGGCGAAAGTTCTCCACATCAATCTTTGCCTTTTGGTAGTCGAATTTGCGGAGGGCCTGCCAATCCGGGTAATGCTCACCAATTCCCTCGTACCGGCTCACCTGGCTGTACCGGTACAACGCGTGGTACGAATCGTACACGTCTTTGGGCATGATGTGCTTATTGCGACGGTAAAAATCGCGGATTTGTTCGTGGCTCTCAATCTGCTGTTCGCCGTATTTGGCCCACAGAAAAGCTTTCATCCAATGCAGGGCCGTGTAGAAAATGACCGTCGTTTTCCAATCGAAGTACGTAGACGGATGGTTTGCTTCCAGGTCGGCGAGAACACGCCTGTTCTCTTCCGCTTGCCTCAAAAAATGCTGCATTTTGGGTTAGGTCGCCTGAAAGCGGGAAAAGAGTTCCTGGGGAACGAATTGGAGCCGGATTTTCACCACATCGCCGTGCTCCCAGGCCAGTTCGTCGGCAAAGCCGTGCAGGGCGTTTTCAGTTGCCAGATCAAAGGGGTCTCGCAGACAAACAATGTATTCGAGCGTGTCGGGCTGGTGTTCGTTGATCCGCGATGTGACAAAGATGGCGTCTTCATACTGCCCGAAGTAATCATTCATTTTTGGCGCCAGTTCACTTGCCGTAATTGCGCTTGCGGCCTGTAGATTTTGCTGTCCGGCAGCCGGCTTTACTGAATCCGCCATTTCTGAATCGAATGCGCTTTTTTCCGTACGCTTCCTAAAACCAGATCGGGAACCTCCAGACGGGTAAGCCGCATTGCTCGAAGGACTATTAGTACGGGCAGTGCCAGCAGGGCTTTTCGTAGAAATGCTGCTTTCGACTTGATTTCCACGCTTATTCCCAGCTGGGTTTGGCGGGGAAAGTTGCCTTTTGGGTGGTTTAGCCATATTTGTAAAAATACGAGTTTACCTACGGTTTTCCTACCGGGCGAGTTCCCCGCACCGGACGGGTAAAGTCACCCGAAACAAACTACCCATGCGGGCCGGGATAGCCCATCCGGTTAAAAGCCCGCTGCTGTTTGTACCTTTCAAATAAACAACCCAAATATTTGGGTGAACAAGCAGAAATACGGTAATTGTAAATAATTACTAAATTTCCGGATTATTCGTTATTCCCCCATGAAGATCACCCCGATTGAGATACGCCAAAAGGCATTCAGCCGCGTGCTGCGAGGCTACGATAAAGAAGAGGTAGATGCTTTTCTCCAGACTTTGTCTCAGGAATGGGAACGGGTAATGGACGAAAACAAGGAATTCCGCATCAAGCTCGACATCTCGGAGCGGGAAGTCCGGAAGCTGCGCGAGGTGGAAGGCTCCCTCTACAAAACCCTCAAAGCCGCCGAAGAAACGGGCTCCCACCTCATCGAGCAGGCCAACCGGTCGGCCGAACTCTACCTGCGCGAAGCCAAAGCCCACGCCGACTCCCTGCTGCGCGAAGCCCGGGCCAAGGCCCAGCAAATGCTCCAGGAAACCGAAGTGCGGTCGCGCCGGGCCCTGGAAGAAACCCTCGGGGAACTCAAGTCGCTGGAGAAGGACTTCCGCCAGTTGGAAAACCAGAAGGAAAACTTCGTGCTCGAAGTCCGGAGCATGGCCAACGATACGCTCGAAAAGGTGAACCGCGTAGCCGCCCGGGGCAATTCGTTCTCGTTCGACGACAAGATTAACGAGGTAAAGGAAATGCTGGAACGGAAGAACGACCTGACCGTGCCCCCGCCGCCGCCCCTCACCGACTCGTACGCCTCCTCCTACCCGGCCCCCGTGGCCCCCGTGCGCAACGCCCAGGCGCCCGCACAGCGGCCGGCCGCCCCGGAAGCCGCGCCCCAGCCCCCGACTGCCAGCGTAGGGCCCAAGCCCGCCAACGGCTCTTTCTTCGACGAAATTCAGTAAACCCCCACCGGCCATGGCACACGCTACCGCATCGGGCACGGTTTCGCTGGAAGGCATGGCGTTTTTTGCCCGGCACGGCTACTACGAAGAAGAACGGAAGCTGGGCAACCGCTACGAAGTGGACATTGCCGTGGAGACGCCCCTCGAACCCGCCGCGCAACGCGACGAACTGACCGGCACGGTCAATTACGAAGGGCTGTACCGCATCGTGCGGGAAGAGATGGAAAAGCCCTCCAAACTGCTCGAACACGTTGCCGGCCGCATCCTCGAACGCACCTGCCGCGAATTTCCCACCATCTACTCCGTGGAAGTGAGCATCTCCAAGCTCAACCCACCCGTCGGCGGCATCTGCGAAAGGTCGCGGGTGAGAATGAAAAGAAGTCTGTAAGTAAAAAAAACAGGCCGGGCGGCCTGCTTTTTTTACTTATGGACTTCCCCCTACGCGATGCTGAGCTTGAGCATGTTGGTGCGGTGGTTGAGGCTGATGGGCATGCTGGCGGTGTTGATGAACACGTCGCCTTCCCGCAGCAGCCCCTGCTGGACGAGCAGTTTTTTAATGTCCTGGAAGGTCTCGTCGGTGGAATTGAATTTCTCCTTGTCGTAGTAGAAGGCCCGCACGCCCCACAGCAGGCTCAGCGTGTTGAGCAGCGACTTGTCGTAGGTGAACACGAAGATGTTGGCCTTGGGGCGGTGGCTCGAAATGCGGAACGCCGTGTAGCCCGAGCTGGTCATGCCGATGACGGCCCTCGCCCCGGTGTCGCGGGCCAGGCGGCAGGCGTTCATCACCACGTTGTTGCTGTAGAAGTTCTCGTCGCGGTTCTGGAGCACGTAGTCGTTGTTGCGGTAGTACACGCTTTCGGCCGTTTCTTCCACCTTGCGGATGATGTCGTTCATGGCCTGCACGGCCTGGAGGGGGTACTGTCCCGAAGCCGATTCGGCACTGAGCATCACCACGTCGGCGCCGTCGAGCACCGAGTTGGCTACGTCGCTGGTCTCGGCGCGGGTGGGGCGCGGACTGGTGATCATGCTTTCGAGCATCTGCGTGGCGATGATGACGGGCTTGGCCAGCTTATTGCACTTTTCCACGATCATCTTCTGGAGCATGGGTACGTCTTCCATCGGCACTTCCACGCCCAGGTCGCCGCGGGCCACCATCACGGCGTCGGAGGCTTCGATGATGGCGTCAATGTTGGCGATGGCTTCGGGCTTTTCGATCTTGGAAACCACCAGGCACTTTTTGCCCTTTGCGCGGATGAGTTCCTTGAGTTCGTGGACTTCGTCGGCTTTGCGCACGAACGACAGGGCGATCCACTCCACGTTGTGTTCCAGGCCGAAGAGCAGGTCTTCGCGGTCCTTTTCGGTGAGGGCCGGGATGGATACGGCCGTGTTGGGCAGGTTGATGCCTTTCTTCGACTTGAGCACGCCGCCGTACACCACTTCCGTGATCACGTCGCGGCCCTGCTTTTCGGTGACTTTGAGTTCGAGCTTGCCGTCGTCGAGCAGGATGCGGTCGCCGGGCTTCACGTCGTCGGCCATTTCCAGGTAGGTGGTGCTGATGCGTTCGGCGTTGCCCACCAGTTTTTCGTTGGTCAGCACCAGGCGGCTGCCGGGCGCCAGGTTCACCCCGTTGTTTTCCACTTCCCGCGTCCGGATTTTGGGGCCCTGCAAGTCCTGCAGGAGGCCGATGTTGAGGTTGTGCTCCTGGTTCAGTTCCCGCACGTACTGGATCACCTTTAAGTGGTCTTCGTGGCTGCCGTGCGAAAAGTTGAGCCGGAACACGTCGGCGCCGGCCTTTACCAGTTCCAGCAGCATTTCCTTGCTGTTGCTGGCCGGGCCTACGGTGGCGATTACTTTCGTGCGGTTAAAGTGTACTTTCATCGTGATGCGTGGAGATAGGGATGGGAGTTGTGCCGCAAAGGGGGAAAAGCTGACCTCGTACGTAATTTACCTTTCCGGCGAAATAATGGCCGGCTTTCCTGCCTGCAAAACTGTTGATTTTTTTTAAAACTCTGTCTTTGGCCCACAAAAAAGTGCTTTTTAATGGGCTGGGGCCGCATAATTGGCCTTTTGCCCGGCGGGCCGCCGTAATTGTGCCGCTAATTTGTTTGACAATCTTGCTGATAATGCATTTCTTTGCACTGTTTTTAACCATAAAGGTTCAAAAAAATGTCAGAAATCGCACAAAAGGTAAAAAGTATCATCATTGACAAATTAGGTGTCGAGGAATCAGAAGTAACCAACGAGGCAAGCTTTACCAACGACCTGGGAGCTGATTCACTCGATACGGTAGAACTGATTATGGAGTTTGAGAAGGAATTCAACATCTCTATCCCGGACGACCAAGCCGAGAACATCTCTACGGTAGGACAGGCCATCTCTTATTTGGAAGAGCACGTTAAATAAGCTCTATTTTAAAAATTATTCACCCTGCTCCGGCAGGAAAAGTACTGCATGGATTTACGAAGAGTAGTAGTTACGGGAATCGGCGCACTTACTCCAATTGGCAACACTGCCCAGGCCTTCTGGCAGAGTCTGGCGACTGGGGTAAGTGGGGCCGCTCCCATTACTAAATTCAACGCCGAGAAGTTCAGGACCAAGTTTGCCTGCGAAGTCAAAAACTTTGACGTCAACCAGCACATTGACCGCAAGGAAGCCCGCAAGATGGACCCCTTTACGCAGTACGCCCTGGTGGTGTCGGAAGAGGCCCTCAAGGACTCCGGCCTGGACCTGGGCAAGATCAACCTGGACCGCGCCGGCGTGATCTGGGGGTCGGGCATCGGCGGACTCAAAACATTCCAGGAAGAAGTGGTCGGCTTCGCCCACGGCGACGGCACGCCCCGCTTCAATCCTTTCTTTATTCCCAAAATGATCGTGGACCTGAGTTCGGGGTGGATTTCGATCCGCTACGGATTCCGCGGTCCCAACTTCGTGACGGTCTCGGCCTGCGCCTCGGCCACCAACGCCCTGGTGGATGCCTTCACGTACATCCGCCTGGGCAAGATTGACGTCGCCATTGCGGGCGGCTCGGAAGCAGCCGTTACCGAAGCCGGCATGGGTGGTTTCAACGCCCTCAAGGCGCTTTCCGAACGCAACAACGACCCCGCCACCGCCTCCCGGCCCTTCGACAAGGACCGCGACGGCTTCGTGCTCGGGGAAGGCGCCGGCGCCCTCATCCTCGAAGAATACGGACACGCCAAGGCCCGCGGAGCCCGCATCTACGCCGAACTGATCGGCGGCGGCATGTCGTCGGACGCCTACCACATCACCGCGCCGCACCCGGAAGGGCTCGGGGCCGTCAACGTGATGAAGAACGCCCTCGAAGACGCCGGCATCAGCCCCACCGAGGTGGATTACATCAACGTGCACGGCACCTCTACGCCGCTGGGTGACATCAGCGAAACGCAGGCCATCCAGAAGGTATTCGGCGATCACGCCTACAAGCTCAACATCAGTTCCACCAAGTCCATGACCGGGCACCTGCTGGGCGCCGCCGGGGCCATCGAAGCCATTGCCGCCGTGCTGGCCATCAAACACCAGTTGGTGCCGCCTACCATCAACCACTTTACCGACGACGAAGCCTTTGACCCCGAGTTGAACTTTACCTTCAACAAGGCGCAGGAACGGAAGGTGAACGTTGTACTCAGCAATACGTTTGGTTTTGGGGGACACAATTTTTCCATCATCTTCCGCAAACTGCAGGAATAGCCAGTGGCTGGTCTTTTTAAACTTGTCGAGAAATTATTCCGGAGATCGCCCGACAAGGAGAAAGACGGGCGGCTGGCCGAATCCATCCGCGGCATTACGGGCATCAAGCCCGAAAACCTGAACCTCTACAAGCTGGCCCTCATGCACACGTCGGCGGCCAAAGGGGTGAGTACCACCGGTTTCCGCGAATCCAACGAACGGCTGGAGTACCTGGGCGACGCCATCCTGGGCGCCGTGGTGGCCGAATACCTGTTCAAGAAATTTCCCTACAAGGGCGAGGGGTTTCTCACCGAGATCCGGTCGCGCATCGTCAACCGCGAGTCGCTCAACAACCTGGGCAAGACGCTGGGCCTCAACAAGCTCATCGTGTACGACGGCCACCGCCGCACCATGTACACGCACAAGTCCATGAGCGGCGACGCCCTCGAAGCCCTGGTGGGCGCCGTGTACCTCGACAAGGGCTTCAAGCATTCCCGCAAGTTCATCGTCAAACGCCTCATTGCCCCGCACTTCGATCTGGAAAAGGTCATCGAGAACAACCTCAACTTCAAGAGCATCCTCATTGAGTGGGCCCAGCGGCAGAACAAAAAGCTGCGCTTCGAAATCCTGGAGGAACGCGGCGAAACGCACAACAAGGAGTTCGTAGCCCAGGTGCTCATTGACGACCAGCCCGTAGCCACCGGCGCCGGCTTCAGCAAGAAAAAAGCCGAACAGGCCGCCGCCGAGAAGTCGTGCGAACAACTGGAGATCAAGCAGGGAGAACGGAAACCGGAAGAAGGACCGGGACTGGCAGGAGCAAAGTAAATGATTAGCGTACTGCTCAGGGTATTGCTCTTGCGGACGGGTAAGTACCCTTACGGCTGGGCGTAGTCTGTGACTACGCCCTTTGTTCGTGCAAAACTTAGTTTTGCCCTCTTGCTCAATCACACCTTAAGGCTTATACTTCTGCCAGCCCTCTCCTCATGGTTGCGTAAAACGTTGCCTGCGACACTCGGGGTAAGAGAAGACGGGAGAATGACAACCGGAAGGCAAAACTAAGTTTTGCACCTAAAAAGGGCGTAGTCAGAGACTACGCCCAGCCGTAAGGGTACTTACCCGTCCGCGAGAGCAATCCGCTCATCACATTCGGATCAAAGAGTTAACCCCATTTGGGCGGGGAGGCGGCAGGTACGGATGGGAAGACCTTACAAAGGGAGAGCGAAGAAGGAGAGTCCGGGCACATGGTGTTGCCCGGGAAACCCCTTCTTCGCTCAATTTTTTGTCAGGCAGTCCGCAACGGACTAGCTGCCGCCCTTCTGGGCCCGGATGTTTACGGTAGATTCAGCCAGGGCCGTCAGTTTGTCGTCCGTAGCGTATTCTTCATCAAGCGTAGCCTGAAGCAGGTCGGCAATATCGGTTTCGTCCATCATGTTGGCGTAGGTCACCAGCGTGCCGTAGGAAGCGATCTCGTAGTGCTCATTCTTTTGGGCGCACCCGATCAGGGCCGCATCCAGTACGTCCGGATCGGCTTGCATTTCGAGCACTTCCTTGGCTTCGGCCAGGAGTCCCTGCATGGCTTCGCAGGTTTCGCCGCCCGCCTCTTCGCCCAGTTGGCTGAAGATCTGCTCCAGGCGCCCAATTTGTCCTTGCGTTTCCTGCAAGTGCTGCTGGAAAGCCTGCTTCAGTTCCTGGTTGGATGCGGCATCGGCCATCAGTTGCAGGCCTTCGAGTAATTGGTTTTCTGCACTGTAGACGTCCTGAAGCTCCATAATAAAGAGCTTCTTCAAGGATTCAAGTTGCATAGTGGTTAAGATTTAAGTGAACAATACCCTTACTACGTCCCTACTTCTAAAAAGATACCGCCGCAAAATCTTTTTTACGAAAGTTTCTCCCGGCGGCCCCCCGGCCCCTTTTACAACTGACGGTACACCGCCATCAGATCACCGGCAATCTTTCCGTTGTCGAAACGCGTGGCGTAGTCCCGTCCCCGGGCGATCATTTGCCGGGACAATTCGGTGTGCGTGAGCACGTTTTCGATGAGGCCGGCCAGTTGTTCGTCATCCGCCGGGTCGGTGTACAGCGAGTCGGCGCCGCCCGCCTCCGTGAAGCAACCATTGGTGCTGCTGATCACCGGGGTGCCCGAGTAAAGCGCCTCCAGGATGGGAATGCCGAAGCCTTCGAAGATGGAAGGGTACACGAACAAACGGGCCGCCTGGTAGAACGCGGGCAGTTCGGGGTGCGGCACGTCGTGCAGGAAAAGTACCCGGTCGGAGAGTTGGTGCTGCGCGGCAAACGCGACGAGTTCATTTTTGTAGCCGGTGGGCCGGCCGACGATCACCAGGTAAGGGTCCTGTTTTGCCTTCAGCCGCGCCATTGCTTTTAGAATGAGCAGGGCGTTTTTTCGCTTCTCGATGGTGCCCACGTTGAGGATGAATGATTCCGGCAGGTTGTATTTGCGGCGGACCCGCCCGATGTCTTCGGCGGAAACGGGCCGTTTGAACAGGTCGCTGCAACTCTGGTACACCACGCTGATCCGGGCCGGGTCCACCCGGTAAAAGGCGGCAATGTCGCGGGCCGTCTGCCCGCTGACGGCAACGATGCGGTCGGCGGCGCGGCAGGCGTGCCTGAACTTGCGGTTGTAGATCAGCCGGTCAACCGCCGGGTAGAGTTCCGGGAAGCGGAGAAACAGCAGGTCGTGGATGGTGACCACCGTCCTGATCCCTTTGCCGGCCAGGCCCCAGGGCAGTTCGTTGGACAGCCCGTGAAACACTTCGATATTGTCGCGTTGCAGGTCGCGGCCCACCAGGCTGCTGCGCCAGTAGGCTTTGAGCAGGCCGTTGCGGAAGCCCGCCGGGGGCGTATGCATTTGCAAAGGATACTTTTCCAGGAAAGCCAGTTCGGGGTGGGCCCTGACCCCGGGCGTGTAGAGGTGGTAAGCGTGTTCGGGGAAATGTTCGGCCAGGATTTGTACGACGTGGCGGCTGTAGTTGCCCAGGCCGGTAAAGTTGTTGAAAAGCCGTTTTGCATCAAATCCTATCCTCATAGCGGTGCTGATGCGCCAAAGCTAATTGATCTTTTCCGTATTTTTACAGATGCGAGAATGCCCTCCGGCTATTACCGGGCAGGGCGGCAGAAAGGGACGATTCACATGGAAGACTATCAGTTATATACCCTGCCCAACGGCATCCAGGTGGTGCACAAGCAGGTTCCCCACACCAAAATTGCGCACTGCGGCTTTACGCTGGACATCGGCAGCCGCGACGAAAAGCCCCACCAGCAGGGCATTGCGCACTTTTGGGAACACATGGCCTTTAAAGGCACGAGCAAGCGCAAATCTTTTCACATCCTCAACCGGCTGGAGTCGGTGGGCGGTGAGCTGAACGCGTACACGACCAAAGAGAAAATCTGCTTCCACGCCTCGGTGCTCGACATGCACTTCGAAAAGGCGATGGAACTGCTCACCGACATCACGTTCGACTCGGTGTTTCCCGAAAAGCAGATCGAGAAGGAACGGCACGTGATCCTGGAGGAAATGTCCATGTACTACGACTCCCCTGAGGATTCGATCCAGGACGAGTTCGACACGGTGCTTTTCGGCGAACACGCCCTGGGCAACAACATCCTGGGCACGGCCGAAAGTGTCCGGTCGTTCCACCGCGAAGACTTCAAGGGATTCATCGCCGAAAACCTGGATACCCAACGGGTCATCTTTTCGTCGGTGGGCAACATTCCGTTCCGCAAGGTGGTGAAGATGGCCGAGAAGTACCTGTCGCCGATCCCGGCGTACGCCGTGCAGCGCCAGCGGACGCCCTTCGAGCAGTACGTGCCCAAGCGGCTCGAAAAGGCCCGGGCCGTTACCCAGGCCCAGTGTGCGATGGGCCGCACCTCGTACGCCCTCTCCGACGACAAGCGGCTGCCCTTCTTCATGCTGGTCAACATCCTGGGCGGGCCGGGCATGAACTCCCGGCTCAACCTGGCGCTGCGCGAAAAGCACGGCTTCGTGTACTCGGTGGAGGCCAACTACACGCCCTACGTGGACACGGGCTTCATGGCCGTGTACTTCGGCACCGACCCCGGGCAACTCAACAAGAGCATTTACCTCATCGAACGGGAGATGAAGCTGCTGAAGGACAAAAAGCTGGGCACGCTGCAACTCCACAACGCCAAGGAACAACTGATGGGCCAGCTGGCCATGGCCGAAGAGAGCAACATGAGCTTTATGCTGATGATGGGCAAGAGCATCCTCGACCTGGGCCGCATCGACGCCCTCACCGACATCTTCGAAGAGATCAAGGGCATCACGGCCGAGCAACTGCGCGACATTGCCAACGAAATGTTCCGCGAAGACCAGCTCAGCTACCTCACCTACGTGCCCGAGGAAGAGTAGTGGTCAGTCGTAAGTCCATAGTCGTAATTCGTAAGTAGAAACGCGATTCATCGCGTCTTCCCTACCGATGCATCACGTCACGGCAAGGCGTTCATTTTTCAGTTACAAGCCCTTTGTAAAAAAGCAAAACCGGCCGCAGTACAGTACTGCGGCCGGTTTTGCTTTTTTAAATCTGACGGGGCTTACGCGAAGTTGATTTCCAGCACCTGGTCCGACTTTTTGGTGATCTTCAGTTCTTCCTTGTAGTACGTACCCGCGCCTTTGGCGATGGAAATGAACAGGTCAATGAGGCCCCGCTCCGAAACGTAGGTTACGGCCAGCCGGTTGGTGTCTACCCATTCGTAGCGCAGGCGCGGCGGCCGGGCGTTGGGAATGTTTTCGGTGAGGGATTTGTGGATGAAATCCAGTTTGAGGATCAGGTCCTTGGTTGACTTGCAACCCTCGAAGTACGGAGCGTACATCTTGCTGGCCCAGTCGTTGATCCAGAATTGGCCGAAGGCATCCAGCGTCTGCTGCACGGTGATGTTGCAGACCGACGGAATCACCTGGGTCACCAGCTTCATCGTCGTGGCCTCATCCACGTCGTCGTTCATCATAAACACGTGGTCTTCGTCGAAGCCGGCCCCGACCAGGCACTGCTGCCATTTTTCGGCGCCAAACGTCTGAATGACCAGTTTTTCAATGGCTTTGTGTACGGTTCCTTTCATGGGTGAAAAAATGTGATGTAGTGATGGGATAGGATTTGAGAGATAGGGAGATATATTGAATCAGGCGTTGTCTTTTCCTTCGAAGCCGGCCAGCTTTTGCAGCAGTTCTTCATTGTTGCGCTTGAGCACGTTGATCTGCGAAGTTTTATGTTCGATCTCGGCGTCCATCGCCTCCATCTTTTCCCTGAATTGCTGGGAACGTTTGGTGGCTTTTTCGTTGGCCGCCCGCAGTTCGTTTTCCTTCCCTTCGAGGGCCGCCTTGCCCTCGCGGAGTTCGGCCAGTTGCTCTTCGAGTTGGCCGGCGTTTTCGCGCAGTTCCTGCTCCAGGCGCAACTGTTGCTCCTGCGTTGCCATCAGTTCTTCCAGGTTCTGGCGCATTTCTTCTTCCTGGGCCCGCATCTGCTCCGACTGCAAGTTGGTGTCTTCCAGCAGGCGTTGCATTTTTTCGCTGTTCTTGGCCGCAATGATGGTAGACGCCAGGATCTCGCCGGCCTTCTCCACGAAAGCCACCTGGTGCGCCTCGTAGCGGATGAAACCGGCCATCTCGACCACGGCTTCCACCCGGTCGTTGGACTTGGCCGGCACAATTAAAATGCAGGTGGGCGTGGCGTCGCCGAGGCCCGAGGTAATGAAGGTATAGTTGCGGGGAACTTCGGTGAGCAGCGTCGTTTCGGCTTCCAGGTACGCCTGGCCCACGAGTCCCTGGCCGGCGGCAATGCGCTTTTCGAGGTGCTTCTTGCGGTTGAAGGCGTAGCAGGCGGCCAGGTTCAGGTGCGGCTCCGAGGCATCTTCGTCGAGCACGAACAGGCTGCCCTGCTGGGCGTCGAGGTACTTGACCAGGAACGTGAGGGCCTGGTTGGCCAGGGCCGTCAGGTCGTGCTGGTGCAGGCGCACGATTTCGGCGAACCGGGCCTGGCCCTCGGTGATCCAGAGGCGCCGCTCGTCTTCCCACTTCATCTTTTTGAGCTGTTCCCGCATCTGCATGAGCCGGGCGGCCAGGTTGTCGGCGTTCACGGCGGCATTGTCGGCGTTCAGCCCTTCCCAGTGCGCTTCGTAGTCACCGGCCGACATGCTGGCCACGAAGTCGTGGGCCTGCTTGAAATTGCGGATGGACGTTTCGATCACCGCGGACGGGTTCTGGAGGGTGACGGCCGTGCCGGGGTCGAACAAGTACTGGCGGTTGTTCTGGTCGAGGGCTTGCAGCAGACTGGTCCGGTTGCGGGCATCCTCCCGGATGCGGCTCACGACGATTGCCAGCGTGGGAATGCCCAGCAGCAGCAGCAGGATTTGCAGGAATACGTTGATGCGGGTGGCAAGTTCGTACTCCGCCTGGGCCTGCTGCACGCGGGCCTCCTCGTGGGCGTGCAGGCCGGTGGCAAAGGTGTTCCAGGTTTTCCAGACCGCGTAGCCCCGGTCCTGGTTGAGCATTTCCACGAACGTAGCCATGCTGTCTACCCGGGCCGTTTCCAGCATCTGGTTGCAGTAGGCAATGTAGTCGTCGAACACGTGCTTTACCTGCAGGAGGCTTTCCATCTGGCCGTACTCCTGCTTGCGGAGCTGGCCCTGGAGGCGTTGCAGGCACGAATCCACCCGGACCACGGCGCCCGTGAAAGGGCTCAGCAGTTCCTGCTTCTTGGTGAGGGCGTAGCCCCGCACCCCCAGGTCCATGGCTTGCAGGTTTTCCAGCAGGGCGTCGGTGTCCCGGAGAACCGCCTGGCTCTCCAGCTTGGTCCGGTTGTAGCCGTCCAGCACGCGGCTGTTGTAGAAACTCAGGGCCACGCTGGCCAGGATCAGCCCGATGATGCACGAAACCGACAATAAGATGCTGTTGCCGCGGAGGTATTGAAAGAGGACTTTCATGGGTAAGCCGTAAGGATGAAATGCCGGACGGGTACGTTACTTCTGGGTGATCTGGGCGGCCGTGCCGAGGATTTTGAACTCGGTCCGGCGGTTCAGTTCGCGGCCTTCCCGCTCATCGTCGTTGGAGGCCAGCGGCTTCTCTTCGCCGTAGCCCCGGGCCACCAGCCGCGAAGCGTCAATGCCCTTCTTGATGAGGTAGTTGACCACGGCCGTCGCCCGCCGCTGCGAGAGTTGCTTGTTGTAGGCGTCGTCGCCCACGAAGTCGGTGTGGCCGGAGATTTCCACGCGCAGGCCGGCGTTTTCCTTCAGCATCCGCTCCAGGCGGTTGAGTTCGGTGTACGACTCGGTCTGGAACGCCGCCTTGTTGAATTCGAAGTAGATGTTGCGCAGCACCACCTGGAAGCCGACTTCCAGCTTCGAGAGGGCCACGTCCTTGTGGACCGTCTGCTCCTGCGGCTGCACGCCGGGAATGGTCACCTCCACGTTTTTGAACATGTAGCCTTCCGACTCAACGGCCACGAGGTAGTCCTGGGCCGCGCCGTTGGTGAACGTACACTGGTACACGCCCGGCGACACCAGTTTCACGCCCACTTCCGTATCGGCTTCCTTGCTCTTTACCGACAGCTTGCCGCTTATCGGGACGTTCTTCTCGTTGAGCACCCGGATGCGCAGGGTCACGGGCCTGGTGGCGGCCGCCGCAATGACGGGCAGCTCGGCCTTTTTGCCTTCGATCTTGCGCGACTTGAGGCCCTTGTAGTTCTGGATGTGGTCGGGGATCATCACTTTGTAGATGTCCTTTTCGCCCATGCCGCCGT
>CADCTQ010000177.1 GCA_902805615.1 uncultured Cytophagales bacterium
TCCTCAATTTGACCAGAGCCAAAGGATTTACCTCGCTTAAAACAACCACTGAACGCTATGCCCACAACATCAAAGAGCTGTACTCCTGGATATTATAACTTGAAATGAACAGCCCTACTCCTCGGAGGGGCCGGGGGTGGGTTTACCCATAGTAGACAAGTTATGGGAGGATCAACGCGTTATGGTTATTTCCCTTGCGGCAGTTTGTAACTTTTTGTGGATTTTGATTCATACGCGCGTATCCCTTGCAGCGGTGAGGTGATCCCCGAAAGATGCGATGCATTTCGGTTAACCCACCCCCGGCCCCTCCGAGGAGGGGAGCCGCGATGCGACCCTTCCTCGCGAGGCGACGCCTGACGCGTGCCGGTTCTTTCGCTGCGCCCTTTGCGCTGCTGAAGCGCCTTTGCGTGGACCCTTTTTCTCCGAAAAGACGCGATAAATCGCGTCTCTACGCAGTGCCTCCGTGGTAAATTTTACGCCCCCCTACAACCTTCATTTTCAACAGATTTGCTGAATCCGGAAGGGTTTGCCACGGAAGGGAAAGGTGTCGCCGGCCTTTTTGCCGAGCAGTTCGCGGCCCAGCGGGGCGGCCGTGGAAACCGCGTAGTACGTTTGGCCCGCTACCGTGAACGGCCCGCCGCTGACGGCCACGAAGTAGTTGCCCGCCGACGTCAGCACGAGGCTCCCGAGCCGGACTTCGGCCGCGGTCACGGCGGGGTTGAGCTGGCCGAGCAGGGCCAGTTCCCGGAGGGCTTCCTGCAACTGCCGGGCGTTCATGTCGCGGACGTTGTGGCTCATGGCCCGGGAAGTGTCGTACTTGTCGCCGGCCGTGCTGCGTTCCTCCTGGTTGGCCGACTGCTGGGCATCCTCCATCGCCTTGCGGGCGTGGTCCACGCGGTCCTGCTGCATCTGCACGCACAACCCGAGCAGTTGCCGCTTTACCCCTAAAACATCCGTTTCTTGCTCCATTTTCAGATTTCCATTTTCAATTTTCAATTTACTCACTACCTTCCGGAAAACCCCTTTTCCACTGTCATGTCCCTGCGGCTGCTCGAACTGCTCGGCGTCATCGTCATTTTCCAGCTCTTGTTCATCGCCTTTTTCCTGTTCACCCACCCCAAAGGAAAGCGGCTGAGCAACGGGTTGCTGGGGGGCTTTTTTCTGAGCGTGGCCCTCAACATGTTCGACGGCCTGTACGTGCTTACCGGCTGGGCCGACGCCAACCCGCACCTGGCGTTCATCGGGGGCAGTTGCTCGTTCCTGTTCGGCCCGCTGCTGTACTTCTACACGCAGTCGGTGGTGTACCAGGGCTACCGGCTGCCCCGCGCGGCCGTGCTGCACGCAGCGCCGTTCCTGCTGGTGACCGGGCTCGTCGTTGTGACGTACCACGTGCAGCCGCTGCCGACCAAGCTGTTCATCCTGGCGGCCCGGAAGCGGTACGACAACCCGTGGCTGGTCATTGCGCTGTCGTTCCTGGGGTACGCCCAGATCGTGACGTACGTGCTGCTGGCCCTGCGCACCGTGCGGCGCTACCGGCTGGCCCTCCGCGAACGGTTCTCCCGGACCGACGCCCTGAACCTGCACTGGCTCACCTCCACGCTGCGGGGCTTTATGCTCTCCCTGCTCTTTGCGTTCCTTTACACGTCGGTGCAGCTTACGCCCTTTACGGGTTACTACGAAGCGCCGCTGGCCGTGATCATCGTGGCCCTGTTTTACTTCATCAACGGCATCATTTTCAAAGCCCTGCGCCAGCCCGAAATTTTCGGCGGCGTGGCCCCGGAAAAAGTTGAAGTTGCCCCCGAAGCGGCCAAACCGGCCCGGTACGCTTCCTCGGCGCTGACGGCCCCCGAACGGGAAACCCACCTGGCCGGCCTCCGCACGTGGATGGACACGCAAAAGCCCTACCTCAATCCCGACCTCACCATCGAGGAACTGTCGGGGCAACTGGCCGTGCCGGTAAAAGTGCTGTCGCAGGTGATCAACGAGTCGCTGGGACAGAACTTCTTCGACTTCGTGAATACCTACCGGGTGGAGGAAGCCAAGAAACTCCTCAACAACCCCCGCGCCCCGAAAGTGACCGTGCTCGAAGTGATGTACCAGGCCGGCTTCAACTCCAAATCGTCGTTCAACACGGCCTTCAAGAAAATGCCCTGACTACGCCCAGTGCGTATAAGAAAGGAGGAGTAGGTACTAAGGGATTGGGAGAATAGGATATTAGGGAGAACCACCCCCGGCCCCTCCTTGGAAAAAGGAGGGGAGCCGTGCAGGTACTTCGGCCGTGCACCAAAGCGTACCGGCCGGATACATCTCCTTGCTAGAAATGAACGACTTGCTTTCCCTGTCAGCATGGCGCATGGGTACGGCTCCCCTCCTTTTTCCAAGGAGGGGCCGGGGGTGGTTCTCCCTAATATCCTATTCTCCCGATACCCCAATACCCTAATCTCCCATGCAAACCCTGAGCTACGTGCCGCGGCCACCCCTCGCTTCCCGGGTAGAACTGATCTGGGTGGCGCGGGCCGTCGCCTTCCACCACCACGGCCGCCTGCTGCCCATGCTCCACCACGAACTGATGTTCAACGGCTCCGACCGCTTCGAGGTAAGCGCCGGGGGACAAACGCTGGTGTCCAACGCATCGGCCTGGGTGTCAGGCTTGCAGACCCGCCCCGTGGACGCCCTCACCGCCGGCGGCCACTTTACCGTGGGCGTCCTGTTCAAGCCCTGGGGGCTGCGGGCCTTCACCCGGATGGATGCCGCCGAACTCCGGGACCAGAGCCTGCCCCCCGAGGCAGTGTTTGGCCCCGCAGTCCGGCAACTGGCCGGCGCCCTGTCGCCGGCGCGGACGCCCGCCGAACTCTTCGGGGCGGTCGAAGCCTTCCTGCTGCGGCGCCTCGCGGGGCCGCCCCTGCCGCCGCACCTGGCCCGCGCCATTGCTCACCTCGACAACTGCACCTTGGCCGACAACCTGGTCAACGACCTGGCGAAATCGGCCGGCGTATCGGCCAAGACGCTGATCGGGCAATTCAGGCAGTACGTCGGGCTGACGCCGGCCAAGTACCACCACCTCGTGGTGCTCAACCGGACGCTGCGGTACCTGGCCGGCCACCCCGGCCAAACCCTCACCGCGACGGCCTACGCCCTGGGCTTTTTCGACCAGGCCCACCTGACCCGGTTCTTCGGCCAGTACACGGGCCTCACGCCTTCGGCGTACCTGCGGGCCGGGCAGACGGGACAGGTGCACCGGGCCAACCCGAATGCCATTGCCCTGCACGGCTGAACGGCACGGCGGGTAAATTTTATACAATGCACGGGACGTCTCATTGCCGAACTTTGCGGGCAAACGAGAACCACCCATGCGCAAACTAAAGCTCTACATCGCCGCCAGCCTCGACGGCAAGATTGCCCGTCCCGACGGCGGCCTCGACTGGCTCCCCGACCCCACGGCCGAAGACTACGGCTACCAGGCCTTCTACGATTCGGTTGACACCACGCTGATGGGCTACAAAACCTACGAGGTGTGCGTGGGCTTCGGCCCGTGGCACTACCAAGGCAAAACCACCTACGTGTTCTCCCGCGACCCGTCAAAAAGCTGCGTGCCCGAGGCCAAACTGGTCGCTGAAGACCCCGTGGCGTTCGTAAAAAAGCTAAAGGAAGGGCCGGGCCGGGACATCTGGCTGGTCGGGGGCGGGGAAATCGTAACCCTCCTCCACGACGCCGGCCTGGTTGACACCTACGTGCTGGCCCTGATCCCGGTCATCCTGGGCGCAGGCATCGAACTCTTCCCCGGCATCAAGGCGCAGGCCAACCTCCGCCTGACCGAACACCGCGTATTCCCCAACGGCGCGGTCATGCTGTATTTGGAGAAGGGAGTTCAGGAGTTGGGGAGTTAGAAAAGGGTAACCACGGCGACACGGAGGACCTGGCGTAGAGACGCGATTTATCGCGTCTTTTCGGAGAAAAAAGGTTTCACGCAAAGGCGCAGAGGTGCGCAAAGGGCGCAAAAAAGGGAATTGAATAATGTTACTGCAGAACGGTGATATCGCGGCAGGCGTTGCATCGCGGGAAGTGGTCGCATCGCGATGCGACGCCTGCCGCGTGCCGGTTCTTTCGCTGCGCAAGAAAGTCTGCCGTGGCCGTACTACTCTTTCTCTGCGCCCTTTGCGCTCATCCTTTGCGTGAAACCCTTTTTCTCCGAAAAGACGCGATAAATCGCGTCTCTACGCCAGGTTCTCCGTGTCGCCGTGGTTACCCTTTTCCGGCAAAAAAAGAGGCAATACGCCAGCCGTGACGGGGAAGTGGGCTAACTTGGCAGAGAAGGCTCTTTTTGGGCGGGGGAATGCACGGCCCCGCCGCCTGCTCCTGTTTTCACCACCCAACCCCCTACCGCTATGGAAACCCCGATGCCCGCCCCCCTCCGGATGCCCCCCCGCACAAACCGGTTGCCGCAGTTCCTCCTGGCCGCCACGCTGCTCCTGGTCGCCGGGCCGGGCCGCGCCCAAACCCCACCCGCCGCTTCCGTACCGGTGAAAGTGCAGGTGCCAACGAGTATGCGCACGGCGCCCTTCGACGTGGACCGGTACCTGACCGTGCCGCGTGACTTTGCCATCTCGGTCTACGCCCGCGTGAGCAAGCCCCGCTTCATGGCCATTGCCCCCAACGGCGACCTGCTCGTCTCCCAGCCCAGCACCGGCAAAGTGCTCCTGGTGCGGCCCAACGGCAGCAGCAACCCACTGGTCTCCGACTTTGCGACGGGCCTGCGCAACCCGCACGACATTGTGTTTCACGCCATCGGCACGGCCACCTACGTCTACATCGCCGAGAGCCACCAGATCAACCGCTACGCGTACACTGCCGGCGACCTGACGGCCCGCAACCGGCAGGTAGTAGTGGCGGGTTTGCCCGATGCCAGCACGCCGGAACTGAAGGGCAGCTACGGCCACCAGCTCAAAAACATTGCCCTCGACGGCAACCACAAGCTGTACGTGTCCATTGCCTCTACCTGCAACGCCTGCGTATCCGACACCCAGAGCGACCCGGTGCGGGGTTCCATTTACCAGTACAACGCCGATGGCACCGGCCGCCGCCTCTTTGCCCGGGGCCTGCGCAACGCCGAAGGACTGGCTTTCGTGCCCGGCACCAACCACCTGTGGGTGGTCGTCAACAACCGCGACAACATTGCCTACCCTTTCAACAACGACTTTGACGGCGACGGCACCAGCGATTACGGCAAAGTGCTGGCCGGCTACGTGGACAATCACCCCCCGGAGGCATTCACCTACGTGCGCGACGGCGGCAACTACGGCTGGCCCTTCTGCAACCCCAACCCCGACAATACGCTGGTGAACATGCCCTTCGACCGCGATTACCAGTTCAACGCCAACGGGCAGGTGGACTGCAACGGCATGACGCGCATCAGCCGGGGCATCCAGGCCCACTCGGCGCCGCTGGGCCTGACCTTCCTGGGCGGCACGGCGTTTGCCAACGCGTACCGCAACGGTGCCGCCGTAGCCCTGCACGGCTCCTGGAACCGGACGAAGAAAACCGGCTACAAGGTCGCGTACTTCCCCTGGAACGGCACCACGCAAACGCCCACCGGCCAGGTGGATCTGGTGACCGGCTTCGTCAACGACGCCACCCAAATCATCCTGGGCCGGCCCGTTGACGTGGCCGTGGACCGCCAGGGCGACATGTTCATCTCGGACGACTACAACGGTACGATCTACAAGCTGTCCTACCTGCGTTCGCCCGAGAACCCCGCCTCGACGACCGCCGGGCTCAATTACCAGTATTACGAAGGCACCTGGACCCGTTTGCCCAACTTTTCGGCCCTGGCCCCGCGCAAAACGGGTACGGTCACCGCGTTCTCCCTCGCGCCGCGGAGCCGCAGCGACAACTTTGCCTTCCGGTACACGGGCTACGTGCAGGTACCGGCCAGCGGCTTGTACACCTTCTACACCTCCTCCGACGATGGCTCCCAACTCTCCATCGGCAATACGCTGGTGGTGAACAACGACGGGCTGCACGGCACCCGCGAACGGTCCGGCACCATCCGGCTGCGGGCCGGCAAACACGCCATTACGGTCACCTGCTTCGACAATACGGGTTCGGAAACGCTGGGCGTGAGCTACGCCGGTCCGGGTCTCACCAAACGGGCCATTCCGGCGACGGCCTTGTTCCGGGCCGGTTCCGGGGCGCGGGAGGTTGCGTCAACGACCGGCGAAACACCCGCGGCCGACGGGAAGCTGCGCGTGCAGCCTAACCCGGGCACCGACTGGATCAAAGTAAGCTTCAGCGCTTCCGGGGCGGAACCGGTCTCCATCCGGCTCACCGACGCGCTTGGCCGGGACGCCCTGCGCACGACCCGGCCGGCGGCGGCCGGCACGAGCAGCGTGGATTTGTTCGTGGGCAACCTGAAAGCGGGAACCTACCGGGTCACCGTGGCGCAACCCGGCCGGACGCTGACCGGTACAGTGGTGGTCGTCCGGTAGCGGCAGCGCTAAGGCTATGGTTAGAACACTTTTTTTACAGGGGTGAAGCCCTTGAAAAAGCCTTGGGCGACGTCGGTGAGACACTGATTATGTGATTAGCGCCTATGGTCAAGGGCTGTATCGGGGAAACGGCTCAGTACCCTTGCGGCTGGGGGTAGTCTTCCGACTACCCCCATTTTGCGTGCAAAACTCAGTTTTGCCTTTTTTCCGGCATGAAATCCTCCGCCTAACGATCCATCTGCGCTGCATTCTACTTGTCCACAAAGCGGCATGGAGCGGTTTTGTAAGCTTCACTAAGTTTTGCCCGAAAAAAGGGGCGTAAGTTCCTGGAAAACAAAACCGTGCTGATCGGGCCGGACGGCAAGGTGCTCAACCGGTACCTGAAGAACATCCCGGTGCCCGGGGTGGAACCGGCCGTACCCGGCGACGGCACCATTCCGGCCATACCCACGCCGTACGGCACCCTTTCGCCGGCCATCTGCTACGACGCCGACTTCCCGGGCCTGCTCCGCCAGACCGGCCGGCGGGGCACCGACATCCTGCTGCTGCCTTCCGGCGACTGGAAAGCCATTGCCCCGTTCCATTCGTACATGGCCGTGTTCCGGGCGGTGGAAAACGGCTTTTCGGTGGTGCGGCAGGTGAACCACGGCGAGTCGCTGGCGGCCGACGCGTACGGCAACGTGCTGGCTTCGGCCAGTTTCTTCGGCGCCGCCGACAAAACGCTGGTGGCGTACGTCCCGACCCGCCGCGTGCCCACGGTGTACAACGTGATCGGCGATGCCTTTGCCTACGCCTGCATCCTGGCGCTTACGGGCTTTATCATGTACGCGCTGCTGTACCGGGGGAAGTTGGAAGAGAAGGGAGTGAGGGAGTTAGAAATTTGGGGAGTTTAGGAGTGATGGAGTTAGAGAGTTTGGGAGTTGGGGAGTTTGAGAATTTAAACTGAACCGCAAGGGGCGCAATGGAGACGCAAGGACCGCAAGGCGTACGCGTAGTTCTTTGCGCCCTTTGCGCCTTCTCTTTGCGATCCTTGCGGTTAAGTTCTTTTCTCCGTGCCCTCCGTGTCTCCGTGGTAAATTTTTAGACCGGAAGACGCGATAAATCGCGTCTCTACGGACCGACGACCAACTGTCCAACTCCTAAAATCCTACTCCTGCGCGGATGCCGGGGAAGATGGTTCTGAAGTTGTCGGTGAAGATCAGTTCGGGGATGAGGTGGAGGGCGCCCAGGCGGGGCTTGCCCGTCAGGTCCAGCGTGAGCTTGAAGGTGTTGGGGCCGAAGTAGCCGCCCTGTTCGCTCACCAGGTAGCCGATGCCCACCTTTTGCCACAGCTTGCCCTCCGCGCTGAACGCATGGGCCAGTTCGAAGGTGACGAACGTGTTGATGAACATCCGGTGGCGGCCGTCGTCGCGGCGTTCGAAGAAGTAGTGCATGGTGCCGGTGAAGCCCACGTACAGGGCACCTGGCCGGCCCTGCCTGCGTTGCAGGCCCACCCCCAACCCGATTTCGGGCACCAGCCGGTCGCGCACCACCCCCATCCCGGTGTTGCCGATGATGACGAGCTGATCCAGTTCCAGGTGCCTCGAACGCAAAGTCAGCTTCCGGTTGCCCTCCGTTTCGTTCTCGTACACGGCCAGCTGCGCCCCGCGGTACGGAATCAGTTCTTCCTTGCGCTGCCGCGCTGCCTCCGCCTGGATTTCCCGCTCCATGCGGCTGATGAGCCCGTCGAGGTCCGTTTGCGCCAGCCGCCCCATCACCTGCACGCTGTCGAGGATGAAAAAGAGCGGCTGCTCGTTGCGCAGGGTCACGGCCACGCTGTCGGGGCGCCGCAAGGTTTTGATGAGGCCCGTTTCCTTTTCCACGTAGAGTTCGGTGCGTTCTTCGGCTTTCGTGTTCACCTTCAGCGTCCGGCCGCCGCCCCCCGTTTCGCGGTACAGCACCGTTTTCGCGTACTTGTTGGTGAGCAGCGAGTCGGCCACCGTCGCCAGGTCGGCGTTAAGCCGCTGCACCAGGTCGTTGAGGCCCGCCACGCGGCCGAGTTCGCCCACGAACTGCACGGGCACCACGAGGCGGTTTTCGCCCCCCAGGTAAATGATGACCTGGTCATTGTTGGGCTTGCCGGGCCGTACGCCTTTGGACTGGGCGGGGGCGGGAAAAGTGAGCCACAGGCAAAGCAGGGCCGGCACTGCCCGGCGCAGCGTCGCGGAGAAAGTCGTCATGGGTTGGGTTATCGTTGCTTGTTGAGGAGCGTTAAAATGTTGTTGGGGGCCTGGATGGGCGCGGCGAGGGTTTCTTCCCGTTTGCTGCCGCCGAACGCGCGGAGGAAGCGCCGCCGCGGGGAGGCCGGGGCCGGGCCGGGGTTGGCGGCCAGCACTTCACTTTCCGTGGTGTCGGGTTCGGTGCCCGCGAAGACGATGGTCACGCTTGTTGCTTTGCGTTTGGGGGCCGTGCTTACCAGCCGCAGGAGTTGGGCCTTCGAATGCTCACCGGCAGCCGGCGGCCCGGGCGGGGCTGCTTCAGCCGGCGTTTGGGGTACGGCGGGCACCGGTCCGTGGGCCAGGCGGCCGGCAACCGGTTCCGCGGCGGGTTCCGGTGCGGGCGGCGTTACGGGTTGATGCGGGTTACGTTTCCCTTGCGTTGCGGCTATGACTGGCGGTTCCGGTTCCCGGCGGGCCGGCGTTGCCGGGGGCAGCGCCGCCGGGGCGGCGGGTACGGGCGGCGTGGCGGGTACGGGCCGGGGCGTTGCCCGTTGGGTCCGGGCCAGTTGGGCGGCCAGCCGTTCGATCTGGCCCTGCTGCCGGCGGATGTCGGAAAGCATGACGGCGAACGGGACCAGCAGGATGACGAACGCGGCGGCCGCGGCGTGGTACCAGGTCCAACGCCCCGCCCGGGCCGGCTTTCCGGGATTTTCCGCGGGCACGCTTCCGGCGCGCAGTTGCCCCTGCACCTTTTCCCAGCTCCGCCCGGGCTGCCAACCCGTACCCGGCGGGGGCGTATCGAGCCCCGACACTTTCCGCCGGATCATTTTGTCCCATTCATCCATCCCTGTGTCAGCCATTGTATTGCGTGATTCCGTGTTTGTTGAGTAAAGTCCGCAGGGCCGCCCGGGCCTTGCTCAGTTGCGACTTGGACGTGTTTTCGCTGATGCCCAGTTGTTCGGCGATTTCCCCGTGCGAGTAGCCTTCGATCACGTACAGGTTGAACACCGTGCGGTACCCGGTGGGCAGTTGCAGCACCAGGGCGTAAATCTCTTCGGCCGACAGGGCCGCCTCCGCCGACAGGTTGCCTTCCAGGCCGTCGGCGTGGTGCTCGGACACCAGCCCGAAGCGGTAGTGGCGGCGCAGGAACATGAGCGACTCGTTGACCATGATCCGCTTGACCCAGGCTTCCAGGCTGCCTTCGGTGCGGTACTCGAACCCGTCGAGGCAACTGAACACTTTGGTGAACCCCGTGATGAGCACGTCCTCCGCGTGCAGCTCGTCTTTCACGTAGCGGTAGCAGAGGCGGTACATCCGCGCCGCAAAATGCGCATACAAGGCATTTTGCGCCCCGGCGTCACCGGCCTGGCAGCGGCGGATCAGTTGTTTGTCCATGGGGTATCGTCTGGGGCGAAGCGGCTTTTTCCTAAAAATGCACAATGCTGCCCAACGGTTGCCCGGGCCGCCGGAACTTTCTCTAAAATTTTTTCATTTACGTGTATATACATTAATTGTAAAAACATATATTTGCCCACAGATAAAAACACCCTAGCCATGAACCCTACCGCAGTCACTACCACCACCTGGGCCCTTGACCCGATGCACTCCGAAATCCAATTCAAGGTAAAGCACCTGGTGATTTCCACCGTAACGGGCAGCTTCAAAACGTTCGACGGATCGGCCACCACCGAAGGCGACGACTGGAGCACGGCCAAAGTAACTTTCTCGGCGGACATTGCCAGCATTGACACCAACATGGCGCAGCGCGACGCCCACCTGAAAGCGGCCGACTTCTTCGACGCCGAAACCCACCCCAAGCTCACGTTCCAGTCCACGTCCATGCGCCGGGTATCCGACGACACCTACAAGCTGGAAGGCAACCTGACCGTGAAGGGCGTCACCAGGCCCATCACCTTCAATGTGGAATACGGCGGCTCGGCCACCGACTTCTACGGCAACACGAAAGCGGGCTTCGAGCTGACCGGCAAGCTGAGCCGCAAGGAATTCGGTCTCACCTGGGACGGCGTGACCGAAGCCGGCGCCATTGTGGTGGGCGACGAGGTCAAACTGATCGGCAACGTGCAGTTTGCCCGGCAGAAATAATGCGCGGATGAACCCCATTGGACGGATGGACCGGAAGATATTTAATTGATCAGGACTTTCTCAAAAGTCTTCCAAAGCCGTCAGTGAGACAGGGACGGCGGCGGACAGGAACGGCGGCGCCCGACCCATCATGATGCACCGTGGTCAGTGTCCCACTGACCACTTTTTTAGAAGCTCCTGGTGGTTTTAATTAAATACGAAATTTCCGTTCCATATCCGGATCAACCGTTGGCCTTCATCCGTAAGACTTGGGACGGGTGCCCGTCTTTTTACCCTGCCAAACAAAATCCGTTTGGCAGGGTTTTTATGTATATATCCTTGCAATTGAATCCATTGAAGGATTGCATCCCGGAATGATGACTGGTTGCGGTTCCGGGTGATTCCGTCACTGCGTCATTCAGTCCTTCCTTTCCCATTTCCCACTTCTTTCCGTACAGAAATATGAGCTACTTCCTGGTTGAACTCGAATTGCCCCAGCCCCTCCCGGCCGCGCTGATCGCCGTGATTCCCGAACAGCGGTTGCGGGTGGAAGCCCTCATGCAGGACCAGAAGCTGCTCTCGTACGCCCTGGCCGCCGACCGTTCGAAGGTGTGGGCCGTGCTGGAGGCCCACGACCTGACGGAGGCCACGAACCTATTGTCCGATTTTCCCGTTTTGCGATTTGCCAGCCCTTCCATCACGGAACTGGCTTTTTACAACGCCCCCCGGTTCGTGTTCCCGGCCATTTCGCTCAACTAGGCGGCCAGCCGGGCGTGGGGCGGATTCACCATATTTTTTGTTGGGTACCCATTCCCAATGCGCAGACCCATGAAATACGAAGTACGGGAAATAGCCATCCAGTCGTGGAATGAGTTCAGGGACATCGTGGAAAGCGAGAAGTACAACAGTTGGGCGTTCCGGGGGCAGCGGGAAGCGGACTGGTCGCTGGACAGCGCCCTGGCCCGGTATTTCAAAGACTTTAAAATCCACCCCGACGTGTGGCGGACGCAGGAGGAACGCATTCTGCGCATCTTCCGCCGGAAAGCGTACAAGTTCATGCCCAACATTCCCGAGGAGGACAACTACTTCGAGTGGCTGGCGCTGATGCAGCACCACGGGGCCCCGACCCGCCTGCTGGACTTTACGTGGTCGCCGTACGTGGCGGCCTTTTTCGCCCTCGAACGGGCCACCGGCCACGCGGCGGTGTGGGCCATCTGCGCCCCCCGCATCTCGGACGGCAAAGCCCGTACGCTGCGGTCGGGCGAGAAGATCGAAGCCAACGAGATTGACCCGTGGATCAACGAGAACTACGAGGACCTGTTCCTGGCGAACTGCGAGGAGATGGTGCTGCTGGGCGAACCCTACCGGATGAACCAGCGGCTGATTGCCCAGTCGGGCACGTTCATCATTCCCGGCGTGCTCAACAAGCCGGTGGAGGAAATCCTGGTGTCGCAGCACTTCAGCAAAGACGCCGTGGTAAAATTTACGCTGGACGCCCCGGCCATCCGCAAGCAGGCGATGGAAAGCCTCTACCGGATGAACATTACCAACGCCACGCTCTTCCCGGACCTCGACGGCCTGGCCCGGTCGCTGTCCTTCGAACTCGAATACCACTGGGCTTTCGACCCGATCACGAACCGGGAGAAGAAGTTTAATGATTAGGGTATGGGGGGATTAAGGTAATGGGGAATTGGGTATCAGGGCGTTGATGGGTCATTCGACATTGTCCTATGAAAGTAGAAGCCGATCAGCTTAGGGAACTGCACTACCAGCCGTTTGCGGAGCTGGAACACGCGCAGATCGTGCAGTTTACGCGGGACAACATCCGTCCGGGCAGCCCCGTGAGTACGGGCTACTGGCTGCTCAACGCGGTAATTGCCGGCGGCATCGCTTTGCTGCTCGTGCGGCAGAACGACGCCCCGTTCCCTGAAGTGCTGGCCGGGCTGGGCCTGGGCTTTTTCGTTTTCTTCCTCCTGCTGATCCCCCTGCACGAACTCATCCACGGCGTGGCCTACAAACTGGCCGGCGCCAAAACCGTGAGCTACCACGCCGACTGGCGCCGGCTCACGTTCTACGCCGCCGCCGACCGTTTCGTGACCAGCACCCGGGAATTTTACGCGGTGGCCTTGGCGCCTTTCACGATCATCAACGCGGGGCTCCTGCTGGCGTACGGGCTGGCCGAACCGCCCGTGACTTGGGTGTGCCTGGGGGCCCTGTGGCTGCACACGGGCGGCTGCGCGGGCGACTTTGCGCTGGTCAACTTCCTCTACCGGCACCGCCACAAAGCCCTGGTCACCTACGATGACGTGGGGGCGGCCAAGTCCTTCTTCTACGCCCGGGGGTGAGCCCTGGCGGAACTGCGTTGGAAGGGAATACGGGCTGAATGACGACGTGCTTTTCACAGCGCTTCCCGGTTGGGCATTTTGGCGTGCGAACAGGGTGTGCGTTTTGAGAAACGGACAACCAAGGAGAACTACCCTTGGTGGAAGTACCGCCTTTGCCGGAGTAGCGGGTAAAGCCCCGGAGGGGCTTCCTGTTCCTAGCAAGGACCATCCAATGAGGCACAAGCTCCGTAGGAGCGTCCTGTTCAAATGTTGTCAGCGAACAGGTCGCTCCTACGGAGCTCCTCCGTGAGGGGGCGAGGACGTATGCTAGGCACAGGGCGTCCCTCCGGGACTTTCCCCAACGGCAACGCTCCCACCCACCATCACCTGTTATTCTTTTCACCTGTCACCACAATGCCAAACCGGGAATTGCCGTGCATGTAACGCACAAACCCGGAACTGTTCAATTCTTCACCGGAATACAACAAAAAGGGCGGCCGGCTACCGTTGCAACGGCGTAATTGTTATCTTACTGCCCCAACTCTACCTACCACATGAATCAGTCACGCAGAACTTTTCTCCGCCACGGCGCGGCGGCCCTGGCCGGCACCTCGTTGCTGGCCCGCGGCCTGTTTGCCACGCCCAAGCCCAAAGAACTTGTGGGCGTCCAGTTGTACTCCATCCGCGAGGACATGAAAAAGGACCCCCTGGGCACGCTCAAGCAACTGGCCGGCATGGGCTACAAGCACGTGGAACACGCCAACTACCAGGAACGGAAATTTTACGGCTACGCCCCCAAAGAATTCAAAAAAGTGCTCTCCGACCTGGGCCTGTCCATGCCGAGCGGCCACACGGTGCTGGGCAAGCAACACTGGGACGAGGCCAAAAAGGATTTTACCGACGCATGGAAGTATACCGTGGAAGACGCCGCCGTGCTGGGGCAGCAGTACGTGATCAGCCCGTGGATGGACCAGGCCCTGCGCAAGGACTACGACGGCCTGCTGGCGTTGCTCGACACGTTCAACCGCAGCGGCGAGTTGTGCCAGAAGTCGGGGATGCAGTTCGGCTACCACAACCACGACTTCGAGTTCAGCGAGTCGCTCAACGGCCAGACGCTGTACGACATCATCCTCCAGAAAACCGATCCCAAACTGGTGGTCCAGCAGCTCGACATCGGCAACATGGTGGGCGGCGGCGGCAAGGCCATGGACGTGCTCAAGAAGTACCCGGGCCGGTTCCCGTCCATGCACGTAAAGGATTCGATCAAGAGCAGCACCGAAGAGGTCGGCTACGAAAGTACGGTCCTGGGCAAGGGCATCGTAAGCCCCAAGGAAGTGATTGACTGGGGCCGCAAGTCGGGCGGCACCGTCCATTTCATCATCGAACAGGAGTCCTACCAGGGCCAGGCCCCCATTGCCGCGGTGAAGGAAAACCTGGAGATCATGAAGAAGTGGGGATATAAATAACGGAGACCGCAGACCGGAGGAAGGGAGACGGGAGGAGGATCGGGCAGGAAACTTGGCAGGGCTCCGGTACGGACCGGTAACGAAACGGGAGGAAAGGAAAAGGGAGGCTGCAAGAACACGTAAGTGTGCAGCGCTCCTTTTCCTTTCCTCCCGTCTTTGCTGTGTTCCTTCGCCCTACTGCACACTTTCCGCGTTCTACCGGTACGCCTCCTCCAGTCTCCCTTCCTCCCGTCTCCGGTTTCCTTTTTAGAATGCTACGCGGAAGAGCAGGCCCGTGCGGACGCGGCGGCCCTCGTTGAAGGCGGCGGCGAAGTCGAGGCGGCCCACGCGGAGCACCTTGCCGATCTTGAGGAGCTGGTCAATGCCGGCGGTGAGTTCGAGGTAGTTGCCCAGTTGGGGCGTGCGGAGGAAATGCGCCCCCACCACCTCCTGCCAGCCGAGCCGCCGCAGCAGCGGGATCTTGTTGAGGATGAACCCATTGAAGTGGTGTTCGTAGTGGCCCTCCCAGTGGTCGCCGGTGGTGCTGTAGTCGTAGTACGGCAAGAGGTAGAACCCGTCGAGGCGGTCCACGGCCAGGATCGTCTGGTTGCCCGCAAAGTGCCGGTAGTCGGGCAGTTGCACCCGGTTGCGCGAGAGAAACGAGCCGAACGACACGTCGTACCGCGATTCCCCCGCCAATCCCAGGCGGATCACCTGGTCAAGGCCGATCCGCAGGAAGTCGTAGTCGGTGGCCCCGCCCAGTACTTCCGGGATGCCGCGGCGGTACTGGAAGCTCAGCGTGGGGTAGGGCGAACGGAGGTTGACCTTGAAGTCGGGCCGCGACATGTACGCCTGCCGGAAGCGGAGCCGCACCCCCAGCCGCAGCGTGGTGGCGTTGTGGACCGCCATGCCCAGCGAGTCGGGCCGTACGGGCAGCGGCAGGTTGGGCGTAAACGGCCGGTCGGCGATGCGGCGCAGGCTGTAATCGGTGGTGTTTTGCAGCGGCACCCGCCGGGCGAATTCCAGGCCGGCGTTGGCCAGGACCCCGTTGGTGACCTCCTGCCGCCAGGTAAAATCCACGTACCGCTTCTCGTAGAGCTTCAGGTAATTGCGCCGGTCGAGCAGCGTGTAGGCCGTATTGACCAGGTACGAAATGGGCTCCTGGGCGTTGAACTGGCTGATGTAGCGGCCCCCGAACAGGCTCACGGCGGCCACCTTCACGGGGCTGAACTGGTAGCGGACGCCCGAGCGGACGTAGAACTGCCGGCCCGAAAACCCGTAGCGCAGGCTGTTGCTGAACGAAAACGACTTGCGGTTTTCCTTGTCGCGCCGTGAATAGCCCACGTCCGTTTCGAGCACCAGTCCCTCCACCGTGTTGAACTGCACGTTGTTGAGCAGCGAGCCGAAGTCCAGCGACCAGCCCCGGTAGCTGTTGCGGTACGCGTAGCCGGTGATCACGTTGAGCGGCTTGAACCGGTTGTTGCGCCGGTCGAGCGAATCCAGGTACGGCTTTGATTCCCACACCTTCTGGAGGCTGTCTTTGCGGACGTAATCCGTGCTTTCCTCCATCGTGAGCGGCACGGGGCGCACCTGCTGCCAGTAGGCCGAATCCTTCTTGTTCGACTGCGGCTCCACCCGCAGCACTTCGCGGGTAAAAAAGCCTTTCTCGAAGGGCACGTTCGTCTGGTAGCCCGACAAGCTGCCGATGAAGTAGCCGTTGGCCTTGAAGCCGAACACGTCGAAGCCGAAGGTAAACTCCACCGTGCCGGGCAGCCAGGTGTCGGGCTTTACGGGAATGTACACATGGTGAATGCTCAGCGAATCGAGCACTTCCAGTCCCGCCGACCGGGTGAGCACCAGGTCCGTGGCGTGGATGCGCCAACTCTCCTCCTGGATGTAGATGAACCCGCCGAACGCCGGGTCGGTGCGCCGTTTGGGCGTGACCGCGATCTTGTGCACCTGGAGGCCGTTTTCGGTGCTGGTGCCGATGAGCTTGTACTCGTACATGAGCAGGGCCCCCTGCGCGATGGGCGACACGAAGCCCCGTTCGTTGAAGTCCGTTTTGATGAGGTTTTCGTAGAAGTTCCACTCGTGGATGCCGGCGGCCGTGTTGAAGCTGAAGCCATTGTCGCGGCCGCTCACCTTCGAGGAAACCATCACCTCCTTCACCTTGGGCCCCTGCACGTACAGTTTGGAAACCGACTCCGACAGGTAGAGGATGCCCTTGCCGCTCGAATCCACGCCGGGAATGCTGATGTCCCGCCCCATGATCTTGCGCGGGGCTTTGAGCATCCGCGAGAGGCCCTTCACGTAGGCGTCGCAGGCGAAGTTTCCCGTCTGGGCCAGGTAGAACTTGCGTTTGGCAATGGCGTTGCGGATGATGGCGTAGGCCGGGTCTTCGTACCTGCCGTCGGGCCGCACGGTCACCTCGTTGAGCCGCAGGCTTTCCTGGGCCAGTTGCACGTTCACCACCACGGCCTGGTTGACCAGGTTCACCGTTTCGGTGCGGCTGCCGTAGCCCACGTAGCGGAAGGTGATTTTGTAGGTGCCGGCGGGCAGGTTGAGAAAGTACGCGCCTTCCGAGTTGGCGGTGGTGCCGCGGGAGGTGCCTTCGGCGTACACGGTGGCAAAAGGCAGGGGTTCGCCGCCGGCGTCGGTGATTTTGCCGGAAAGCCGCAGGGACTGGGCCAGGCCGGAAACCGGGAGCAGGCACACGAGCAGGCACAGGACGCGCAACAGGGTCATACAAAAGGGGAAAGCCCTAAGTTACGCGTTATGGCTTAACCCGCAGGAGGGTGCAGGGTTGAGTGGTTGTATGGTGGGATGGTTGATTGTCCAATGCAACCGTTCCGAGGCTGGCTCATGGGTCCTAAGCCGGGTCTTCCAGTTGGTGCTTTTTGACGAGGGTTTTGGGGGCTACCGTCCGCCAGGCGCAGGTGAGGGCGTCGGAGAACATCGCCTTTTTGACTTTGGTCAGGTCCACGGCCGTCCACCCCCCTTTGCCCCAGGTGCCGGGCACGGGAAAGAACATCGTCGGGTCGTAGGCGGTGAATACCGACTGATCTACGGGGGAGAGTTTGAGGACGGCCTTTTTCTCGGCCGGGCGCAGCGTGGCGAAGATTTTCTTGCGGACCCGGAAGGAGGGGTGGTCGAAGTGGGGCTGCTCTTCGGCTTCGGGCAGTGAGAGGGCCAGGGTGCGGACGGCGGCGGGAGTGAGCATGGGGCTGTTGTTTACCAATCCGCTTTTCGGATGCGTGGGACCGGGTGATCGGGCTA
>CADCTQ010000178.1 GCA_902805615.1 uncultured Cytophagales bacterium
AGGCCCGGGCCCTGGGCGAATCGGTGGTGGCCCTGCACTCCTCCGAAATCATGGGCACCGCCCGGAAGTTGTACGAACGGTTAGGCTTTGAGCAGGTACGCGAACTGGACACCATCTACGGGAAGCGTTCCTGGCTCTACAAACTCGAACTGGGGAGGGTCTGAACCTTGATTGACTTGATGAAAGGATGACCATGATTTGAAGGGACGACCAGGTTGATGACCGTCCCTTTTCGTCGGGCCGATCATGGTCTGCACCGGAGCCAGGGCACCGATGGGGACTGTCATGCTGGCAGGAAAGCGGACCGGTTGAGGCGAGCCCCGCAGGAAATCCGTCATTCGTAATTAATTAGCCTCAGGGCTTGCTTCCTGGCCGATTTGTGGCTATGATTGGCGGCCTGATCGGCCCCGGCCGGTCCCCGTACGAAGCAACCTTATACGCAACCATAAACCTTATGCCCGACCTGTACGCCTGACGCTTTCCGGGCCGTTGCCGCCCGTCCCCGTTGCCCGTTTTTTTGCCCGTTTGGCCCGGTTCCGGCCCGAACATCCCAACCAGCTACTGAACCCCGCGTGATTCCCGCTGCCCCGGGCCCGTCTTTGCCGATGGTCCCTGCCGGGTAATTCCTTGCCTTGCCCGCAGGCCCCTCCGGCCGTTGCCCGGAAGGAGCCGCTTGCCCTTGCCATTGTCCGTTTTCCCAAACCCAACCCGCTGATATGCAACACCTCAACTATTTGCAACCACGGTTCCTGCGTACCGCCCTGCCGCTGCTGGCGGCATTCCTGTTTGCCATCCACCTGTCGGCCCAGCCCGTGCTGGTAAAGGACATCAACGCCGATGCGGGCCGGGGCGGCAGTTCGGAGCCCTCCAAGGGGTACAACGTGAACGGCACCCTGTTTTTTGCCGCCAACAACGGCGTAAACGGCCGCGAGTTGTGGAAAACGGACGGCACGGCGGCGGGCACGGTGCTGGTGAAAGACATTCACCCCGGGACCGGCGGCGCGGCGCCTGCTCCCCTGGTCCACGTCAACAAGACGCTCTTCTTCCTGGCCGACGACGGCGTCCACGGCATCGAACTGTGGAAGACGGACGGCACGGCCGCCGGCACCGCGATGTTGAAAGACATCACCCCCCCGGGCAGCAACGAATGGAATTCGGCGGACATCGCCGTCCTCAACGGAACGGTGTACTTCAGAGCCAACAGCGGCGTCTACGGGCGGGAACTCTGGAAGACGGACGGCACGGCCGCCGGCACGGTGCTCGTAAAGAACATTGTCCCCGAGAGCGGAGGGCTCTACCCGGGGAGTTCTTCTCCCGCGTTCCTGAAGGCCGTGAACGGGGTGCTGTATTTCGCCGCCAGCGATGCCCAGTACGACCGTGAACTGTGGCGGACCGACGGTACGGAGGCCGGTACCTTCCGGGTGAGCGACCTGGTGCCGGGCCCGGCTTCTTCCAATCCCCGGGAACTTACCGACGTGAACGGCACGCTGTACTTCCTGGCCACAGCGGGCAACCGAACTGCCCTGTACAAGAGCGACGGTACGGAGGCCGGCACCGAGCCGGTCAAGTGGTTCACCGCCCCGCACGGCGTGTACGGAATGCTGAACGTAAACGGCACGCTGTACTTCAGCGGAGGGGATGAGACGACCGGCCAGGAATTATGGAAGAGCAACGGTACGGAAGCCGGTACGACCCTGGTGAAAGACATCCGGCCCGGCCCCGAGCCATCCCTGATGCAGTCGTTTACCGTCCTCAACAATACCTTGTACTTTGTTGCCGACGACGGCGTACGCGGCCGCGAACTCTGGAAAACGGACGGCACGGCCGCCGGCACCGTACCAGTCAAGGATTTGTTCCCAGGGGCGGGCCAAGCCATACCCCAGGCCTTGACCGTAATGGGCAACCTGCTCTACTTCAGTGCCGCTGACGGCACCAACGGGCATGAGTTGTGGGTGACCAACGGCACGGAAGCCGGTACCACGCGGGTCAAAGACATCAACCCCGGCAGCGGCAGCAGCAGCATCACCTGGATGACCGCGGTGAACAATACCTTGTACTTCAGCGGGTTCGATGGCAACGAAGCCGAGTTGTGGAAGAGCAACGGCACCGCGGCCGGCACGGTGCCGGTCAGGAACATCCGCCCGGGCACCCCGGGTTCTTCCCCCAACCACCTGACGGCCGTGAACGGCACGGTGTATTTCGCCGCGCGGGATGCGGGCAGCGGCACCGAACTGTGGAAGAGCAACGGCACGGCCGCCGGTACGGTACGGGTGGGCGACATTGCGCCGGGGGCCGCCGGTTCAAGCCCGGCCTGGCTTACAAACGTGAACGGCACGCTGTACTTTGCCGCCAATGACGGCACCACCGGCACCGAACTCTGGAAGAGCGACGGCATTACGGCCACGCGGGTCAAAGACATCCGGGCAGGGGCCCGGGGCTCAAACCCGGCGTGGCTTACGGACGTGAACGGCACGCTGTACTTCGCCGCCGGCGACAGCCTGGGCGGCCAGGAACTGTGGCGGAGCGACGGCACGGCTACGGGCACCGTGCGGGTCAGGAACATCAACCCGGGGGCCAACCCTTCGACGCCGGAGATGCTGACGAACGTGAACGGCGTGCTCTACTTCACGGCCAACGACGGCATCGCCGGCCCCGAACTCTGGCGCAGCAACGGCACGGCGGCCGGCACCACCCGGGTCAGGGACATCTTTACCGGCCCCAGCGGCGCCTTCCCCGTCCTTTCGCCGGCCTACGCGGTACGCGAAGCCCGGTTCACGCACGACAAAGGCATCCTGTATTTTGCGGCCAACGATGGCATCAACGGCCCCGAACTCTGGCGGAGCGACGGTACGGCGGCCGGCACCCGGCTGGTCAAAGACATTCATCCCGGCGCGGCGGGCGGGCTGAGCTTCTCCTACGGCAACAACTACGACGTCCGCAAAATGCTTATTCTCAACGGCGCGCTGTACCTGGCCGCCAACGACGGCACCAACGGCCAGGAGTTGTGGAAGAGTGACGGCACGGCCGCCGGTACGGTGCTGTTCAAGGACATTACCCCCGGCCAGTACGGTTCCCACCCCGGCTTCCTGACCAACGCCAACGGCACGCTGTATTTCACGGCCTCGGTAACCATGACAATCGGGTCCAGCAGTTCAACGGGCCAGGGGGTGTGGAAGAGCGACGGCACGGCCGACGGCACGCAGGCCCTCATTGAACCCGGCCGGGTGAACAGCGCGTACAGCCTGGTGGCGGTCGGCAACCGGGTATTCTTCCCGGCCTTCAAATTCCAACTACACTTCGACACCGAAGGCACGTACGGCAACGTGGGGGGCGAGCTTTGGTCCGCCGACGCGGCCACGGGTGAGGTGCTGCTGGTGAAAGACCTGGCGCCCGGGCCGGAAGGGTCCATGCCTTTTGGCCTGATCAACGTGAACGGCACGCTGTACTTTGCCGCCGGCACCGGGTACGAGGGCCGCGAACTCTGGAAGTTTACCCCCGGCGCCTGCACCACGCCCAACGCCGCGCTGGCCGTGGCGGGGGGCACGGTGTGCAGCGGCGCCCCGTCCACGGTGCAGGTAAAAGGGTCACAGGCCGGCGTCACGTACCAACTCTACCTGGGTGATTCGCCCCTGGGCGCCCCCGCGGCGGGCGGCGGTGACATTGTCCTTTCCGTACCCGGCAACCTGCTGCTCCCGGCCACCTACACCCTGCGCGTGCGGGCCTCGGGTTGCGCCGAGGTACCCCTCGCGCAAACGGCGAACCTCTCGGTGCTGCCGGCCGTTGTCCCGCCCACGGCCGCCGGGGTTACGGTCAGTGCCGGCAGCCCGGCGCGGCTGACGGCGAGCGGCGCCCCGGCCGGGAGTGGGTACCGCTGGTACGGCGCGGCGAGCGGCGGCAGCCCCCTGGCTACCGGCGCCACCTACACCACCCCGGCCCTCTCGGCCAGTACCACGTATTACGTGTCCGTGTTCCGCGAGCCGGGCTGCGAATCGGCCCGCGTGCCCGTACCGGTGACCATTGCCGGGAGCAACCCGCTGCGGGTCAACGCCGGGGGCGGCGCGTTCACCACGCCCCAAGGCAACGTGTTTGCCGCGGATGGAAACTTTGCCGGCGGCACGGTCTCCACGATTGCGGGCGGGGAAGTAGCCGGCACCACCAGCGACGCCCTCTACCACAACCTGCGCGTGGGGACCGGCTTCAGCTACGCCCTGCCCACCGGCAACGGGTATTTCAACGTTACGCTGCACTTCAACGAAACGTGGTGGGGCTACCGCACGGCCGGCGGCGTGGGTTCGCGGCAGTTTAACGTGGACGTGGAGGGAAGCCGCCGGCTGACCAACTACGACATTTTCGCGGCGGCGGGCGGCGCCATGCGGGCCCGGGTCGAAACCTTCCGGGTGCGGGTTGCCGACGGTACGCTGAACATCGCTTTCAGCAAGGGCCTGGCCGACAACCCCGCCGTGGCCGCCATTGAGGTAGTACCCGCCAGCCCCGCGCAACGCATCAACGCCGGCGGCCCCGCCCACGTAACGGCCGGCGGTCAAACCTTCGTTGCCGATGTCTCCTTTACGGGGGGCAGCGTGTCGGCCCTCTCCGCCGGGGAAGTGGCCAATACCACCGAAGACGCCCTCTACCGGAGCATCCGTTTCGGCCCGGCCTTTTCCTACAGCATTCCCGTCAGCAACGCGACCTACGGCGTGTTCCTGCACTTCAACGAAACGTGGTGGGGCTCCCGCACGGCCGGGGGCGTGGGCTCCCGCCGGTTCAACGTGGACGTGGAGGGCAGCCGCCGGCTGACCAACTACGACATTTTTGCGGCGGCGGGCGGCGCCATGCGGGCCCGGGTCGAAGCCTTCAGCGTGACGGTTACCGACGGCGTGCTGGACATCAGCTTCAGCAAGGGCCTGGCCGACAACCCCAGCATCGCTGCCATTGAGGTAGTACCCGCCCCGGGGGGCCGGCTGGCGGCGACCGGTTCGGAACGCGGGCAAACCGGCGCCGTGCTGTACCCCAACCCGGTGCGTGACAAGCTGTACGTGTCCCTCGGCGGGCCGGCGGCGGACGTGCTCGGCACGACCCTGACTGATGCCCTGGGCGTGGTGCGCCGGGTCAACGGGCACCGCGTGCAGGCTGCGAACACGCTGGAAGTGGACGTGCGTACGCTGCGGCCGGGCGCCTACCTGCTGGGCATCACCACCGCCGGCGAAACGCGCCTGCTCCGGTTCGTCAAGCAATGACCAATGACCGGAGCACGGGCTTTAAAGTCATTGGTCATTAATTTCCCGAGTACACCTACCATAAACCGTTTTACGATGCAACACAACTACCAACGAACGGGGCGCCTGTTTCACGGGCTGCCCCTTGCCCTTCTTCTCCTGCTGCTGGCCGCCCCGCTGCGGGCCCAGTGGAAGCAGGGAACCGGCCTCTCCGCCGGCGAAGTGAACGCCCTGGCCGTCGCCGGTACCCACATTTTTGCCGGCACCGCGGGCGGCATCTACCGGTCCGACGACGACGGGCGACACTGGACGGCCGTTAATCAGGGTCTGCCCACCCAGCACAGTACCGTGAATGCCCTCCTGGTCAAGGGCACCACGGTGTTTGCGGGACTCTTCAATCCCGGGCTGGGGGTGTACCGTTCCGACGACAACGGCGAGACCTGGCAGGCGACCGGCCTCAACCCCAACGCCATCAAGGCTTCCAACTTCCAGATCACGGCCCTCGCGCAGCGGGGCAACGAACTGTGGGCGGCCACCGGCAGCGCAATATTCCGTTCCACCGACGACGGGCGCACGTGGGAAATCGTGAACGAGGGGCTCGACCTGACGCGTCCCATGTTTCCCATCGGGGCGCTGGTCGCCACCACGGCGGGCGTGTACACGGCTCTCAACAACCAGGGCGTGTACCAACTGGCCGCCGACGGCACGCATTGGGAACGGGTACTGCCGGACGGCGACCTGCACACGCTGTCCGCCGTCAACAACGTGGTGTTTGCGGGCGGCTATTCCAAGGTGTACCGGGCGGCGGACGGCAGCCCCTGGCAGGCGCTGACCACCCTCACCAACCTGGCCCGGGGCCAGAACGGCGTACTGGCCCGCGGCAGCGAACTGTGGGCGGCGAGTTTCAACGGCATTTTCAAATCCGCGGACGCCGGAATTACCTGGGAGCCGGCCGGGTTTTACAATTCGGCCAACGGCATTGCCCTTACCCCGTCGGCCTTCCTGGCGACGACTTATGACGGCCTGCTCCGCTCCGGGGACGACTGGCAGACCTGGGAGCGTGCCACCGAAGGGATGGTTACCTACACCGTGCCCACCCTGTTTGCCGACGGCGACGGCCTCTTCATGGGCACCGAAGCGTACGGCCTGCTGCGTTCCACCGACCAGGGCGGCACCTGGAGCCGGACCGCGTACCCGTACGGCTACGTGTATTCCCTGGCCCGCAACGGCGATCATCTCTTCGCGGGCAGTTCGGGCAACGGCATTGCCTGGTCGGCCGACGACGGCGAAACCTGGTCTTTCCCCGGCAACGGCCCGGCCAACCTCCTCGTGCCCGCGTTGCTGGCGCAGGGCGGGGCCGTCTACGCCGGCACCAGCAGCGGCGTGTACAAATCCACCGACAACGGCCAAAACTGGACCTTGCTCCCCGGCGTCATGGAAGGGCAATTCGTAAACGGGTTGTACGCCCACGCCGGGGTCCTGTTTGCCGGCACCTTCAGCGGCCTGTTCCGCTCCACCGACGAGGGGGCCTCGTGGCAGGCCGTGCCGGGAATGAGCAACGTGAACGGCATGGCTACCCTCGGCACCGACCTGTACGCCGGCGGCTACACGGGCATCTACCGGTCCGGCGACGCCGGGGCCACCTGGACCCGCCTGGACAACCCGGCGGCGTTTTTCCCGGTCATTTCGCTGGTGGCCCACCAGGGCATCCTGTTTGCCGGCACGTACCAGGGCGGCGTGTACCGGTCGGTGGACCGGGGCGCAACCTGGACGCGGGTCAATGAAGGGTTCAACAACCCGTCGGTGCGCTCCCTGGCCGTGACCGCCGACCGGCTGGTGGCGGGCACCTACAACACCGGCGCGTGGTACCGGCCCCTGGCCGAGCTGCTGCCGGCACCGCCCGTCACGGACCTCGTCCGCATCAACGCGGGCGGCGCCCGGTACACCACGGCCGACAACGTTCCCTTCGCGGCCGACGCGCAATTTACCGGCGGTACCGTTTCGGCCCTGGACACGGGCGAGGTCGCCAACACCACCGAAGATGACCTTTACCGCAGCCTCCGCTTCGGGCCGTCATTCGCCTACGGCGTGCCCGTCCCCAACGGCACCTACGACGTTACGCTGCACTTCAACGAAACCTACTGGGGCTACCGCGTGCCCGGCGGCGTCCGTTCGCGGCGGTTCCACGTGGACGTGGAAGGGGCCCGCAAACTGACCAACTACGACGTTTACCAGCGGGCCCGGGGGGCCATGCGGGCCGTGCAGGAAACCTTCCGGGTGAGCGTCACGGACGGCACGCTGGACGTACAGTTCCGGAAAGGTTCGGCCGACTACCCGGCCGTGGCCGCCCTGGAAGTAGTACCGGTTGCCGAACCTGGCGCGTTCCGGGTGAATGCGGGCGGCCCGGCCTACACCACCACCGACAACCGCACCTATGCCGGCGACAGTTACTTCGCGGGGGGCACCCGTTCCATCCCCGCCGCCGGGGTGGTAGCCGGTACGGCCGAACAACCCCTCTACCGGACGGGCCGGCACGGGTCCTCGTTCTCCTACAACTTCCCGACCGGCAACGGCACCTTCTCCGTATCGCTGGACTTTACCGAAACCTACTGGGGCAACCTGGTAGCCGGCGGCGTGGGTTCGCGCAAGTTCAACCTCGACGCGGAAGGGCAACGCAAACTGACGGAATACGACATTTTCGCCACCGCCGGCGGTGCGATGCAGGCCGTGCGGGAAAGCTTCGTGGTAACGGTCACGGACGGCACGCTGAACTTGCAGTTCCGGAAGGGCTCGGCCGACCTGCCCAGCGTGAAAGCCATTGAGGTGTTGCCGGTCACGGCCGGCCGCCTCGCCGGTGCGGAGGTGGCCCAAACGGCGGCCGGCGCCGGGCTGCGTCCCAACCCGGCCGCGGACCGCGTGCACGTGCGGCTCGATGACGCCGCCGGGGCAGTGCACCGCACGGCCGTAACCGACGCCCTGGGCATCGCCCGGCTGGTGAACGGGCACCGGCCGGCCGCCGGCGGGTTTGCGCTGGACGTGCGGAGCCTCCGCCCGGGCGCCTACCTGCTCACGGTCACCACCGACGGGGGACCGCGCCTGTTCCGCTTCGTAAAGCAGTAAAAGGAGACCGGAGACCGGACGAAGGGAGACTGGAGGAGGATCGGGAAGGAAACCAGGGCGTGGCTCCGGTACAGGCCGGTAACGAAACGGGAGGAAAGGAAAAGGGAGGCTGCAAAAACACTCAGGTGTGGCAGGCTCCATTTCCTTTCCTCCCGTTTTTGCTGTGTCCATTCGCATTGCCCACTGTTTTGCGCGCGGCACGGGTACGCCTCCTCCGGTCTCCCTTCCTCCGGTCTCCTTTCGTTACGGTTGCACCCGCACGTAGTTTTCAATATTCACCCGGTTGATGCCCGCACTTTCCACCTGCTCGATGCCCTGCTGCGTGAGCGAATCGTTGCGGACCGTGACGGCAAAAGCAAAGTCGTGTCCCTCCCACTGCCGGTCGCTGCAATACTCCAGGTGCTCGGTGTATACGCTGTCGGTCAGCGAATAGGTACCGCCGCCGGAAGCGAACACGGCGGCCGAATCTTTGCCCTTCGCCAGGTCGTGCAGCAGAAAGGCGAAATGGGTGTCGTTGATGATTTTGATGAAGGATTTGCCCCGGGTATAATCCGTCACGGTGGTATCGCCCTTTTCGATCACCGTGCCCCGCACCAGCTTCCAGGTGCCCCGGATGGACGTTGCGGCAGGTTTCGTCCCCTCCTGTTCGGCGGCCGGTCCGCATCCCAGCAGCACCGTGCCGAGCACTACCCACCCGATTGTTTTTTTCATGAATTTGGTTTTTATGGTTTCTTGTGAAGCAGCGAAGCCACCGGGCATTCCTAATGTTGCTGCGGAAAACCCGGCTCAGCCTTTATCTTGCGGACCTGGTTGGTGTGCCTTTGGGTATGGGCCACGAAGCCCAAGGTGTACTGGTGCAAATCCACCCGGTGCCAGATGCCGGCCTCTTTGGGGCGGTAGATGAAGTGGACCCGGAAGTCGGTGGGCGTTTCGCTGACGTAGCGGATCACCTGGTTTCGGAACCGGTTGAAGTAAGCCAGCAGTTCATCCTTGGTCCGGAACCTTCCCAGGGGTAAGGCCAGCCAGGGCGCCTCTCCCCTGGCGGCATCCGTGGCATACGCCAGGAATTCACGGTCATCCCTTTTTGCTTTCCGGGCCAGTTCCGGTTGCTCGGGGGTGTACTGGTTGTACAGCAGATCCCAGTGCAGGTGTTCCTCCTGCACGGCAAGGTGCTCCACGACCTGGGCAACCGACCATTTTGCCGTGTCGGGCCGGAAGTGAAGCTGCGCCTCGGAAAGCTTTTCCACCTCCGCAACCAATTCCCTCTGGGAGCTTTCCAGTTGGGCAATCAGAAACTTCCGCTGGTCCTCCGTCCAGAACCGGCCGGGTTTGCTTTGCGCATTGGCGCCCCAGGGCAGCAGCACAAAGAAGAGTATAAAAATCCGTTTCATCGTTGTTGGTTTTGCTTGCTGCTGGTGGATTGTGGTTTGGAAGTATGCCCTTTTTTTGTTCAACCCTTCCCGGCCAGTTTTCGCAAAGCCGCAATCTCCTGCTTGAAGTACATTTCCCTCCGGCGGATGTTCGTCGAGCAGCTGCTCGTATACAGGCCGTACCTTTCGTCGGGAAAAGCCGACACCAGGTACCACCGGCCCATTTTAAAGCGCATGCCACACGTAGTTCCTTCCCGGGCAGTGGCTACGCGCAGCAGTTTTCCCGGCTGTCCTTTATGCACCTGCTTTACGCGTATCGTATACACAAAGTAAGTGAAGGAGTACACTTCGCGGTTTTCAAGGGTCAACCGGTACTTTTTGATCTTCCGGCCTGTTACCCGGCCTTCCACCATTGCAGTTGCATCTTTATAATCGGCTTCGAGGGACCTGCCACCACAAGTACAAGCCATGCTCCCGCTGGTAAACAGCAACCCTAACCCCAGGAAGAGAGCCCGTATTTTCATTTGTTTCAATGCGTTTTGTTTTTTTACTGCCAGTGGCGAACCAAAAGCTCACCCGTGCCGTGCCGGCTTCTTCCCCCGCGTTGCAGCCCTGCGATCACTACACTTTTGCGGGACCTGCTTGACAGGCCATCCGGAGCCGTCAATGAGACACTGACGGCGGCGGGACGCTGACGGCGGCAGGCGGACCCTATATCGGGGTAGTGAAGGACCGGCGTTGGTGTCTCGTACTGCCGTGGTCAGTGTCGCTGCTGCCGTGGTCAGTGTCTCACTGAGTACGTGATTAGCGTTCCCACCTATCCCCGCCAAACGCTGGGTGCTGTCATGCTGACGAAGGAAGCATCCAGCACCCAATAAAGCACCACTATGACGATTCCGACAATACGGGTTCCGACAATACGGGCTTCTGTGGAGGATGCATGGAGAGGCTTTCCGGGTTAGGGGCCAGATGCTTCCTTCGTCAGCATGACAGCACCCAGCGTTTGGCGGGGCAACGGGAAGGGGTTTGTCTTCATCCTCTTTGCCAAATCCTTGTGGAAAGGGATAAGGCGTCTCGCCCCAAATAAGCACGACTGCGCTAATCTCATACCGCACCGACCACTTTCAGTTCATCCCCAAAATGTGTCTTAATCTTAGGGGCCGCGGCCTGGCCCGTTATCATTCACTGTAGTGCCGGCAACAGCCCTTTTTGTTGCATTTTCTGTACGTAGCCCGCTCAGGGGTAAGCCGGAATAACCGGTTGCGCCTGATCTCCCACTTTTCATCCGTAAAAAAGAGCCTTTTCGCCTGTTCTTTTTCCATGCCGATCAGCAATTCACCCCAGGCGGGATTGCGGCGCAGGGCTTCGTTGAGGGGCTTCATGCCGGGTGCGGTCACCCGTATGCTGTCAATGTACGCAGTGGCCATCTTTGCGCGTCCTCGGTCATCGGTCTCTACCTGTATCCACCCGTCCGGAGTCTTTACGTGTACTTTTGCTCCGGCGATCGGGTCTCTGCTCACGGACCCTATGATGTGCGTGTGCCCGTCTCCCCATCCGTACAGTCTTATCTTTACCGAATCTGCTGCGGGCACATCTGCAAACATAACCGGGGGCAGGGTCTTCAGCGCCGTATCTGAGTTCAAAACCAGGTTTTTCCCCTCCACCTGCCATTTCCCGAAGGTGCCGATAAATACCGGTGACTGATACGCATAGTAATGAAACCGGTGACTGGCATACAATCTCAGGCTTGGGCTACCCTCCCGGTGGGATGCCTGCTCGTAACACCCGGCCAGACGCGTTTCTAGTGGTTTGCACCCCGGCAACCCTATTCCCCACAAAACCAGGCAAATGATCGTTTTTTTCATGATGGCGTAGTGCCCTTTGGTCATGCCCTGCGGTGTAGCAAGGCCGGTCGAAGTTTGGGACTGGTGTTACCAGTATGCCTCATTCTTTCTTTTTGATTCGTTCCAGAATGCTCACGTCTGTGTCCACCCCAAAGGCTACCACAGGCTCTCCATCATCATAATTGAAGATGACTCCCAATTCATTCGTACCATTATCGAGCCGGTCCAAATACGAAACGGTTCCGTCGTATGCAACAATTTTGATGATGCGTTGCCTGGGAACTACTACTTTGGTTTCGCCGGTTTTGAGTGAATCACTTACACTTTGTGCGTAAAACGAGAAATCCGCTTCTGCTTCCCGGATGCCAGAATCTTCACCGTAATGCGCTGCAAGTAATTCAAACTCTTCTTCCGTAGGCTTGAAGAAAACAATTTCGTTTCCCTGGGAAGTGAACGTATCGAAAGGCGTTGTAAACTTTATCTTCGCTTTTGCTTCATGTAAAGCAGTATCACGTAGCCTTTGGCTCCTTTTCGTGGAAGTCACCGAAATTGAATCATCTCCCATTCTTTTTTCGTCTTTCAATTTAGTCTGTGTAGAACAGGAAACGGCAATCACAACGCCCGACAGGCAGATCAATTGTTTCATTTTTGAATAAGGGGAATGCGTGGGTATATAATTTTCTTTCACGTCTTCATCCTCACCAATCCGGTGAAAACACCAACGGCGGGACCGGAAGCCCGGCTTTCACTGCGACACCATCATGTAAGTCAATGCTGCGGCAAACAGGCCGGCAAACACGATGATGATGCCCATGATCAGGTTGGCGTAGCCAATGTCCTTTTTCTGGTAGTCATTGTTTTTAAAGGCCAGCATCAATCCTTTGATCGTGAAGAACAGGCCGGTGCAGCCCGCGGGCACCAGGCTCAGGAAAGCAACGGACAAAAAGAACATCCCCCGTTAAAGCGAAAGTATACGCATCCACCAAGTGCAGGACAAATGGCAACCCGGGAAAAAGATAACTATACACGGCAGACGCGTACTGCCTGGTTATTTTCTCCTTTGAGGTCCGGCCTGATGATTCATTCATTCCTGATCGCTTTAGCTCCATCCTTTGGTGATTGCTGATGCGCATGCATAGCCGAATCTTTTCATTTCCCGCCCAAACCGGTTCAGTTCATTTACTCCCTGCGGATCGCCTTGCCCGGCAGCGTGCCCGTGTTTTTGCCCTCGGCCACCACCGGCTTGCCGTTCACGATCACGTAGTCGAAGCCGGCCGCGTACTGGTGGGGCGCCTCGAAAGTGGCCCGGTCGCCCACCGTGGCCTCGTCAATGAGCAGCAGGTCGGCCACGTAGCCCTCCCGCACCAGCCCCCGGTCGCGGAAGCCGAACGTCTGGGCCGGCAGCGAAGTCATCTTGCGGATGGCGTCTTCGAGGGAAATGACTTGCCGTTCGCGCACGTAGCGACCCAGCACCCGGGCGTTGTTGCCGTAGCCCCGCGGGTGCGGCACGCCCGAAAGGTAGTTGCCCGGCCCGGCGTCCGAAGCCACCATCGTAAACGGTTCCCGCAGGATGCGCTCCACGTCGGGCTCGTCCATCTTGTGGTACACCATCTGCGCGTCGCCGCCCCGGTACATGTCGAAAATCTGCGCGATCTGGCCGTCCAGCGTGCTGTCGCGGCGCACCAGTTGGGCGAGTTGGGCAATGGATTTGCCGTTGAGCGTGGTGTCGGCTTTGTAGTTGGCGACCACCGCGAAGGAATAGTCCGTAAAGCCGTCGTTGGCGAGTTCCGTCTTCATCTCGGCGACGATGCGGGCCAGCGTGTCGGGGTGGCCGAGGCGCCGCTTGCCCTCTTCAGGTCCGCCGGCCAGCGCCCACGCCGGGATCAGGTTCGACGAGAGCCGCGTGGACGAGGCCGTGTACGCGTACTGGTCCACGGTCACCTGCAAGCCGCCCCGCCGGGCCTCCCGCACCAGGTCGAGCGTCTTTTCGCTTTCGCCCCACATTCTTTTGCTGCCCACCTTGAAGTGCGAGATTTCCACCGGCATGCCCGTCTCGCGACCCACGTGGATGGCCTCGCGGATGGCCTCGTACACCTTGCCCTCCTCGTTGCGGATGTGCGAGGCGTACACCCCGCCGTGTTTAGCCGCGGCTTTCGCCAGGGCCACCACCTCGTCGGTCTTGGCGTACGTGCCCGGCACGTAAATCAGTCCCGTGGAAAAGCCCACTGCGCCGTCCTGCATCCCTTTTTCGACCAGCGCCTCCATCTGCCGGAGTTCGTCGGCGGTGGGGGCGCGGTTGACCTCGCCCATCACCTTGCGGCGCACCGAGTTGTGCCCCACCAGCGTGGCAATGTTGAGGGCAATGGGTCGGTTGGCGGCCAGGACGAGAAACGAGTCCACGGCCGTTACGGAGGAGCCGCAGTTGCCCGTGACCAGCGTGGTCACGCCCATGCGGACGAAGCGTTCACTGGGGTTTTCGTACACGTTTTCGGCGTGGGCGTGTACGTCAATGAAGCCCGGGGCCAGGATGCGGTTGCGGGCGTCGAGGGTTTGGCGGGCCTCTCCGGGGAGGTTGCGGCCCACCCGCACGATGCGGTCGCCGCGCACGGCCACGTCGGCGAGGAACCACGGGTTGCCCGTGCCGTCCACCACCCGGGCGTTGCGGATGAGCAGGTCGTAGGGCTTGTTGGACTGAGAAGCAGTTTTCACGCAGGCGGCCAGCAGCAGGCCGGCGCCCAGAATCAACAGCAGGGTGCGGAGGAACATAGGGAGTGTGGTCAGGAAGAAAGGCCGCCTCAATGTAAACACTTACGCCAAACCAGGCAATGGCCGGCTGTAATTACTGCTCCCCACATACACTACTTCCGTTGCAATCCCGGTTGCTTGCCCGTCGCACGGGCTATTTCGCGGAAAGGAGTTGCATCGCGGGAAAGCGTCGCACCGCGGGAGGGTGGTACGCGGGTTGTCGCATCGCGGGAAAGTGTCGCGTCGCGGCTCCCCTCCTCGGAGGGGTTAGGGGGTGGGTTTACCTACAGGATACAAGTTATATGAGGATCACCGCCCGGGAAAACACTCGAGTGCCAAACCTTTCGCAAATTCCCTCTCACAGTGGGTTGTTGCTGCAATGATCCCCATCCCACGCGAGGCATAGAAGTAAACCCACCCCCGGCCCCTCCGAGGAGGGGAGCCGCGATGCGACGCCTTCCTGCGATGCGACCTGTGCCGCCAACTACGTCGTTTCCGCGGTGGAAAGATGATACAGGTTCAATTTTTTACACGTACTGTCACTCCTTCACCTCGCACAACTCAATGTAATGCCCGTCGGGGTCCTGGAGGAAGATCTGGAGGATGCCGTCGGGACGGGTTTTGGGGCCGGAGAAGGCAATGCCCTTCCCGCGGAGTTCGCGTCCGGCGGCCTCGACGTCGGGCACGTGCAGGGCAAAGTGCGTCCCCCGGGAATGCGACCGGACGGCCTCCGTGCGGTCACCGATCAGGTGCAGTTCCTGGTCGGTGCCGATGCGGAACCAGGCGCCGGGAAAGTCGAATGCCGGCCGGGGCATGGGTTGCAGGTCGAGGACTTGCCCGTAAAAAGCGACGCTCTCCGCCACGTCGGCAACGTGCAGGGCTACGTGGTTGACGGCCTTGATGTGCATGGAATCGGGGTTTGACGGTACACTGATAAATGGTACACTGATTTGTTATGATGATTATGATTCGTTACGATGAGTTATGATCAAATGTAGAATTTACGAACCAACTCCACATCACACAATCCTCCTGAAAAACAAATCATAATCAATCATAACCATCATAACAAATCAGTGTACCGATCAGTGTACCAATCAATCTTCGTAACTTCAAGGTTGCTAGCCACATGGAAGGGTTTTCGTTGGACCATATCTTATTTTTTGACCTGGAGGCGGAAGAAAAAACCGGGCGCATCCGCGAGATCGGCGCGTGGCTCGGCGAACGGAGTTTTCACCTGACCTCCCCCGCCGAACTGGACGCGTTTGCCCGGGATGCCGCCTGCGTGTGCGGACACAACATCCTGCGCCACGACCTGCCCCTGCTCCGCAAAGCCGGCATGGCCGCGGCCTTTTTTGCCAAACCCGCCGTGGATACGCTGTACCTGTCGGCCCTGCTTTTTCCCGAAAAGCCCTACCACAAGCTGGTCAAAGACTACAAACTCTACGCCGAGTACCCGCCCAACAACCCCGTGTGGGACGCCAGCCTGGCCCGGCAACTCTTTGTGGATGAAGCCGATGCGTTTTACCGCCTGCCGGCCGGCCTCCGACGCATCTACTACCACCTGCTCAAAGACACCGAATCCTTCGGCGGCTTTTTCCGGGCCGTCCGCTACGGGCCGGATGCCACCCCTACGGACCTCACCGAAGCGATCAAAACCTACTTTGCGGGCCGCGTGTGCGCCCACGCCGACGTGGCGGGCCTGGTCCGGCGGGACCGCGAGGCGTTTGCCTACGCCCTGGCGCTGGTCACCACCCAGGACCCCGAATCGTTGACCCCGCCGTGGCTGGTCAAAAACTACCCGCACCTGACGGCCATCCTGCACGCCCTGCGGCTGCGCGGCTGCACCGACCCGGCCTGCGCGTACTGCGCCGAATGGCTCGACCCGCACCCGGCCCTCAAACAATACTTTGGCTACGACGAATTCCGCACCTTCGACCCGGCCGAGACGGTCTCGCTCCAGGAGCAGGTGGTGCGGTCGGCGCTGGCCGGCGAGTCGCTGGTGGCGATCTTTCCCACGGGCGGCGGCAAGTCGCTCACCTTTCAACTTCCCGCCCTGATGGCCGGCCGCGCCGGGCGGTCCCTGACGGTGGTCATCTCCCCGCTGCAATCGCTGATGAAAGACCAGGTGGACGTGCTCCGGCAGCGCCACGGCCTCGTCAACGCGGTCACCATCAACGGCCTGCTCTCGCCGCTCGAACGGAGCGAGGCCATCGCACGCGTCCTGCGCGGCGACGTGCACCTGCTCTACCTGTCGCCCGAATCGCTCCGCTCCCGCACCATCACCGACCTGCTGCGCAACCGCACCGTGGCCCGCATCGTGATTGACGAGGCGCACTGCTTCTCGTCGTGGGGCCACGACTTCCGGGTGGATTACCTCTACATCGGGGAATTCATCGCCGGGCTCGGGCGGGAAAAAGGGCTCACCGAACCCATCCCCGTCTCGTGCTTTACGGCCACGGCCAAGCCGCAGGTGGTGCAGGACATCGCGGCGTACTTCCGCGACAAGCTCGGGCTGGCGCTGCGCGTGTTCAAGGCCCCCGGGCGGCGCCACAACCTCACCTACAACGTGCAGGAGGCCCGTGGCGAAGCCAAGTACGGGCGGCTCAAGGGGCTCGTGGGCAGCAGCGACCGGCCCAAGATCATCTACGTCTCCCGCGTCAAAACCGCCGAGGACCTGGCCGAAAGCCTCACCCGCGACGGACTAAAGGCCCTGCCCTACCACGGCCAGATGGACAGCAACCAGAAGGTGCGCAACCAGGACCAGTTCATCCGCAGCGAGGTCAATACCATCGTAGCCACCACCGCCTTCGGCATGGGCGTGGACAAGAACAACGTGGAAATGGTGATCCACTACGAAATCTCCGACTCGCTGGAAAACTACGTGCAGGAAGCCGGCCGCGCCGGGCGCAGCGAAGACATCGAGGCGGGCTGCTACGTGCTCTTCGACGAAGACGACCTGGGCAAGCACTTCTCGCTGCTCACGGCCACGCGCCTCAACCGCAAGGAGATCGAACAGATCTGGCAGGGCATCAAGCGCCTCACCGCGGGCCGCAGCCAGGTGACCCGTTCGGCCCTCGAAATTGCCAGGGCCGCCGGCTGGGACCGCGAAATGCACCAGCTCGAAACCCGCGTGACGGCGGCCGTGGCGGCCCTCGAAGACGGCGGCTACGTGAAACGCGGCCAGAACGCCCCCCGCATTTTCGCCAACAGCTTCCGCGAACGGGACGTCAACGTTGCCAACGAACGGGTCCGCCGGTCGCGGCACTTTTCGGAGAAGGACCAGCAGCACGCCGCCCGCATCATTCAGCGCATCGTGAAGGAAGACGAAACGCGGGTGGATTACCTCTCCGACGTGCTGGGCATTCCCAAGGACGACGTGCTGCGCGTGCTCAACCTGCTCCGCCAGGAAGGCATCATCGGCGACGCCAAGGACCTGACGGCCTTCCTCGACCTGGCTCCCGCGCATCACCCGGCGGGCCGGTTCGCCAAATACGCC
>CADCTQ010000179.1 GCA_902805615.1 uncultured Cytophagales bacterium
TGCTGCCCGCCGTCGTAGTTGAAGTAGAGGCTCTTGAACAGGTACCCCTCCTTGTTGACGTACAGCCCGTACTCGGTGCCCTCGGTGAGCACGGCCAGGTAATCGCCCGAAAGCCGGTCGGAACTGATGAGGGCTTCCCGCCCGCCCGACTTCACATTGTAAATCTCGATCTTGCTGCCCAGCGGCTTCTTGGTTTTGGCGTCGTACACGCGGCCTTTGAGGTAGTCACTGCTTTCGGTGACGGCGATCTGCTCGGGCACGTCGAACTCGTAGAGCTGGCTGTTGAAGAGCCGGCCGTCCTTTTCCTCGTGGGCGTAGTAGCCTTTTTTGCCGTCGGCCGTCACGAACAGCGACACCTGGTCGTTGTGGTTGTTGAGCGGGTAGCCCAGGTTCTTGGGAAAGGTCCACTGCCCGCTGCGGTATTCGGTGGAAAACAGGTCGAAGCCGCCCATGCCCACGTGGCCTTCCGAAGAGAAGTACAGGGTGCGGCTGTTGGCGTGAATGAACGGCGAAAGGTCATCGCCGGCAGTGTTGACGCTTGCGCCCAGATTCTCGGGCACGCCCCAGTAGCCGTCTTCGCCCAGCAGGCTCTTCCAGATGTCGCGGCGGCCGTAGCTGCCCCGGCGGTCGGACACGAAGAACAGCGTGCGGCCGTCGGCGGTGAGGGCCGGCTGCGATTCCCAGGCCGGCGAGTTGACCTTGTTGCCCAGGTTGACCGGCTCGGTCCACTCGTCGCCCACCTTGTAGGAGACGAACAGGTCGCACTTGCCGAAGTTCTGGCGGCCTTCGCAGGAGGTAAACACCAGCGTGCGGCCGTCGGCCGAAATCGAGCAGGTACCTTCGTTGGCCGCCGTGTTGATGCGGTCGGAGAGCGGCACCGGCTCACTCCAGTCTTCGGCCTTTTTGGTGCTCACGTACAGGTTCTCGTCGCTTTTCAGGTCAGCCGTGGCGCGGGCCGTGAAGATGAGCGTCTGCTGGTCGGCGGTGAGGGCCGGGAAGTATTGCAGCGCAAACCGATTCACCGTGGGGCTCATGGGCACCGCCTTGAAGGGCAGCGGCTCGGCTTTGGCCTTCAGGGCAAACTCGCAGTTGGCGATCATTCGCTGGGCGTACTGCACCTGGGCCGCTTTCACGGGCTTGAGGGCCAGGAACTGCTCAAAAGAACGTTTGGCGTTTTCGTAATCCCCCGCGCCCAGGTACGACTGCCCCAGGATGCCGTAGGCGGCCATGAAGGGCGGGTGGCCCGGCTTGAGTTCCACGCTTTTCTGGTAGTGGTCCCGGATCTTCTGCCGGTACTCGGGGGTGCGTTCCACCTGGGCGATGAGTTCGTACACGTTGGCGAGCCGGAAGTGGGCTTCGGCGTACCGGGGTTCCTTGTCAATGGCCTTGAGGAGCACGGCGGCGGCCTGGTCAAACTTGCGGGAAGTGATGAGGCTGCCCGCCTGGTCGTAGAACTGCCGGGCCTTGTCGGAAATGGCGGGGTCCTGCTGCTGGGCAAGGGTAGTCACCGCCGTCCCAAGGGCAAAGACGGCGGCCAGGAGTATCGTTTTTACTTTTGGAAGGTTCATGGTACACAGGTAAGTATTTTGCCGGCGCAAACGTGCAAAACACAAATTTAGGGAGTATACTCTCTATCCTTATAAGGCGCAAAACGGCCCGTCCGTTCCCCGGAAGCCCTAAATATTCCCCCCTTTTTCCCCGTCACGGCCCGCACCGGTCCCGTCTGCAACAGCCCCGCCCCCCTGCCGCCGGCGGCCCGCTGCGCCCGGTGACCGCCTCCCCGCGCCGGGGTCGCCACCCTGCCAACGCCCCGGCCGGCTTTTCCTACATTTTTCCAATAAAAAAGTGCATCGTGGTTGAAAAAAATTATAAATCTTCTTTGTAAGAATCTAAAGAAGAAATGGTAGTTTTGAGAATCCGTATAATGCAATTTCCTGTTGGTAAAGTTAAATTAGCCGCTGTTTTGCACTGTAAGCCCGCTTTCCGGGCGGGTGTTGCCGCAGCGTAACAACCGGGCCGGCCGTAACCATACTTACCTGAGCAGTAAGTCGTTTTTCGAATTTCCGGCGTCTTCCCGTGTTTTCCTGCGACGCGTCCGGCCGCGGCATCCGCGGCCCGTGAACCGGCCGGTTCCGGCACCCGGCACGCATTGTCCGCTGAATTATTTTTCGTGTAATAAACTGTGTTTGCCCCGCTTTTTTCAATTCACTTATCCTCAACCTCACCTTGTAATGAGAAAAGACTACTTACTCGTGGCCGGCTTGCTCGTGCTGCCCACGCTCTTTTCGCCGGGCCGGTCGCTGTACGCCCAGACCCTCGCGTCGGGTCCGGCGGACCCTGCCGGTACGGCCCGCATTGAAACGCCCGCCGCCGTTGCCGACATTCCGGTGAGCGGCCGGGTCACCGACGAAAACGGCGGGGGCATCCCCGGCGTGAGCGTACTGGTGAAAGGCACTACCAACGGCACCACCACCGACGTGGACGGCCGCTACAAGCTGACGGCGCCCGACAACGCCACGCTGGTGTTCAGCTTCATCGGCTACATCACCCAGGAGGCGGCCATCGGCAACCGGGGCACGGTCAACGTCTCGCTGGCGACCGACGTGAAGGCGCTGAGCGAAGTGGTGGTGGTCGGCTACGGCACCCAGAAGAAAGAGACGCTCACCGGCTCGATCACCTCCGTGAAAGGCTCCGAGATCGTGCAGGCGCCCGTCACCAACGTAACCAACAGCCTCGTGGGCCGCTTGCCGGGCCTGGTCGCCATCACGCCCAGCGGCGAGCCGGGCAACGACGGCTCCACCCTGCGCATCCGCGGGGTCAACAGCCTGGGCAACAACGACCCCCTCATCGTGGTGGACGGCATTCCCGGCCGTTCGCTGGAGCGGATTGACCAGAACAGCGTGGAGAGCATCACCGTCCTCAAAGACGCCTCGGCGGCCATCTACGGCGCCCAGGCGGCCAACGGCGTGATCCTGGTCACCACCAAGCGGGGCAAAGTGGGCAAGCCGGAGGTAACGCTCAACCTGAACCAGGGCTACGGGCGGCCCACCCGGATTCCCGACATGGCCGATGCGGCCGAGTACGCCACCATGCTCAACGAAATCGAGCGGTACAAATCCACTGACCCGGCCAACTATTCCCCCAAGTACAGCGACGAAGAAATCGGGAAGTTCCGCGACGGCTCCGACCCCTGGCGCTACCCCAATACGGACTGGTTCAAGGAAGTGCTCCGGCCCTGGTCGGGCCAGGCGTACGGCAACGTGCAGGTGACGGGCGGCAGCGAAAGCCTGCGGTATTTCGGCTCCTTCGGCACCAAGGGCCAGCAGGGCTTCTACCAGAACAGCGCCACCAAGTACAACCAGTACGACCTGCGCGGCAACCTCGACGGCAAGATCGGCGAGCACATCAGCTTTGCCATTGACGTGGCCGGGCGGCAGGAAAACCGCAACTACCCGACCCGTTCGGCGGGCAGCATTTTCCGGATGGTGATGCGCGGCAAACCGCAGATGCACGCCTACTGGCCCAACGGCACGCCCGGCCCCGACATCGAGTACGGCGACAACCCGGCCGTGGTCAGCACCGACGCCACCGGCTACGACCGCAACCGGTTGTACGTGCTGCAAAACACGCTGCGCCTGAACGTGGACATTCCCTGGGTGAAAGGTCTTTCCATCAACACCAACGCCGGCATTGACAAAGCGTTTGCGTTCGGCAAGCGTTTCGAGACGCCCTGGTTCCTGTACTCCTGGGACGGGCAGACCTACGGCGCCGACGGGGAGCCGCTGCTCGTGAAGGGCAAGAAAGGGTTTGACGACCCGCGCCTGCGGCAAAACACGGCCGACGTGCAGGACATCCTGGTGAACGGCATGATCAACTACGAACGCACCTTCGGCTCCATCCACAACTTCAAGTTCATGGCGGGTACCGAGCGGCGCACCGCGCGCGGCGACCGGTTCGACGCCTACCGCCGGTTCTTCGTGTCCACGGCCATTGACCAGCTCTTCGCCGGCGGCGACGCCGACAAGGACAACGGCGGCTCGGCCTACCAGCAGGCCCGCCTCAACTACTTCGGCCGCGTCAACTACAACCTGTCGGAGAAATACCTCTTCGAAGTGGTGTGGCGCTACGACGGGTCGTACATCTTCCCCGAAACCAAGCGGTACGGCTTCTTCCCCGGCTTTTCGGCCGGCTGGCGGGTGTCGGAAGAATCCTTCTGGAAAGACAACGTCACCTTCTCGGACAACTTCAAGCTGCGCGCTTCGTGGGGCCAGACCGGCAACGACCGGATTGACGAGTTCCAGTACCTGGCCACCTACGGCTTCGGCCGCTGGGAAGAGCCGCCGCTGCGCTTCCAGCCCTACATCTTCGGCATCACCCAGGAGCACAAGACCCTGTACGAAACCCGCATTCCCAACGAGAACGTGACCTGGGAAATCGCCAACCAGTTCAACGTGGGCCTGGAGACGGACCTGTTCAACAACAAACTGCTGGTGAGCCTGGACTACTTCTACAACACCCGTTCGCAGATCCTGTGGTGGCGCAACGCGTCCATTCCCGGCTCTACGGGCCTGTCGCTGCCCCGCGAAAACATCGGCAAAGTGGCCAACCGGGGCTTTGAGTTCAGCGTGGGCTACAAGAACACGGCGGGCGGCCTCGAATACGAAGTGTCGGCCAACGGCGGCTACCAGAAGAACAAGATCACGTTCTGGGACGAGTCGCCCGGACGGCCCGAATACCAGCGCACCACCGACCGGCCCATTCCGACGAACCCCTTCAGCCCCGACGATGACCTCTACTACCAGGCCCTCGGCATCTTCCGCGACCAGGCCCAGGTGGACGCCACGCCCGCCAAGTGGGCCAATGCCCGCCCCGGCGACGTTATTTTCGAAGACGTGAACGGCGACGGCGAAATAAATGCCAACGACCGCGTGCGCAACGAGAAAACCAACGTGCCCCGCTTCATGGGCGGCGTAAAGACCCGCCTGGCCTACAAAGGCTTCGACCTGGAAATCCTCTTCCAGGGGGCGGCCGGCGCCGTGCAGTACGTGCAGACGGAATCAGGCGAGATCGGCAACTTCCTCAAGAGCTTCTACGACGAACGCTGGACGCCCGAAAACCCGGATGCGGGCGGCCCCCGCACCTTTAACCGCGACAACGAATACTGGCGCAACAACCGCAACACGCACTTCCTGCGCAAAACCGATTACCTCCGGCTCAAGAACCTGCAATTCGGCTACAGCCTGCCCGGCAGCCTGACCGAACGCCTGCGGATCAAGAACCTGCGGCTCTACGTGAGTGGGCTCAACCTGTTGACCTACAGCCCCGACTTCAAGGATTTCGACCCCGAAACCAGCTCGAACAACGGACAGGGATACCCGCTGCAAAAAGTCATCAACGGCGGCTTAACCTTCACTTTCTAACCGACGACAGCCATGAAAAAAGCAACGTATATACTTACCCTCGCATTCATTCTGCTTAACGCCTCCGCCTGCAAGGACGAGTTCCTGGACGTAGAACCCCTGGACCAGTTCTCGGAGGAGGCCGTGTGGAAAGACCCGGCCCTGATCGAGTCTTTCGTCAACAACATGTACTTCGGCCTGCCCCACGGGTTCAGCAACCAGATGCTGGCTTCGATCACCGACGAATCCATGTACAACGCCGACTTCGGCGCCAGCAACGTGACCAAGAGCCTGGTGACCCCCAGCGACTACTCGGTGTGGGACCTCAACTGGACCGGCAGCCGCTACCGGGGCATGACCTGGAACGTGGTGTACAAGTACATCCGGAGCGCCAACCTTTTCTTCGAGAAGATCGAGGCGGCGCCCATTGAAAACGAATCGCTCAAAAACCGCCTGACCGGCGAGGCGCACTTCATGCGGGCGTACCTGTACCACAACCTGGTGTCGGTGTACGGCGGCGTGCCCATCATCAAAGACGCGTACGGCCTGTCCGACGACTTCATGGTGGGCCGCGACAGCTATGCCGACTGCATCAAGTTCATCACCGAGGAATGCGACAAGGCGGCCGGCCTGCTGCCGCTCACCCACGAAACGGCCAACAAGGGCCGGGCCACCAAAGGCGCCGCCCTGGCCCTCAAGGCCCGCACGCTGCTGCACGCGGCCAGCGACCTCTACCACAACACCGCGTGGGCCGGCGGCTACGCCCATCCCGAACTCATCGGCTACGTGGGCGGCGACCGCCGGGCCCGCTGGCAGGCCGCCAAAGACGCCGCCAAGGCCGTAATGGACCTGGGCGTGTACAGCCTCTACAAGCCCGACCCGGCCCCCGGCGACTCGGCCGCCAAAAACTACGGCGAGATGTTCCTGCAAAAAGAAACCGGCGAGGACATCTTCGTGCGCTTCTTCCTGCAACGCACCGACGAGAACTGGGACGGCTACAACCCCGGCCTCTACAACAACCCCAACGGCTACCACGGCTGGGGCAGCAACACGCCGCTCGGCCAGCTCGTGGACAGCTACGAGATGAAGGACGGCACCAGGTTCAGCTGGAACAACCCCGTGCACGCCGCCGACCCGTACAAAAACCGCGACCCCCGCTTCTACGCCTCCATTCTCTACGAAGGCGCCCCGTGGCGGAAGCGGCCGGCCGACGTGATTGCCAGCGACCCCAAGGGCATCATCCAGGTCGGGTTCTGGGAAGTCTGGAACCCCACCACCAACCAAATGGAAGTAAAGGCCGGCCTCGACACCCGCAAGAGCCCCATTGAAGACTGGAACGGCACGTACACCGGCTATTACCTCAAGAAGTTCATTGACCCCAACATTGACGCCCAGTACGTGAAGCAGGACTGGCCGTGGCGGCACATCCGCTACACCGAAGTGCTGCTCAACTACGCCGAAGCCTGCATTGGGTTGGGCGAGGAAGAGGAAGCCCGCAAGTACATCAACATGGTCCGCAGAAGGGCCGGCATGCCCGAAACCACCGACAGCGGCAGCGACCTGGTGGCCCGTTACCGCAACGAAAGAATGGTGGAACTGGCCTACGAAGACCACCGCTTCTTCGACGTGCGCCGCTGGATGATCGCCCCGAAAGCGTACGAAAACGCCCTGGGGGTTGACGTGCGTTACAAGCTCAACGCGGACAAAACCACGGCGACCAAGCCCACCTACAAGGTGATCGTGGCCCAGGAGCGGGCCTGGAACAACCGGGCGTACTTCCTGCCCATCAAGCTCGACGAGATGAACCGGAACAACAAACTGATCCAAAACCCGCTGTACTAGACCATGATTCACCTGATGAAACGGATGAAGCGGAGGATATTTGTTTGACCATTGAATGGTTGCAGCAAATAAAACGCGCGAACTCCGATTCACCTCCGTACCGGTTTTTTGCCCGGCATCCGCCAACCCGCACACCCCGCGCCGACACCCCGGCCGGGGTGTTTTTTTTATCGGTCAACCATTTTCTATTGACATTCCGGCAACCCCAGTGAATATCTATAAAAAAACATACTTATTTTTTTGGTTGGGGAATCATAGTTATATAAGTTGCTGCTTTAGTACAATTTAGGCAATCCGTATGCATCCATCCCGGGAAGTACTGCCGGCAGGGACGGTTCGCTTACCCGGGCGGAGGATGACTCGCGCCCCGCTTTTGTCCGCCTTTCGATTACGGTCATTCCGGTACTGCTCTTTTTCTTTTCCGAGTCGTTCTTTTCCCCGTTTGCCCATTTTCCTTTCCGAATCGTTCCTTTCCACCCCTTTTGCCCATTTGTTCATGCAATCACTTTAACCCCTCAGATCATGAGAAAGCGTTACTTATTCGCATCGGGCATGCTCCTGCTCCTCACCGCCGTTCCCCGGGGGCACCTGTATGCACAAACCCCCGTTGCGCTTGCCTTGCAGCAGGACCAGGCCGCCGCACCACCCGCTTCCGGTACGGCCGTTGCCGACATCCCGGTGAGCGGCCGCATCACCGGTGAGGACGGCGGCGGCCTGCCGGGCGTAACCGTGCTGGTGAAGGGCACCACCAACGGCACGGCCACCGACGCCGACGGCCGCTTCAAGCTGACCGCCCCCGACAACGGCACGCTGGTCATCAGTTTCATCGGTTACACCACGCAGGAGGTTCCCATTGCCGGCAAATCCACCATTGACGTGAAGCTGACCGCCGACGTGGAGTCGCTCAGCGAAGTGGTGGTGGTGGGCTACGGCGAACAGAAGAAAGCAACCGTAACCGGTTCGGTGGCCCAGGTAAAGGGGACCGAACTGCAAAAGTCGCCGGCCGTCAACATTTCCAACTCCATTGCCGGCCGGATGCCGGGCGTGATTGCCACCAACCGGAGCGGTGAACCCGGCTACGACGGTTCGACGATCCGCATCCGGGGTTCCAACACGCTGGGCAACAACGATGCCCTGATCGTCATTGACGGGGTGCCGGCCCGGGCCGGGGGCTTCGACCGCCTCAACCCGGCCGACATCGAGAGCATTTCGGTGCTTAAAGACGCTTCGGCGGCCATTTACGGCTCCCGGGCGGCCAACGGGGTAATCCTCATTACCACCAAGCGGGGCAAAGACGGCAAGCCGAGCCTCTCCTACACCTACAACCAGGGTTGGGCCCAGCCCACCATCGTGCCCAAGCTGGCCTCGGCCTCGCAGTACGCCGAACTGGTGAACGAGATTGACCTGTACAATCTGCCCGCCGAATACTGGACGGCGGCTTCGCAGGCGTTCCGGGAAACGGGCACCTTTACCCGGCCCGACAACGGGGCGGTGACCAACGCCACCTTCAAGCCCGACGACCTGCGCAAGTTTCAGGACGGCTCCAACCCCTGGACCCACCCCAATACCGACTGGTTCGCCGCCACGCTCAAACCCTGGTCCCCGCAGTCGCGCCACAACCTCCAGTTGTCGGGCGGATCGGAAAACGTGAAATACCTGGCTTCGCTGGGCTACCAGAACCAGGACGCGTTTTACCGCAACGCGGCAACCGGCTACAAGCAGTACGACCTGCGCCTGAACCTGGACGCCACCGTCAACAAATTCATCAGCACGTCGCTGGGGGTGGTAGGCCGCCAGGAAAACCGGTTCTTCCCCACCCGGCCGGCCGGCTCCATCTTCCGGATGCTCATGCGCGGGTATCCCTACCGCCCGGCGTACTGGCCCAACGGCCTGCCCGGCCCCGACATCGAGAACGGCGAACAACCCGTCGTGATCTCCACCAACGACACGGGCTACGACCGGGATACGCGGTACTACCTGCAAAGCAACGGGACCATCAACATCACCAACCCGTGGGTGAAGGGCCTGAAGCTCACCGGCACCGCCGCCGTGGACAAGTACCTGCGGCAAACGAAAAACTTCGCCACGCCGTGGTTCGTCTACAGCTGGGACAACACCACCTTCGAGGAGGACGGCGTGACGCCCAAGTTGCAGGAAGTAAAACGGGGTCCCGACCAGGCCCAGCTGGCCCAGGGTACGGAAGACCAGCTCAACGTGCTGCTCTCGGGGATTCTCTCCTACGAACGGACCCTGGGCAGCCACGGCATTACCCTGCTGGCGGGCATCACCCGGGAAACGGCCAACAACAGCAACTTCGGCGCCTCCCGCCGGTACTTCAGTTCCACGGCCATTGACCAACTGTTTGCCGGGGGCAACCGGGAGCAGTTTGCCGGCGGCAGCGCCTGGGAACGGGCCCGCTTGAGCTACTTCGGCCGCGCCGCCTACAACTTCCGCGAGAAATACCTGGCCGAGTTCCTGTGGCGCTACGACGCCTCGTACATGTTCCCCCGGACCTCCCGCTGGGGCTTCTTCCCCGGCATATCGGTCGGTTACCGGATCTCGGAAGAGAACTTCTTCAAAGACAACGTCAAGTTCGTCAGTTCCCTCAAGCTGCGCGGCTCCCTCGGGCAGTTGGGCAACGACAACGTGGAGTTCAACAATACGTTGCGGGAATACGACTACCTGGCCACGTACCTGTACGGTTCGTATCCCATCAACGGGCAACTGGCGCAGACGCTGCTGGAAAACGGGGTGCCCAACACCAACCTGACCTGGGAAGTAGCCAACAACGCGAACCTGGGCCTCGACGGCGCCCTGCTGAACGGCAAGATCTTCTTCGAATTCGACGTGTTCAGCAACAAGCGTTCCAACATCCTGTGGCGCCGCAGTGCTTCCATTCCGCAAACCACGGGCATGGTGCTGCCCGCCGAAAACATCGGCGTCGTGCGCAACCGGGGCTGGGAATTCAACGTCGGCTACAACGGCCAGGTGGGTGACCTCACCTACAACGCCAGCGTGAACGGCGGCTACGCCAAGAACAAGATCGAGTTCTGGGACGAAACGCCCGGGGCGCCCGAATGGCAGCGTTCCACGGGCCGCACCATCAACTCGAACCTGTACTACATCTACGAAGGCATTTTCGCCACCCAGGCTGACATTGACGCCAACATTTCGCCCGTAACGGGCAAGCCTGTGGATTACAGCGGCGTGGGCGCCAGCACATTGCGCCCCGGCGACATGCGTTTCAAGGATTACAACAACGACGGCCTCATCAACGGCGACGACCGGGTGCGGCGCGACAAGAATACCCAGCCTACCTTCCAGGGCGGCCTCAACCTGGGCGCCGGCTACAAGGGCTTCGACCTGGCCGTCCTCTTCCAGGGCGCGGCCGGCGGCGAACTGTTCCTGCAAACCGAGTCGGGCACCATCGGCAACTTCCTCGAATACAGCTACCGCAACCGCTGGACCGTGGACAACCCGAGCACCGAACACCCCCGCACCGTGGACCGCAACAACCAGTATTTCTCCAACGGCAACACCTACTGGCTGGTCAACACCGACTACGTGCGCCTCAAAAACGTGGAGATCGGCTACACCCTGCCCGAAAGGCTGACCAGCCGGGTGGGCATCGGCAACCTGCGCCTGTACGTCAACGGCCTCAACCTGATCACCTGGGACAAGACCGACGTGTTCGATCCCGAGTCGCTCAACGGCAACGTCCAGTATTACCCGCAGTCGAGAATTCTCAATACCGGCCTCTCCGTAACCTTCTAAGCTGAACCACATGAAAGACATAATCAGAAGAAGCACCGCCGCCTTGCTCATTCCAATCGTCCTGTTTACCGGGTGTAAACAGGAATTCCTCGATACGCAGCCGCTGGACAAAGCCCCCGGGGCACTCGTATGGAGCGACGCGGCCCTCGCCGAATCGGCCGTGACCGAGTTGTACAACGGCCTGGGCCCGGGCGTGCTCGACCAGCAGAACATGGACACCCAGACCGACAATGCCCTCTACAACTTCGGCAAGCAGGACATTACGGAGGCCAACATCAGTCCTTCCAACACGGGCCGGATCTACAACGACTGGGGGGGCATGTACGGCCGGATCCGAATCGCCAACATTGCCCTGATGAACCTGGCCAACCCCCGGTTCCCCAACAACGGCGGCATCGTGGAACGCTTGCAGGGAGAATCGTACTTCATGCGGGCCTACTTCTACCACCAGCTCATGCGCAACTACGGCGGCGTTCCCCTGGTGAAGTCGCCCTACCAACTGGGCGCGGCCGACTTTACCATTGCCCGCAGCACGTTTGCCGAAACCGTTGACTTCATCGTGAGCGACCTGGATTCGGCCGCCCTGCTGCTGCAAGGCAAAGCCCTGGCGTCCGGCCGCGCCACGCAGGAGGCCGCCATGGCCCTCAAAGCCCGGGTGCTCATGTACGCCGCCAGCGACCTGCATAATGTACAAATGTACCGCAACAGGGCGAATAGCGTCTCGGTCACGAGTGATGCTAATTTCAATGGTAAAGCGGAAAATTTTGCTTTCCTGGGCTACACCGACGGCAGCCAGGATGAACGCTGGCAGAAAGCCCGGGCGGCGGCCCTGGCCGTGATAGACCTGGGCAAGTTTGGCTACAAGCTCGATCTGAACGCCCCCGTCTCGGCCGAGGAAGGCCAGGCGAACTACACCAACATTGCCCTGGCCCGGGCGGGCGGGGAAAAAGAACACATTTTCGCCCGCAGCTTCATCAACGAGAAGGACGAATGGGGCGCCTGGTACCCGCGCAACAACCAGCCCAACGGCTACCACGGCTGGACCTCCAGCCAGCCCACGCAGAACCTGGTGGACGACTACGAAATGATGGACGGCACCAAGTTCAACTGGAACAACCCGGCCCACGCGGCGGCCCCCTACGAAAACCGGGACCCGCGTTTCTACGCCTCCGTCCTCTACGACGGGGCGCAGTGGAAGCCGCGTACGCCCGACGGCCGCGGCATTGATCCCTTCGGCCAGATCCAGATGGGTACGTACCAGGTGGGCAGCGCCGCCAGCCCGACGACGTACTTCGGCCTCGACACCCGCAACAGCGCCATCGAGAACTGGAACGGCACCCGCACCGGCTACGCCATCCGCAAGTTCCTCAACGATGATCCCAACATCGAAGACCAGGTGATCCGGCAGGAAATTCCCTCGCCGCAAATCCGGTTCACCGAAGTGGTGCTCAACTACATTGAGGCCAGCCTGGAACTCGGCGATGAAGCCAAAGCCCTCGAATGGCTCAACAAGATCCGCTTCCGGGCGGGGATGCCGGCCATTGCCGCGTCGGGCCAGGCGCTCAGGGAACGCTACTACAACGAACGGAACCTGGAACTGCTCTTCGAGGAACACCGCTTCTACGACGTGCGCCGCTGGATGATCGCCCCGGCCGTGCTCAACGAGAAAGTCAGGATCATCCGGATCACGGGCAACCTCAAGCCGGGCAAATCGGTGTCGGTGTACAAGTTCAGCAAGGACGACTACAACTACACGTACACGGTGCAGGAAATTGACCCGGGCGTGGAAAACCGACGGTGGGACGACAAGCTGTACTTCATGCCGATCCACCGCGACGAGATGAACCGGAACAGCAAACTGGTGCAGAACCCCGGGTACCAATAGTCGTTTTTCCCTTAACTTTAAATCTATGCCGGCGCCCCGCGCCGCCGGCATAGATTTTTTCTTTTAGCGGCCTCACTTAGTTTCCCAAGCCCTTGCAACTGTTCAAGTCTACTGCCCTCGCCGCGCTGCCCCTGGTGCTGGCAGCTGCCCTCTCGGGCTGCGGGCCCCGCCCGGCCGACCAGGAAGCGGCGCCCCCGGCCCCGGCCGCCCCGCCCCTGTTCACGCTGCTGCCCCCCGAACGGACGGGCATCGCGTTCAACAACCTGCTCACCGAAGGGCTCAATACCAACGTGCTCATGTACGAGTACTTCTACAACGGCGGCGGCGTGGCCGTGGGCGACCTGAACGGCGACGGCCTCGACGACCTCTACTTCACGGCCAACATGGCGCCCAACCGCCTCTACCTCAACAAGGGGGACATGCAGTTTGCCGACGTGACCGACGCCTCGGGGGCCGCCGGCCGGGAAGGTCCCTGGAAAACCGGCGTGACGATGGCCGACGTGAACGGCGACGGCCGGCTGGACATTTACGTGTGCTACTCGGGCAACCTGCGCCCCGAAAAGCGCACCAACCAACTCTTCATCAACGCGGGGCCCGACGCCGCCGGCATTCCGCATTTTACCGAGCAGGCCCGCCGGTACGGCCTCGACAGCCCGGCGCACAGCACGTCGGCCGCCTTTTTCGACTACGACCGGGACGGCGACCCGGACATGTTCCTGCTCAACCACAACCCCAGGCAGATGCCCGTCCTCGACGAGGCCAGCACCGCCGACCTGTTGCAAAAGCCCGACACCGTGGCCGGCGTGCGCCTGTTCCGCAACGACGGGGGGCTGTTCAAAGACGTGACCGCCAAGGCCGGCCTGAGCAGCTCGGCGCTGACCTACGGCCTGGGCGCCGGGGTAGCCGACCTGGATGGCGACGGCTGGCCCGACCTCTACGTGTCCAACGACTACACCGTGCCCGACTACCTGTACCGCAACAACCGGAACGGCACTTTTACCGACGTGAAGGCGTCGGCCCTCGGCCACACCTCGCAGTTTTCGATGGGCAACAACGTGTCCGACGTCAACAACGACGGCCGGCCCGACATTTTCACCCTCGATATGCTGCCCGAAGACAACCGGCGGCAGAAGCTGCTCTTCGCCCCCGACAACTACGAGAAGTTTGACCTAACCGTGCGCACGGGCTTCTACCACCAGTACATGCGCAACATGCTGCACGTCAACAACGGCGACGGCACGTTCAGCGAGGTGGGCCAGCTGGCCGGCATTGCCAACACCGACTGGAGCTGGGCGCCCCTGTTTGCCGACTACGACAACGACGGCTGGAAGGACCTGTTCGTGACCAACGGCTACGTGCGCGACTTTACCAACCTGGATTTCATGAAGTTCATGGGCGGCTACGTGGAGCAGCGGGGCCGCCTGATGCGCAACGACGTGCTGGCAATGGTGCAGCAAATGCCCGCCTCGCAGGTAGCCAATTACCTGTTCCGCAACAACGGCGACCTCTCTTTCAGCAACGTGGGCCGTCCCTGGGGCGTGGCCCACACGTCCAACAGCACCGGCGCGGCCTACGCCGACCTGGACAACGACGGCGATCTCGACCTGGTGGTCAACAACACCAACCAGCCCGCTTTCGTGTACCGGAACGAGGCCGGCAAGCAGCTCGGGCACCATTACCTGAAAGTGCAGCTGGCCGGCAAAGGGCTCAACCCGCTGGGGCTCGGGGCCAAAGTGTGGGTGTACGCCGACGGCAACGTGCAGTACCAAGAGCAAATGCCGTCGCGGGGCTACCAGTCCAGCGTGTCGCCGGTGCTGCACTTCGGGCTGGGCAAGGCCGCGGCGGTTGATTCCCTGCGGATCGTCTGGCCGACCGGCAAAGCGCAGGTGGTGCGCGGGGTGAAACCCGACCAGCTGCTGGCCCTGCGCGAAACGGAAGCCACCGGCCCGTACCGTTCGGCGCCGGCCCCGGCCCCGGCCTTCATTGCCGCCCGGCCGCCCGTGCCGTACGTGCACCCCGAAAACACCTTCAATGATTTCAAACGCCAGCCCCTGCTGGTGAACCCGTTGTCGTTTGCCGGTCCGTGCCTGGTGAAAGCCGACGTAAACGGCGACGGCCGGGAAGACCTCTACGCGGGCGGCGGGGGCGGCCGGCCCGGGAGCCTGTACCTGGGGCAGCCGGACGGCCGGTTCGTGCCCCGGCCCCAGCCCGCGTTTGCCGCCGACCGGCTGCGCGAAGACGCCGGGGCCGTTTTTTTCGACGCCGACGGCAACCGCACCCCCGACCTGTACGTGGCCAGCGGCGGCTACCACGACTACCAGCCCGGCGACTCGCTGCTGCAAGACCGGCTCTACCTCAACGACGGCAAAGGCAATTTCACCAGAAGCCCCTCGGCGCTGCCGCTCCTGGCCGGGAGCAAAGGGTGCGTGGCGGCCGCCGACGTGAACGGCGACGGGCATACCGACGTGTTCGTGGGCGGCCGGGTGGTGCCGGGCCGCTACCCCGAAACGCCGCCGAGCTACCTGCTGCTGGGCGACGGCAAGGGCCGCTTTACGGACGCAACCGCCACCCTGGCCCCGGCCCTGCGCCGCGTGGGCATGGTGACCGACGCCGCCTGGGCCGACCTCAATGGCGACGCGCGGCCCGACCTGGTGCTGGTGGGCGAATGGATGCCCATTACGGTGCTCATCAACGCGAACGGCAAGCTGGAAGACCGCACGGGTACGTATTTCGCCGGCCCCTACCGGGGCTGGTGGAACAAGCTGCTGGTGGAAGACCTGAACGGCGACGGCAAACCGGACCTGGTGGCCGGCAACCAGGGGCTCAACACCCAGTGCCGCGTGAGTGACCGGGAGCCGGCCGAACTGGTGTACAAAGACTTTGACGACAACGGGGCGGTGGACCCAATGCTGTGTTTCTACGTGCAGGGCAAAAGTTATCCCTACGTCACCCGCGACGAGCTGCTCGACCAGTTGAGCATCATGCGCACCCGGTTCCCCGACTACAAGAGCTACGCCGACGCCACGCTGGAGCGCATTTTCACGCCCGAAGAGCTGCGGGGCGCTTCCCGGCTGGAAGCCAATTTCCTCAAAACGGCCTCTTTCCTCGCGGATGGAAGCGGCAAGTTCAGGGAAACCCCTTTGCCACTGGCTGCCCAGGCCGCCCCGGTGTTCACGCTTACCGCCCTGGACTACAACCGCGACGGGCACCGGGATTTGCTCCTGTGCGGCAACGTCAACCGGGCCCGCCTGCGCTTCGGCAAGTCGGACGCCAACTACGGCTTGCTCTTGCGGGGCGACGGGCGGGGCGGGTTTGCGGCCGTGCCCCAGGCCGAATCGGGCTTCAGGCTGAACGGCGACGTGCGCAGCGTGGTTGCCGTGGGCGATGCGTTGCTGTTCGGCATCAACCAGCAGCCGCTGGCGGCCTACCGGTTGCGGCAACCCGGCAAGGCCGCACTGGCGGACAAAAAGCCTTCCCTGCGTACCGCTTCGGAAGGCCGCCCGCCCCAACTGGCGGATAAACGGGACACCCCCCGCCCGGCGGGTGGCTTGCGGCCGTAGCGAAAGCAGTTCACCCCGGAGCAAGGGTTTCACGCAAAGGGCGCAAGGGGGGGCACTTTACTGTTGTCGCCGCATGCGCTGGCCCCACTGAAGGGCATGCATTACGGATATTGGTTGCGTCGCGGGAAGGCGTCGCGTCGCGGCTCCCCTCCTCGGAGGGGTCAGGGGGTGGGTTTACTTTAATGCGACGCGTTGCATGGTGATTACTGCATTAACGTGAACTATGGATTAGAAGATCTGATCGATAATTGATTATCAATGGGTTATAAATGAGCAATATTCCTGCATACGGCCAAACTCGATCACAAACCTGCTTTTGAGTTTTATTGATAAAAGGCTTTTAACCAAGATATTAGCGTATTCAAACAGTCAATTACTTAAAACATTGATATTCAAGCCCTTTAAAATGTTCTAATCCATAGTTCACGTTGCATTAGCATGTTACCGTGATGGAAATCTTTTTTTCAGAAGTATCTGCATGAAGCAATAGGATTGAGGTGATGCGGTGATCCTCATATAACTTGTCTCCTGTAGGTAAACCCACCCCCTAACCCCTCCGAGGAGGGGAGCCGCGATGCGACGCCTTCCCGCGACGCGACCAATACCCGCAATGCGTGCCTTTCAATGGGGCTAACTGTATACGACGACACCAGTTAAGTGCCCCCTTGCGCCCTTTGCGTGAACTCTGCCTTTGCGGGAAACCCGCCTTTGCGTGAACCTCCGTAGTCCAACTTATTCCTGGTTTTGTAGTATACGTATCGTACTATGAGCCAGCCTGATCCCGTCGTTCAAACCCGCCGCTTCCCTTTCCTGAAAGCCCTCGTGGTGGCTGCCGTCGTCCTGGCCCTCCTGCTGCTGGTCGTTTCGGCGGCCGTCAACCTGTTCCTGGGTCCGTACCTGAAGCAAAAGCTGGAGCGGGGCGTCCGGGAAGCTTCCGACGGCCTGTACGTACTGGAGATGGACGAGCTGAAGATCAGCCTGTGGCGGGGCCGGGTCGTTGCCGGCGGCGTGGTACTGGCGCAGGATTCGGCCGTCTACGAACGGCTGCTCCGGAGCGGCGGGGACGTTGCCTACGCCCGGGTGCGGCTGGAAGCGCCGGTCGTGACGCTGGGCAACGTCCGGTGGCGGGAGTACCTGACCCGCGACCTCATCCGGGTGGGCGAAATCTACGTGGACTACCCGGTACTGCAAGTGCAGCGCAACACCCGGCTGCCCCGCCGCCGCAAGGCGCCCGAAAAACGCGCATCGGAAGCCGACTCGCTGGTGACGCCCTTTTTCGACCGGCTGCCCGAA
>CADCTQ010000180.1 GCA_902805615.1 uncultured Cytophagales bacterium
CCCTCACCCAGACGGCCACCGTGACGGTCACCACCCCGCTGGCGACGCCCACGGCCGGCGGCACCACGATCAGCAGCGGGCAGACGGCCACGCTGGCGGCGAGTGGCGCCCCGGCCGGGGCCACCTACCGCTGGTACGCGGCGGCGGCCGGCGGCACCCCGCTGGCAACGGGGGCTACCTACACCACCCCGGCCCTGACGGCCACCAGGTCGTATTACGTGGCCGCCCACCAACTGCCCTGCGGGGAGTCGGCCCGCCGGACGGTCACCGTGACGGTTAGCGGCGGTGGAGCCCTCCCGACCTTCCGGGTGAATGCAGGCGGCAACGCTTTCACCACGATTGATGCGCGGAGCTTCGCCGCCGACGCGTACGCCGCGGGCGGCTCGGTGTCCACGGCGACCACGCTGGGCATCGGCGGCACGGCCGACGACTACCTCTACCAGACCGGCCGGCACGGGTCTTCCTTCGCCTACAACTTCCCCACCGGCAACGGTTCGTACGACGTGGTGCTGCACTTTGCCGAAACGTACTTCGGCAACGCGGCCCCGGGCGGCGCAGGCTCCCGGAAATTCCACGTGAATCTGGAAGGACAACGCAAACTCACCGACTACGACGTGTACGCCAAGGCCGGCGGCGCCCTGAAGGCGACGCAGGAAACTTTCCGGGTAACCGTGGGGGATGGCACGCTGAACGTAAGTTTCCTCCGCGGAACGGCTGATAACCCGGCCATCAAAGCCATTGAAGTGCTGCCGGCCGGCAGTGCCCTGGCCATCAATTCGGGCGGGGGCGCCTTTACCACGGGGGGCGGCAAGCGGTTCGCGGCCGACGTGTACTACGCCTCGGGTACCGTATCGGCCCTCACCAGCGGCGACATCCTCAACACGACCGATGACGGCCTGTACCGGGACGCCCGGGTGGGGGTGTTCTCCTACGGCCTGCCTTCGGGCAACGGCACCTTCGACGTTACGCTGCACTTTGCCGAAACCTACTTCGGCAGCCGGGCCGCCGGCGGAGTGGGTTCCCGCAAGTTTGACGTGTACGTGGAGAACGTCAAGCGACTGACTGAGTACGACGTATTTGCGAAAGCGGGCGGCGCCATGCGGGCCGTGCGGGAAACCGTACGGGTCACCGTGACCGACGGCATCCTGAACCTCTTCTTTGCCAAAGGCAGTGCCGACAACCCCGTGCTTTCGGCCCTGGAGGTCATTGCCGTACCCGTCGCCGCCCGGGTTGCCGCCGCGGAAGGCGAGGCTGGCAACGGGACGGCAAAGCTATTCCCCAACCCCGTGCGGGACCGGCTGTTCGTCGCCCTTCCTTTCCCGGCGGGCCAAGTACGGGGCACGGCCGTAACCGACGCCCGGGGCACGGTGCTCCTGCTCAACGCCCACCAGGTGAGCGGCGAAAACCAGTTGGAGATCGGGACGGGAACCTTGCCGACGGGCCTTTTCCTGCTCCGGGTCCAGTCGGAGGACGGGGGCCAAACCCTCAAGTTCCTCAAAAGGTAATTTTCCGGTTCCCCCCTTTGCCCAGGCAGCCCGGCCCCCTTGCGGAAGCCGGGCTGCCGGCGTTTGGGGCATTTTTTCCCGTCCCAATTCTTACCCGGCTGCAATTGCGGCCCAGAATGCACGAAACGGCCCGTGGTACTTTGCCTATTTTTCGTCCCTGGTTTGGTGCTCCCGCAGCCCGGGCCTCCCGTATCCACCGCGTCATCCCCCCGTTATGCGTACCCTTTTACGACTTGCGTTCCTGGTAAATCCTGTTTTCGGCGTCCTGGCCGGCCTGTGCGGCCTGTGGTGTTCCCCGGGCCTGCGGGCCCAGCCCCGGCTGTTCAAAGAAATCAGCCCGCTGACGGCCCCCTGCCACGCCCTGGTGCCCGGCAGCCGGGTCCCCGCGCACCGAAAGCTCCATCTGGACGCTGCCCCTCCCATGAAAGACATTCACCCGGGTGCCCGGGAAGGGCTGGACATACGGCCCGGAAGCCGGCTGGCCGGCGTGGGCAATACCGTCTTTTTCGTGGCAAACGACGGCATTGCGGGGGTTGAGTTGTGGAAAAGCGATGGTACCGGGGCGGGCAAGGTCCTCGTCAGGGACATCCGGCCGGGCAGCCTGGGCGCCAATCCCTCCAACCTGGTCGAGCTGAACGGTACGCTTTACTTCGTGGCCAACGACGGCGTAAATGGCAACGAACTGTGGAAGAGTGACGGCACCGAAGCCGGCACGGTGCTGGTGAAAGACCTTCGCCCGGGTCCGGCGGGGGTTGCTCCCGGTCACTTGGCCGTCTTCCGCAACCACTTGTACTTCGTAGCCAACGACGGGCGGACGGGCCGGGAACTCTGGAAGAGCGACGGCACGGCGGCCGGTACGGTGCTGGTGAAAGACATCAACCGCGGCCCGGTCAATTCCAACCCCGGCCAACTGTTCGACGTGAACGGCTCCCTCTATTTCATCGCCGAGGACGCCCCGCACGGCCGCGAACTCTGGAAGAGCGACGGTACGGCTGCCGGCACCGTGCTGGTGAGAGACATTCTGCCCGGTGCGGGCAGCGGCTTCCCGTACTACGCCGTGGGCCTCACGCCGGTGGGCAATACCCTCCATTTCACGGCCGACGATGGGCTAAATGGCAGGAAATGCTGGCGGAGTGACGGTACGACTGCCGGCACGGTGCGCACGGGCGACAGTTGCCCGGGCCCCGGCTTCGGTTCCTCCCCTACCCTGACCCACGGGAACAAATCGTTGCGGAAGGGGATGGAGCAATAGCCCGGAAGCCCGGGGGTCTGTCAGCCGTCAGACAACAATATTTTTACAAATAAATTTTTATCAGACAATTGTCCGAAATATTTGGGCAAAATGCCTAGTTTTGTGCGGATGGCACAGGACTACGACAAGATTTTCCGGGAGGTGTTGAAAGACATTTTCCCGGTCATTGCCCAGAAAGTGCTGGGCATTGCCGGTGGGCAGTACAAGCCCCTGCCGGTAGACTTGCAGTACACTTCCGAACGGGAGGCCGACCAGGTGTGGGAAGTCACGCCGGACGCTGGTGATCCTTTCGTGCTGCACTGCGAATTGCAGACGGGCAACGACAAGGGGATGCTCCCGCGGATGCTGTTGTACTACGGTTTTCTGTACTACCGCAAGCGGCTGCTCATCCGGCAGTACGTGGTGTACGTGGGCCGCGACCCGGTGGGGATGACGCACGTGCTGGAGGCCGAGAACATGGCTTTTGCCTACCACCTGGTGGACCTGAAAACCTTCCCCTACCAAACTTTCCTCGCCTCGGACCGAACCCAGGAGGTTGTGCTGGCGGTGCTGGCCGACTTTGCCGGAGAACCGGCGGCGTTGGTTGCCGAAAAGATTATCGCTAGATTAGAAACGCTTTCGCAGGGGAAGCTGGAGTTGTCGCAACGCACGCTGCAACTGGTTCGTTTAGCCGTATTGAGAAACCTGGGTACCACCATCTATAACATCGCACAGAAAATGGCACTGAATATTGACATCAGAGAAGACGCTCTCTTTCAGGAAGGTAAGTTGGAGGGTAAGTTGGAAGGCAAGGAGGAACTTAGAGAGGAAACAGCACTGAATATGCTCAAAAAAGGTATGGATGTTGAATTGATCAGTGAGATTATGAACTTACCGGTCGAGCGGATTACCCAACTCAAACAACAAGTGGAGGCCGGGCAGTAGAAACATCTGTTTTGCGATGTTTCAAGCTGGCATGGACACGATGAGGGCTGGGACTGGTCCATGTAGCGTAACGGAGAAATTTAAGTACATAGGCGTTACGCCGCCGCTGGGGAGAGCAACATGAGGTGACGGCAAAATGACGGTAGAGAAAGTCCCGTAGGGACGCCATACTGGTAGCACACGCGTCTATCGGTCAGCGCACCAGTCCCGTAGGGACGA
>CADCTQ010000181.1:0-367 GCA_902805615.1 uncultured Cytophagales bacterium
GAAACCATTGTGTGCTTTACCGACAGGGTGATTACCAGTAAGGTTCTTGTCAGCCAAGCCATTACCAATATGTCGTCCCTACGGGACTGGTAGAAGGGGTACGTTTGCGTTTTCTACCAATATCTCGTCCCTACGGGACTTTGCTGCTCCTTTCGTATGCAGTGTGTACTCACACTTGATCTTGTCCTGTGCACACATTAAGGGCATACTCACCAAAGGAGTAAAACGCAAAAAGCACGGCGCTAACCGTGCTTCTCTACTCAATACTAAATACTCACTACCCAATACTTCCCCTACGGCTTCTTGGTACCGGCGGCCTGGTTATTGGCCTGGTAGTCCTGGTTGAGTCCTTTGAGGACTTCCTGGG
>CADCTQ010000181.1:377-17719 GCA_902805615.1 uncultured Cytophagales bacterium
TGTCGGTGGCGTAGAGGATGCCGCCGCCCTTGCTGTAGCCGAACACGATTTTGTAGGGCTTGTCTTCGGTGTGCTTCTTGAGGTACAGGGAAATGTTGTTGATCAGTTCCTCGTTTTTCTTCTGCTCTTCCTCGGCCAGCTGGCGGGCGGCGTCGTTCTGGTAACGCACCAATTCCTGCTCCTTGCGGCGCAGGTTCTGCTCGGTAAGCTGGGCCTGTTCGAGGGTCATGGTGTTGGCTTTCCGCTGGGCGCTTACCACTTCGTTTTCCAGCGACCGGGTGCGGCCGGCAATTTCGGTTTCCAGCTTCTTGCGGCGGTCTTCGAGTTGCGTGCGGGTAGCCTTGAAGTAATCGTAGTTGGTGAGCAGCGAATCAACGTTCACGTAAGCGTACTGTTCGGTTTTCCGGCCGCCGGCAGCAGCCGTGGTGTCGGCCGTCCGGACGGCCGCGGCGGGGGCCTTGCGGTCGGAGAAATGCAGGTAGTACAATACGGCTACGGCCACCAGGAGAACGAAGTTCAGGGTGAGGGACAGGTTTTTCACAATAAAATCGAATGGTTTATTTGGGGAGGGGCAAAGGTAACGAATCCGCCGCAAAGTGCCCCGCCCGTCCCTCCGTGCGTTTCACGTGGAATCTTCCCGGCCACCCCGAAAAGGGCCTCACCGGCAAGCGTTTACCGCACCGTTTTCAGGTACCGGTAGCTGTCCTGCGCGAACTGCATGGCGTCGGGCGGGTTGTCGTGCTCCACGAAAAAATGCTTCATGCCCGCCTGCCGGGCCTTGGCAAAGAGGGCGGGAAAGTCAATGATGCCCTGGCCCACGGTGGTCATGCCGGCCTGGGGCGTCTGGTCCATGTCCTTCACGTGCCACAGCCCGAAGCGGCCGGGGTACTGGCGGAAAAAGTCGAGGGGTTGCCCGCCGCCTTTGACGATCCAGTACAGGTCGAGTTCCATGGTCACCAGGGCCGGGTCAGTCTCTTTGAGGAAGATGTGGTAGGGAACCTGTCCTTCGGTACGTTTGAATTCCTTGTCGTGGTTGTGGAAGGCAAAGCGCAGCCCGGCCTGCTTGCACTTTTCGCCCAGTTCGTTGAACCGTTCGGCGGTGCGGCGAAAGTCGTCCAGGGTTTTGTTTTCGCCCGAGTCGGTCCAGGGCCAGTAGCAGACCACGTACTGGCGGCCCAGTTGGTGCGCCTCTTCGATCATGCCGCCGAGGCCCTTGTCGAGTTGCGACATGGCCGCGCCGCCCGCCACGTTCCGGAGGTCCAGGTCGTCGAGCCGTTTGCGCAGTTCCCCGGCGGGCTGGCCGTACGTGCCGCCGAACTCCAGTTCCTGGTAGCCCATGGCGGCTAACTTCTCGAGCGTACCGGCGTAATCGCGCTGCATCTCCTGGTGGAGCCCGCCCGAAAGAATGAGGCCCACCTTTTTGATCCGGGCGGAACGGGCAGGGTTTGCCCCGGCGGGGGCATCCATCGTGGCGGTGCCGGCAAGGAGGACGGTGGTCTGGAGGAAGTGGCGGCGGTTCATCTTATGAATATACTTACCTTTGGGCGCAAATTTTCGTAAGAGCCACCGAAAAGATAAGTGTGGGGAACCGCTTTAGTGCCATGCAAAACGCCATTACTGCCGACCGTATTTTTACCGTACCTTTTATCCTGCTCTGCCTCAGTTCGTTCCTGTTCTTTGCCAGCTTCAACATGATGATTCCCGAGTTGCCCGCGTTCCTCACGGACCTGGGCGGCGCCGAGTACAAGGGGCTCATCATTGCGCTGTTCACCATCACGGCGGGCATTTCCCGGCCCTTCAGCGGCAAACTCACTGATACCATCGGGCGGGTGCCGGTGATGGCGTTCGGCTCGCTGGTGTGCTTCGTGTGCGGCTTCCTGTACCCTTTGTTGCAAACGGTTTCGGCCTTCCTGCTGCTGCGGCTGGTGCACGGCTTTTCGACGGGCTTCAAGCCCACGGGCACTTCGGCGTACGTGGCCGACGTGGTTCCCGCCGACCGCCGGGGCGAGGCGATGGGCTGGCTGGGCCTGAGCGGCACGGTGGGCATGGCCATTGCCCCGCAGATCGGCAGCGCCGTCACTACGGCGTTCTCGCTGAACTTCATGTTCTACACCTCCTCGCTGCTGGCCTTGCTTTCCATCGTGATCCTGATGGGAATGCCCGAAACGCTGCCCCACAAAGTTCCTTTCCGCCTGGGACTGCTCCGCATCTCGCGGCGCGACGTCTACGAACCGATGGTGTTCCCGGCGGCCTTCGTCACGTTGCTGACTTCTTTTTCGTACGGCGCCGTGCTCACCATCACGCCGGACGAGAGTGAGTACCTGGGCATTTCCAACAAGGGTCTGTTTTTCACGGTGTTCACGGTGTCGTCGCTGGCGACGCGTTTCCTGGCGGGCAAGTTCTCCGACCGGCTGGGCCGGGTGCCGGTGCTCATCGCCTCGTCGCTGGCGCTGGGCCTCTCGATGGTGATGACGGGCCTGGCCCATTCCCCGGCGATGTTCCTGGCGTCGGCGGTGGCCTACGGCATTGCCATCGGCACCAACTCCCCCACCCTCTCGGCCTGGACCATTGACCTGAGCCACGCCGAGCACCGGGGCAAGGGCGTGGCGACCATGTACATTTTCCTGGAAATCGGCATTGGCCTGGGGGCTTTCCTGTCGGCGTGGGTGTACGACAACGACCCGGGTCGCTTCGGCTGGTCTTTCGCCCCGGCCGCCGCTACGTCTTTCATTGCCTTCGGGTACCTGCTGTGGTACAAACGCCGGAGAGCGGCTGGTGCGGGCAACGACTGACGGGGCAGGCCGCCGCGCGGCTTACTGCCAACTGAGCCGCCTGACGCCCACGCCCATCCCGATGGTAAACCGCACGTAGGGACCTCTCAAGCCGAACCGCGGGGCGTTGACCAGTTCCTGGCCGTTGTACTCTCCCGGCTCCCCGCCGTTGATCGGAAACAGGTAGCCGGCTTTTATTCCCAAGGATAGATAACGGGTGTTTTGCGGGCAATCTATTTTCCGGTTTTTCAGGGGAATCAGTCTTTCGGCGTGGATGCCCAGGTTAAAGCTGCCGCTGTTGAACGTAATCGTTCCTTCCCTGCGCGTGCCGTTCAGGATGTCGGCCGGGTCGGTCACGGGGGACCGGTCCGTCAGCTTCAGGCTGGCGTAGTTGGACCGCAGGCCGGCGTAAGGATACAACCGGAAACCCTTCTTTTCCACCAGGACGTATCCCAGGTTCGCCTCGAAATTGACTCCGGTTCCCGAAAGCGTCGTCCGGCGCCCGTTCGGATGGCTTTGGTCGGGTGCCCGGAAGAAGGGAATTCCGAAATCAAGCACAAAACGCCGGGTGATGAGCTTGGCCGAAACGGTATAGGTGAGGATGTTTCCCCCGATCGGGTTGTAGCCGTACGCCGACAGGCTGTTGTTGATGGCAGACAAGTCGCCCCGCAGGTAGCCCGGCTGGAAGTCAAACTGGATGAATTTCCGGGAGACGGCGCCCACGCGGGTGCTGTCCTGCCCCTGCGCGAGAACGGAGGCCAAAAGCAGCAAAAAGACGGATAATGATAATTTGGTTACGGTGTTCATGGGTGGTTACGAATGGTAATGGAACTGAAAGTAGTGCTGACTTTGAGGAGCGGACTGTTCGGGGCACCGGCGAAGTCGAGGGTTGAAGTTCCCGCGCCGCCCGTTCCCTTCACGTATTTCCGGTAGGCGTCCGGCACGTAGATGGCCGCGTGACCCGTGCGCAGCGCGTACCGGTAGGCGCCGAAGTCGGTAACATTGACCACCACGGCGGTCCGGGTCGCCCCGATGGCAAGCGCCTGGGGTCTTTCTCCCAGCGTGAGGTGGATGTTTCCGTACGTACTGTTGAAGGTGCAGCGGGCCTTTACGTCCTCCAGGTACACGTCCGACTTGCCCGTCTTGCAGGAAAAGGTACCGCCAATGTCGCGGCCGCGCACCTCGCCGAAGGAACTCTCGACGCGGGTGCGGCCCTTCACGTTTTGCAGGTGAATGTCGCCGAACTCGACGACGACGTCCAGTTCCCCCGCCAGGTCCACCAGTTGGACGTTGCCATACTTGTCGGTGACTTCGACTTTGCTCTCCCGGGGCACGGTAAGTTCGTACAAAGCCTCCAGATTGCTTTGGGTACGGGTGATTTCCGGCGGAATGAAGAACGTGTTGCGGATTTCCAGCGTGTTGTCTTCCCGGCTCAGGGCGTATCTGGTGTACTTCAGTTCTCTTTCGGCGGTTGCCTTGTCGGGGCTTTTGGCCGAAAAAACCAGCCGCACCCGCACGAAGTCTTTGTCCCAGCCCGTCACGCGTACGGTGGCTTTCTCACCGACGATCTTCAGGGATTCGTTCCGGGAAAAGGCGACGTCCCGGGTCACTACTTTTTCGACCACGTGATTGGTTTGCCGTTCCTGCCCCGAGGCGGTGCCCCCGAGCAGCATAAGCATCAGGCCGATGCAACCCCAGGTTCTGGTCATGTTTTCAGGATTTGAATGAGTTCCCGGATCAGGTACGACTTGTGGTTTTCGAGCCTGATTTCCGCTTTCACCAGGGTCGGGTCGGGGCCGAAGGTTTGCAGGCGACGGTTCACCTGCTCGGCCTGGCGGGAGAGCTGGTCGAGTTCACGCTTCAGTTCCAGGAATGCCGGAGAGTTACAGACCGGGTGCTGCCGGCGGCACTGCTCCTCGATGAAAGCAATTCCCGGGCTATCGGCCGGAACGGGTAGTTCTCCTCCGTGCCCCTCCGGGCCCGCAACCGCTTCCGTGCGGTACGTGATGGTGACGGCCTCCTCTGCTCCCGGCGCGAACCACCACAGCGAGGCGACCAGCAACAACGCGACGGATGCGGCAACGGCCAGCGGGTAGCGCCACGAACGGGCTTTGGGGTTGCCGGGCAGGCGGCTTTCGAGGCCGGCCCACCCGGCGTCCTTGCCCGGCAGGTGGGTGGGGTAGGAATGGTCCAGCTCCGCCAGCTTGTGACGGAGCCGCGCGTCAAAGTCTTCTTCGTTTACGTCCATCCTCTTTTCTTTAAGCGTTCTTGTAACCTCTCCCGGGCGTGGGACAGTTGCGACCGCGAAGCACTTTCGGTAATGCCCAGCATGGCGGCAATCTCTTTGTGGCTGTAGCCCTCGATGGCAAACAGGTTGAAGACCACCCGGTAGCCGCCGGGCAGTTGCCGCACGACGTCGAATATCTCCTCGGCGGAAACGACCGGGTCAACGGAAAAGGGCGAGGCGGCTTTGGCGGTTTCGTCGCTTTCGGCCGCCTCCAGTCCCACGAACGAAAGCCGGTTCGCTTTCCGCAGGTGCATCAAAGATTCGTTTACCATGATTTTCCGGACCCAGCCCCGGAAGCTGCCGGCGCCCCGGGATTCGAACCGGGGCAGTTCCCGGAACACCTTCACGAACCCTTCCGTCAGCACTTCCTGCGCGTCGGCTTCGTTGCGCACGTAGCGGAGGCACAACCGGCCCATGGGCGCCACCAACTGCTCGTAGAGAAGCCGCTGTGCCTTTCGGTCGTTGCCGATGCACCGTTGGATAAGTTGCTGATCGTCCACCAATGCGGGCTCCCTGGTTAAGTGCTTCCGAAGTTAAAATGCGCCGCCCGTCGCAGTCGCTGCACGGACTCCAAAAAATAGTTGAAAAAGGCTGGTCTCTGCCTCACGGCGGGTTGCTCCTTTTGCAGCATAACCGGCTTCTTTAAAGGGTCTATGTGAATTGACAACAAAAAGAACTTAACCGCAAAGGGCGCGCGGAAGACGCAAAGATCGCAAGGAGTACGCGTATTGCTTTGCGCCCTTTGCGCCTTCTCTTTGCGATCCTTGCGGTTAAGTTCTTCTTCATTTCATCCTTGCAAAGGGAGTACAACGCTGAGCAGGACAGACCCTGAAACGAAAAACGCCGGCCCTGGGCGGCCGGCGTCTCGCTAAAATGCTTTGGATGGGTTGACCTAGAAATTCCTGGCTACTTCGTCCCAGTTCACCACGTTCCAGAAGGCGGTGATGTAGTCGGGGCGGCGGTTCTGGTACTTGAGGTAGTAGGCGTGTTCCCACACGTCGAGGCCCAGCAGCGGCTTGCCCTGCTTTTCGGCCACGTCCATCAGCGGGTTGTCCTGGTTGGCGGTGGAGGTCACGGCCAGGTCGCCGTTGGCATCCACGATGAGCCAGGCCCAGCCGGAGCCGAAGCGGGTGGTGGCGGCTTTGGCGAATTCTTCCTTGAAGGCATCGAACGAGCCGAACTTCTTGTCAATGGCATCGGCCAGCCTGCCGGTGGGCTTGGCGCCGTTGTTGTTCTTGAGGGTTTTCCAGAAAAAGGAGTGGTTCCAGTGTCCGCCGCCGTTGTTGCGCACGGCCACGGGGGCTTTGCTCACGCTGCGGAGCAGGTCTTCCAGCGACTTGTTTTCCAGTTCGGTGCCTTTTACGGCGTTGTTGAGGTTGGTCACGTAAGCGTTGTGGTGCTTGCCGTGGTGAATTTCCATGGTTGCTTTGTCAATGTGCGGCTCCAGGGCGTCGGAGGCAAAGGGTAAAGCGGGGAGTTCGAAAGCCATGTCGTGAAGTGGTTTAAAGTGAACGATGTACTGTTTTAAACACGGCAAAGGTATTTTAGTTTCTCAACTTCCGAAAAAATGCCAGCAGCAAACCGGCGCAATCTTCGGACAACACGCCGGCCGTCACCCGGGTTTTGGGGTGCAGCAGTTTGTCGCTGATGAGCGAATAACCCCTTTTTTCGTCCCGGGCGCCGTACACCACCCGGCCCACCTGCGCCCAGAACAGGGCCCCGGCGCACATCGGGCAGGGCTCCAGCGTGACGTAGAGGGTGCACTGCGAAAGGTACTTGCCGCCCAGGTGGTTGGCCGCGGCGGTGACGGCCAGCATTTCGGCGTGGGCCGTCACGTCGTTGAGCAGTTGCGTCTGGTTGCGGGTCCGGGCTACCACGGTGCCCCCGCACACCACCACGGCCCCCACCGGGATTTCGCCGGCCGCAAACGCCTCTCCGGCACCCTGGAGGGCAAGGCGCATGTAGTGTTCGTCGTCGGGGGCGGCATTCATGGGGCGGATGGCTTCTTTACGAGCTTCAAACTTAGTAATTTTGCCTCTTCCGCTTCTCCTCTCTTCGCTCACTTCATGCTTTTCAAAGACATTCCCGGGCTTGCCGACATTAAAAAGACGCTGATCGGGGCCATCGGGCAGGGCCACGTGGCCCACGCCCAGTTGTTTTTCGGCAACGAGGGCGGCGGCAGCCTGGCAATGGCCCTGGCCTACGCCACCTACCTCAACTGCGAAGACAAAGGGCCGGACGATGCCTGCGGCCGGTGCTATTCCTGCACCAAGCTCAACAAGCTCATCCACCCCGACTTTCACCAGATTTTCCCGGTGGCGACCACCAAAAAGGTGTCTTCCAACCCCCTGAGCGAAAATTTCCTGCCTGAATGGCGCAACTTCATCAAGGAATCGCCCTACAACTGCTTGAGCGACTGGCTGGCCTTCATCGGCACGGAGAACAAGCAGGCCAACATCTCCGCCGAGGAGAGCCGGCAGGTGATCGGCAAGCTGAGCCTGAAAGCCTTCGAAGCCCAGTACAAAGTGCTGCTGCTCTGGTTGCCCGAGATGCTGCACGTAACGGCGGCCAACGCCCTGCTCAAAATCCTGGAGGAGCCGCCGCCCAAAACGGTGTTCCTGCTCGTGAGCCAGCAACCCGACAAGGTGCTCACCACGATCCGCTCCCGCACCCAACTGGTGCAGATCCGCGCCTTTACCGACGCCGAGATTGCCGGGGTGCTGACCACGGCGCACGGCGTGGAACCCCGGCGGGCCGCCCAGATTGCCCAGCTCAGCGACGGTAACCTCAACCGGGCCGCGCGGCTCACGGGCGAAGGCCGCGAAGACCACCACGAAATGTTCCGCGACTGGATGAACCTGTGCGCCATGCGCAAGTACGCCGACCTGATCGAGCGGACCGAAAAGTTCAGCAAGCTGAGCCGCGACGCGCAGAAAAACCTCATGCAGTACGGCATCGGTATGATCCGCGAGGCGCTGGTGTGGTCGCAGCAGGAACGCGGGCTGGTGCGGCTGGAGGGCGAAGAACTGGCTTTCGTGGAACGCTTTGCCAAAATCATGACCCTGGAAAAAGCCCAGTGGCTCTACGGGGTGCTCAACGAGGCTTGCTTTCACCTGGAACGGAACGGGAACCCCAAGATCGTGTTCCTCGACACCTCCCTCACCGTAGCGGCCGGCATCCGGTAAGCCTTCGGTTTGAATAACGGGCCGGAATGCCAAAATGGCGTTTGATCCCATTGGGCTTCTCTCCTTTTGGGCTTACCTTTGGCCTTTTAAAACCGTTAGCATTTTGTCTCAACACATCCGCATCGGCACCCGCGGCAGTGCCCTGGCCCTCTGGCAGGCGCACTACGTGGCCGACCTCCTGACGGGGGGCGGCCTGGCCCCCGAAATCATTACCTTCGAGACGAAGGGCGACAAGATCCTCGACAAATCCCTGGCCAAGATCGGCAGCAAGGGGGTGTTTACGGCCGAACTCGAACACGCCCTCCGCGCCGGCGAAGTGGACATTGCCGTGCACAGCGCCAAGGACCTGCAATCGGAGTTGCCCGAAGACCTGGAAATTCTCGCCTTCACGGAACGGGAGGAAGTGAACGACGTGCTGGTAAGCCTCAACCATTCCCTTTCCATCACCGACGGCAAGCCCTGGGTGATCGGCACGTCTTCCACGCGGCGCACGGCCACGCTGCGGCACTATTACCCGCACCTGCAACGGGTGGACATGCGGGGCAACCTGCAAACCCGGATGCGGAAAATGCAGGAGGGCCAGTGCGACGCCCTGCTGCTGGCCTTTGCCGGCGTACACCGCATGGGCTACGACGAACACATCGTGGCACGCCTCTCCATCGAACAATTTACGCCCCCCGTGGGGCAGGGCAGCGTCGCCGTGGAGTCGGCCCGCAGCCTCAACGACGACAAGCGCCACCTGATCCGGGACCTCATCAACCACCCGCGCACGGAGTACTGCCTGCTGGCCGAAAGGGGTTACCTGCGGCGGCTCCAGGGCGGGTGCAGCGTACCGGTGTTCGCCCTGGCTACCCTGCTGGACGAAGGGACCGTGCAGCTCACCGGCGGCGTGGTGAGCCTCGACGGGAGCCGCATCATCCGCGAGACGATGCAGGCCCCGGCAGACGAAGCCACGCAGCTCGGCTACCGCCTGGCCGACGCCGTGATTGATGCGGGCGGCTACGAAATTCTCAAGGAAATCCGCCAGAACCTGTCGGCCCTGTGAGACTTTAGACCGGAGATTTTAGACGGGAGACAATCAGACGATACCTCTTTTTCCAACTTTTTAATATTTATGCGCAAATCCATTTGCCTGGTGCTCCTTTTCCTGCTGGTGCAGGCGGCCGTGGCCCAGAAGAAATCGAAGAAAGACTACCTGGTGACCATCAGCACGGAGTACGGCACGATGTACGCGGTGCTGTACGACGTCACGCCCAGGCACAAAGCCAACTTCATCGCCCTGGCCGACACGGGGTTCTACAACGGCACGTTGTTCCACCGGATCATCAACGGCTTCATGATCCAGGGCGGCGACCCCAACTCTAAAAAGGCGGCCCCGGGCGAACCGCTGGGCAACGGCGACGTGGGCTACCAGGTGCCGGCCGAGTTCCACGAAAAGCTGTTCCACAAGAAGGGCGTGCTGGCCGCAGCCCGCGACAACAACCCCGAAAAGGCTTCCAGCGGCTGCCAGTTCTACATCGTGCAGGGCAAGGTGCTCAAGGACGAAGATTTTGCCGTGGCCGAACGCCGCTCGGGCCGCACCATTCCCGCCGACCAGCGGCAAGTGTACAAAACCGTGGGCGGCACGCCGCACCTCGACCAGAACTACACGGTGTTCGGGGAAGTGATCAAAGGCGTGGAAGTGATTGACACCATTGCCGGCCAGCCCCGCGGCAGCATGGACCGCCCCGAGAAAGACATTCCCATGCAAGTGAAGGTGGAGAAGATGAAAAAGAAAAAGATCACCAAGCGGTACGGGTACAAGTTTGACGTCTGAACCTTGATTGACTTGATGAAATGATGAACGTGATGGCGTGCGCATCATCAAGAACATCATTTCGTCATGCACATCAAGGTTCAGACATTATCAACGTTCAGACCATCAAGGTCATCATTCCATCAAGTCAATCAAGGTTCGGACATTATCAAGGTTCAGACAATGCAAAAAGTGCTCATTACCGGTACCAACGGCCTGCTGGGCCAGAAGCTGGTCCAACTGCTCATCCGGGAAGGCGATTACGAGGTGATTGCCACGGCCCGGGGCGCCAACCGGCTCCCGCACGCGGAAGGCTACGCGTACCATTCCCTCGACGTTACCAACCAGGGCGAGGTGCACCGGCTCGTGCGGCAGCTCCGGCCGGACTGCATCGTGCACACGGCGGCCATGACCAACGTGGACCAGTGCGAAAGCGAAAGGGAAGCCTGCTGGAGACTGAACGTAGACGCCGTGCAGTACCTCATCGAAGCCTGCCGGGACACGGGGGCCTTTCTTCTCCACCTCTCCACGGATTTCATCTTCGACGGCGCCGCCGGTCCGTACGACGAAGAAGCCGCGCCCAACCCGCTGAGCTACTACGGCGAAAGCAAGCTGGCCGCCGAAAGGCTGCTCTTCGAAAGCGCCATCCGGTGGGCGGTTGCCCGCACCGTGCTGGTGTACGGCATTGCCCACGACATGAGCCGCAGCAACATCATCCTGTGGGTGAAAAAGTCGCTGGAAGAAGGCAAGAACATCAAGGTGGTGGACGACCAGTGGCGGACGCCCACGCTGGCCGAAGACCTGGCGACGGGCTGTTTCCTCATCGTGAAGAAGCGGGCGGAAGGCATCTTCAACATTTCGGGGGAGGATCTGCTGACGCCCTTCCAGATGGCCCACCAGACGGCCGATTACTTCAGGCTTGACAAGTCGCTCATTACCCGCGCCGATTCGGGCACGTTTACCCAGCCGGCCAAACGGCCGCCCCGCACCGGCTTCATCCTCGACAAGGCCCGCCGGCTGCTCCATTACGCGCCGCATTCCTTCGACGAAGGCATTGCCGTGCTGGCCGGCCAGATCGCGGCCACGGCCAAACGGTAACCAATTTTGGCCGGCGTACCGTATCGCCGTAAATCGCACGGGCGGTCCCTGGCGGCATTGATAATTTTGTGAGACGGGCCCATTTAACGGTCCGTCTCTTTTTTTTATGAAACGCTTACGCTACTGGGTGCGCCGCTCTTTTGGCTACTCCCCCACCGAAACCAACGGCTTCCTCGTTTTGTGCCTCCTCATCGTGCTGTTGCTGCTGGTGCCGGCATTTTACCCGCTGTTGTTCCCGCCCCGCCCGTTCGACCACGCCGCCGACCACCGCCAGCTCGACAGCCTCGTGGCGGAATTGGAAAAGCGGCAGCCCGAACGGGAACCCGGCGGCTACCCCGTTCAACCGGCTTCCCGTCCTCACCGCGAGGTGGCGTTGTTTGATTTCGACCCCAACGCCATTGACGCGAAAACCTGGCAATCCCTGGGGCTGCCCAGGTACCTGGCCGAACGGATCATCAAGTACCGGGGCAAGGGCGGCAAGTTCCGGGTCAAAGGCGACGTGAAGAAGATTTACGGTTTTCCCGAAGACCTGTACGTCCAATTGCACCGGCACATCCTGTTGCCCGACTCCCTGCAACGCCACGCACCGGACCGCTCCTACCCCAAAAAGGAGTACGCCTTTGCCCGGTACGAGAAATTCCCCGAAAAAAAGCCCTTTGAGAAAAAGTCCTTCGAAACCCAGCCCTTCGACATCAACCAGGCCGACACCGTGCAACTGGCAAGCGTACGCGGCATCGGCCCGTCGTTGTCGCGCCGCATTGCCAAATACCGCGACCTGCTGGGCGGCTTCTCGGGCAAGCACCAGTTGTACGAGGTGTACGGGCTGGATTCTACGGTGGTGGACGAACTGCTCCGGAAGGGTTTCCTGGGAGAAGCCTCGGGCATCCGCAAACTGCGCATCAACCAGGCCACCGAGAAAGAACTCGACGCCCACCCGTACATTTCGCCGCGGCTGGCGAAGGTCATCGTGGCGTACCGGACCCAGCACGGCAACTTCGGCGCGGCCGAAGACCTGGCGCCCATCAAAATCCTCGACGAGGCCACCCTGCGCAAACTGGCGCCCTACCTGAGCTTCGAATAGCCGGCGGAGCACAAAGGACGGGAGGCAAGTAACGAAGGGCGGGGGGCAGAAGATTGGCGCAACGCACAGCGTGCGCCATTCCCTGCTGCCTCCTGCCCTTTGCCTATTTTCGCTATTTTTACAGCCGTGCCGCCCCGCATTGCCTGTCCCGGACCCTTAACCGCCGCTCCCATGACCCCGACCCGTACTTCCATTCTGGACCGGAAACAAACCCTCCAGAAGATCAAGCGCATTGCCTACGAGATTTACGAGAACAACTTCCAGGAGGAAGAAGTCGTGCTGGCGGGAATTTACGACAAGGGCTACCTGCTCGCCCAGATTTTACAGCGGGAATTAACGGCCATCTCCCCGGTGCGCACCCGGCTGGTCAAGATTTCCCTCGAAAAGTTTGCCACCGTGCAGGGCGCCGTGGCCCTCGACTGCCCGACCGACGCCCTGCGCAACCGGAGCATCGTGGTGGTGGACGACGTGCTCAACACGGGACGCACGCTGATGCACAGCCTGCAACCGCTGCTGGCGATAGAAGTAAAAAAAATACAAATCGCCGTCATGGTGGACCGCAGCCACCGCACGTTTCCCGTTGCGGCCGGATACGTGGGCTATTCGCTTTCTACCACCATTCAGGAGCACATTGAGGTGGTTTTGGAAGAAGGTGACCAGTTCGGTGTGTACATCAGCTAAAAAACAGCGTAATATTTAAGTACAACCGGAAATTATTTTAAGGCAGTTTTATTGTTTCGTAAAAAAGCTACTACGTTGCGCGTTACCCGCCGCAAAAAATCTTTCCCGCGCTACCCCGCTCCCGGCCTGGCCTTTCCCGCCTGTGGGCGTAAAGTCGCCGGCCAGCGGCGTTAATTACATTATTTACTGCCATATTTCTATTTGCCGGCACGGCCGGACCCCGCCCGGCGCATTCCGTCCCCACCGGCCCTCCGCGGGCCGTGCTTTTTGGGGAATACCTGCTATTCGTAAGATAATGAGCCATTCTGCACCTTTTTTCCCAGGTTCTTTCTTTAAATTATACCCTGTTTCATACGGCATCCCGGCAAAACGTACCCATCGCGGATGCACCATAGGGCTAATTGGAAAAATACAATTTGAAGGCAATCATTGGGCTCTTTCGCGCATTACGCACAAGGACGAAACTTCTCCTTGCCGGGCTTGCCTTGTCCATTCTCTTCGCCGTCGTACTCCTTTTGTGCGCCTACCGGATTGCCGGCACCCGCGAAGCCGATTTCAGCCGGGTCCAGTCTTCCTTCCGGCTGATGAGCACCGTTGACCGCATTTACTTTCATTTTCTCGAAGCCGAAACGTGCGTGGCCCGCCAGCCCGGCGACCCCGCCTACCAGCGGCAGATGGCCCAGTTGTACGCCAAGCTGCGCACCGACCTCGACGAACTGGGCCGCCTGGTCAACGACCGGCCCGACCAGGCTTCGGGCTACCGGTCCCTCGAACTGCTCATCACCAAACGCCGCAACTCGCTGCTGAAGGACGCCACCAGCAACTACCAGCGGGGAATGCCGGTTTCCAACGACGGCCCGCCGGTACTGAGCACGATTCTTACGCCCTACACGGCCCGGGTGCGGGGCATTACCGAGCGGATGAAAAACGAAGAGTACCGCCTCCTGCAAGCCGACGCCGGCGGCGATGCCGGTACGCACACGCTGTTCTACTACCTGGGCCTGCCCGCCGGGCTGGGCCTGGTTGCGTTGATCCTGCTGACGTCGGGGCTGTTGCTGGCCGAAGGGCGGGAAAGCCGCAACCGGGAGCAGAAATTGCAGGAACTGAACTTCAACAAGGATAAATTTTTCTCCATCGTCAGCCACGACCTGCGGGGACCGGCCGCCAACATGCTCAAGCTGTCGGAATTCCTGATGGAAGAAACCACGCCCGAGGACCGCAAGATCATCACGGGGCACCTGTATTCTTCGGCGCAAGGGCTGCACAAACTGCTCGAAAACCTGTTGGGCTGGGCCCGGCTCCAGATGGGCCGCGTGGAGGTAAACCCCGTGCCCGTGAACCTGTACCAGGCCGTGCAGGAAAGCATTGCCCAGGCGGCCCTCCAGGCGTCGGGCAAAAACATCGTGGTCCGCAACGCCGTGGCGCCGGAAGCCACCGCCCGCGTGGACGAACAAATGTGCGCCGCGGTACTGCGCAACCTGTTGCAGAACGCCGTCAAGTTCACGCACCCCGGCGGGTCGGTGGTGGTGGAGGCCCGGCCGGCGGGCACTGCCGTAGCCCTGCTGGTCAGCGACACCGGGGTAGGCATGCCGGCCGAAGTGGTCAACCGGTTGTTCCACCTGGGCACGCACTTCAGTTCGCGGGGCACGGCCAACGAGTCGGGCTCGGGCCTCGGCCTGATCCTCTGCCGCGAACTGGTCGAGAAAAACAACGGCGTCCTCAGCGTCACCAGCCAGCCCGGCAAAGGCACCACGTTTACCGTTACCCTGCCCACCGCCTGATTTCGATGTTCGATGCCCGATGTTCGATGCCCGCAAGGCGTAGGGTGTACAACTGCGCGTCCCGCTAAAGCCGGACATCGAACATCGAGCATCGAGCATCGAACATCTAAACTACGATGCTTTGAACTTCTTGCCCGTCTTCTTCGGCCCGCTGCTTTTGTTTGGCCCGGTGCTTTTGCCCGTGTTTTTGGGACCAGTGTTTTTGGGGCCGGCTTTCTTGGCTTTGGCATCGGCGGCCTTTTGGGCTTTGGCCTTTTTCTCGTGGAAGGCGCCCTGGAAGGCCGGGTCTTCACGGCGGCGCTGCTCGTCAATTTCGCGGGCCATGGCCTGCTCCTCCTCGAAGGGCGTCGGGAAGATTTCGACGCCCTCGGGCAGCGGCTCCCGCGGAATGGTCATGCGGATGATCTTCTGGATCTTCTCCACGTGGTACTGCTCGGCCCGGGTCATGAACGTGATGGCTTCGCCGGTCTGGTTGGCCCGCCCCGTGCGGCCGATGCGGTGCACGTAGTCTTCGTACACCAGCGGCACATCGAAGTTGATCACGTGGCTCACCTGGGTCACGTCAATGCCCCGGGCGGCCACGTCGGTAGCCACCAGCACCCGCACGTTGCCCTCCTTGAACGCTTCCATCGAGTTGATGCGGGTATTCTGGCCCTTGTTGGCGTGGATCACGCGAATCTGTTCTTCGGGCAGCTTCCGGGCCAGGAAGCGGTACGTGTTTTCGGCCGTCTGCCGGGTGCGGGTAAACACAATGGCCCGGTTGATGGACTTGTCGTGCTGCATGAGCCATTCGAGCAGGTGCGCCTTCGTTTTCAGGTTGGGCACTTCGTACAAGACCTGCCTGACCGTTACGGCCGGGGTGGCCGGGGGCGTGGCTTCCACCCGCACCGGGAACTCCAGGAATTCTTCCGACAGCTTTTCCACTTTCTCGGCGAAGGTGGCCGAAAAGAGCAGGTTCTGCCGTTTCACCGGGATTACCTCCAGGATGCGCCGGATCTGGGGCATAAAGCCCATGTCCATCATCTTGTCGGCCTCGTCGAGCACCAGCGTCTTCAGCTCCTTCAGCACCAGGTCGCCCTTCAGGTAAATGTCCATCATCCGCCCGGGCGTCGCCACCAGGATGTCAATGCCCGCCACAATGGTTTCGATCTGCGTTTTGGGTCCTACCCCGCCGTAGGCCACGGCGTACCGCAGGTCGGTGTACTTGGCGAGTTGCCGGAGGCTCTCCTCAATCTGCATGGCCAGCTCCCGGGTGGGGGCCAGCACCAGGGCCCGGGGGTGGGTGCCCTGGGCGTAGCGGACCTTCATGAGCAGCGGCAGCAGGTACGCCGCCGTTTTGCCGGTTCCCGTCTGGGCAATGCCAAGTACGTCGTGCCCGGCCATGACTTGGGGAATGGATTTTTGCTGGATTTCCGTGGGTGTTTCGTAACCCAGGTCCCGCACGGCGTTGAGCAGCTGCGGGTTCAATTTAAATTCTTCGAAGGTCATGGTACAATGCTTTTGTGGGGGCTTTTTCGGGACAGGAAACGACCCACGGCGGCCCGCCAGCGCCGGGGTTCTTTCTGGCAGTAAGATTGGTGTTCCAGGTCCTTGAAGTATACTAACTCTTTCGGCCCGCTGAGGTTGCGGTAAATGGTTTCGACCTCCGGCTTAATGACCCGCCGGTCGCGCAGCCCGTACATCATCAGCACCGGCACCCGCACCTGCCGGGCGTAGTCGGCGGGGTTGTGGCCGGCGGCGTCGTAGTCGTTCTGCCAGCCGCCCCAGAACACGAGCAGTTCGGCCATGGGGTACTCGGGCAGGTGCATCAGCCGGAAGCGGTTCCGCGTGGCTTGCAGCATGGTGGCAAACGGGCATTCGAGCACCAGGGCGTCGGGTTGCAAGCCGTACGCGGGCACGGCCCGCAGGATGGCCGCGGCGCCCATCGAAACACCGTACAGGATCACGCGGCGGTCCCGCTTCCGGGCGTATTCGTACGCGGCGGCCACGTCGGCGGCTTCGTAGTACCCGATGGTGGTGACGTGGCCGCCCGAGCCGCCGTGCCCCGACAGGTCCACCAGCAGCGTGCTGAACCCCAGTTCCCGGAAAGCCGCGGCTTCGGTGAGCTGCTGCGACTTGGTGCTGGTGTAGCCGTGGAACATCACGACCGTTCCCCGGCCGCCTTTTGCCTCAATGAGCCACGCTTCGAGCCGGTTCTTCCGTTCGTTCTGCAAATGCACCACCCGGTAGGGTTCGCGGGGCAGGGTGGTATTGACGGGCTTCGGGTTGCGAACACCCGTAAAAGCCAGCGACAATTTTTCCCCCAGGCCCAGGCTTTCGGGCCGGCCCGTCTTTTGGGTACCCGCCGGGGCGAAATGCGTGAAGTGGTAGGCGTGGTTGTACAGGATCACGTTGATTCCCGCAAACAGCAACAGGCACACGCCGACCACCCAAACCGTAATTTTACCCCACAACGTTTTACGCATGGCTCGCCTTTCGGGCAAAATTAGGCATTACGGCTTAGTTTTCTACAGCTTATGTCCACCGTCCCGCTGGTGCGACAGGTCGAGCTTGCCTTTGGGTTCGCTGGCAAGCGAACTGGGCGTCTGTTTGCCCACCGAACCTTTGGCGGGGGTAATGCCGCCGTCCACCAGCCAGAGGGCTCCCGTCACGTAGCTGGCCCC
>CADCTQ010000182.1 GCA_902805615.1 uncultured Cytophagales bacterium
AGGCCGAGGCGGTCCACCTTGCCGTTGGGGGTGAGGGGCAGGCTTTCCAGCACCACCACCTGGCCCGGCACCATGTAGGCCGGCAACTGCTCCAGCAGGTAATCACGGATTCCCTCGGCGTCGGTCAACCCTTCGCCGGCTACGTACGCAACCAGTTGCTGAAAGCCTTCCTCGTTCTCCCGGGTCACGGCAACGGCCTGCGTTACCCGCGGGTGGGTCAGCAGTGCTTTTTCCACCTCGCCCAGTTCGATGCGGTTGCCGCGCACTTTCACCTGGAAGTCCATCCGGCCCAGGTATTCAACCGTGCCGTCGGCCAGCCAGCGGGCCAGGTCGCCGGTGCGGTAGAGGCGGGCCCCGTCGCGGAAGGGGTGGGGCACGAACTTTTCGGCCGTCACGGCCTCCTGGTACAGGTATCCCAGCGCCAGCCCTTCCCCGGCGATGCACAGTTCACCCGGCACGCCGATCCCCGTCAATCCCGCCTCATCGAGGATCAGGACCTGGGCGTTGTGAATGGGCCGGCCGATGACCGGGCGGCGGGCGAATGCTTCAAAAGCGGCGTACGCGTCGCCCTTCCCGTTCAGCGCTGCCTTGCGGGTGGCCGGCAGGAGCGGCTGCGTGACCACGCCTATCGTAGTCTCGGTGGGGCCGTAGTGATTGAGGAACACCACCTCCCGGTGCCGGGTGGCCTCCAGGTACGTTGCCACGTCGGCGGGCCTGATCTTTTCGCCGCCCAGCACGATCAGCCGGAGTTGCAGCCGGGCCGCCGACGCGGCAAAGCGGTCGTTGCCCACCAGCAGGTAAAAATGCGAGGGGGTCAGCTTGAGGAAGGTAATCGGCTGCTCAACCAGCCGGTCGAGCAACCGGTCGGGGTCGAGGTAGGGGTGTTCGGGCAACAGGTGCAACTGCGCCCCCGAGAGCAGGGCAGGCCACAACCCGGTGTAGCACAGGTCGTACGCCACCGACGACAGCAGCACCGTGGCGTCTGACCCGCCGACCCGGTGTTCGCTCCGGAACCAGTTGACGTAGTTGAGCAGCGCCCGGTGGGGAATCTGCACGGCTTTGGGCTGCCCGGTGGAGCCCGACGTATAGATCGTATACACGGCATCTTCGGGGCGGATGCCGTCGGCAAGGTTGCGGGTGGAGGCTGACCGCGTGGCTTCGGTGTCGGCCGCGAGGGCCGGCACGGCGTACCCCGCGAAGACGTCACGGGCGTGGATGAAGACCTTGGCCCGGCTGTTGTGCAGGCAGTACTCCACCCGGGCGGCGGGGGCGTGAAAGTCAATGGGCAGGTAAGCCGCCCCCGTTTTGATGACGCCCAGCAGGGTGATGACCAGCAGGTCGGAGCGGCCGACCTGGAGGGCCACCACGTCGCCGCTCCCGACCCCGTACGCGTCCGACAGGTGGTGCGCCCACTGGTTGGCTTTTTCGTTCAGGCCGGCGTAGGTGAGCTGCCCGCCTTCGTACACCACGGCTACGGCATCGGGCGTGCGGGCCACCTGGGCTTCAAAGGCCGCCTTCACCGAAATCCCGTTGTCGTGGGGCACCCGGGTGTCGTTTACCCGCGCAAACAGTTGTTTTTCGGCGGCAGTCACGTATTCAAGTCCTCCCACGGCACCCGCCGGCGCGGCTACGGCCGAATGGATCAACTGCCGCAGGTGGCCCAGCAGGTACCCGGCCCGCTCCCCGGTGAACAGGTCACTGTTGTAGTTTAACCCCATCACCAGGCCGTCACCGGTTTCGTGGAAGTGAAAGGTGAGGTCGAACTTGCTCAGGGGGTTGGGCATCGGGAAGGGCGCTACCGAAAGCCCGGAGGCATCGCGGGCCGTTTTTTGCTGCATGCCGGTGTTGTGCAACACAACCATCACGTCGAACAGCGGGGAGCGGCTCAGGTCCCTTTCGGGTTGCAGGGCGTCTACCAGTTCGTCGAACGGGTAGGCCTGGTGGGCAAACGCGCCCAGGGTCTGCCCCTTCACGTTGGCCAGCAGTTGCAGAAAGGTATCCTCCGGCGCCAGCCGGGTACGGATGGCCAGCGTATTCAGATACAGCCCGATCTGGTCTTCCAGGTCGGGGTGCTCCCGTCCGGCCACCGGCGTACCGATCACCAGGTCGCACTGGCGCGAGTACCGGTGCAGCAGCACCACTACCGCCGCCATCAGGTTCATGAACAGGGTGGTGCCGGTCTGACGGCCCAGTTCGCCCAACTGCCGGGCGGCCGGCCCGTCGAGGGTCACTTCCACGCTGCCCCCGCGGTGCGTTTTCACCGGCTTGCGCGGAAAGTCGGTCGGCAGTTGGAGCACGGGCAACGGCCCGGCCAGTTCCTGGAGCCAGTACGACCGGTGGGCGGCCGTTTCCTCGCCCGCCAGCAACTGGTTTTGCCAGGCGGCGTAATCGGCGTACTGGACCCGGAGCGGGGGCGGCAGGCTGGCCCCGGGCGTCCGGAAGGCATTGTAGAGGGTAAATAGTTCGTTGATCATCACGTCCAGCGACCACCCGTCGGCCAGGATGTGGTGAACCACCAGTACGAACACGTGCCGGCTGTCGGTTGCCCGCAGCAGGTCGGCCCGCAGCAGGGGCGCCTGCGACAGGTCGAACGGCGCGTTGGCCAGCCCCAGGGCGTGGCTCCGGGCGGCGGATTGCCAGTCTCCCTCCCCGGCGAGGACATGGTGGTTCACGCGGAAGCCGGTTGCGGCCGGATCGAGTATTCTCTGGACGGGATCGCCGTCCACTTCCGCAAAGACCGTCCGCAGGATGGCATGCCGTTGCAGCAGGAGGGCAAACGCCCCTTCAAACGCCTGGTAGTCAATGGGGCCGTCAACCCGGCACGCGCCGGCGATGTTATAGACCGCGCTTTCTTCTTCCAGTTGGCTGAGGATCCACATCCGGCGCTGGGCGCGCGATACGGCAAAATGCGGACCCGGGGCGGCGGCGGGGATGGGTTCAAACGTCTCCGGCCGGCCGGCAGCGATCACCCCGGCCAGTTCCCGGATGGTGGGATGGGTAAACACGTCCCGCAACTGTATTTTCACGCCCAGCTCTTTGTAGACGGCCGTCACGATCCGGACCGATTTGAGGGAGTGGCCGCCGATGTCGAAGAAGTTGTCGGTAGTGCCCACCCGGTGCCGGTCGAGCACTTTCTGCCAGATTTCGAGCAGCTTGTGTTCAACCGGGTTGCGGGGCTGCTCGAAGGGGGCGGCGACGTGCTTTACCGGGTTGAGGGCGGCCAGGGCCTTGCGGTCCAGCTTCCCGGTGGCCGTGCGGGGCAGGGCGTCGAGGGTTACCCACGCGGCGGGGATCATGTACGGGGGTACCCGGCGGAGCAGCCCGTCGCGTACTTCGGCTTCAAACGCGGCATCGCATTCCAGGCGCGCGGGGTCCGGCAGGGCGCTGCGGTCAATTTTGCCGTTGGGCGTGAGCGGGAAAGCCGCCGTAACCACCACGTAAGCCGGCACCATGTACGCGGGCAGCCGGGCGGCCAGGCGCTGCTTGATTTCGGCGCTGCCCGGGCCGCCGCCTTCGGGGGCGACCACGTAGGCGGCCAGGTAGGGCTGTTGCTGGCGGTCTTCGCGGACCACCACCACGGCATCTTTTACGTCGTCCATTCCCGAGAGGGCGTGTTCGATCTCCCCCGGCTCAATGCGGTAGCCGCGCACTTTTACCTGGTCGTCTTTTCTCCCGAAAAAAGCCACGGTGCCGTCGGGCAGGTACTGGCCCACGTCGCCCGTCTTGTAGAGCCGCACGCCCCGTTCCGGGCGGAAAGGGTCTTCCATGAACACTTGCCGGGTCTTTTCGGGCTGGTTGAGGTAGCCGCGGCCCACGCCTGCGCCTGATACGCAGATTTCCCCTTTCATCCCCACCGGGCAAAGCTGCATGTGCGGGTCGGTGATGTAGATGCGCATGTTCTGGACCGGCTTCCCCACCGGCACCGGGCCGTCCGCCGCGGCGTGCATGAAGTGGTGGGTAATGTCGTCGGAAGCCTCGGTGGGGCCGTAGGCGTTCACCAGCGCCACGTGCGGGTACTGCGCAAACCACCGCTTCACCAGGTTCGGCTTGAGGGTTTCGCCCGTCACCAGCAGGTATTGCAGCGAGTCGGGCACGGTCCGCGGGCCGTCGCCAGCGTCGAGCAGTTCGGCCAGGTAAGAGGGCACCACTTCCAGGATGGTCGGCCGGTCTTCCCGCAGGCGTTCGGCGAAGCGCCCGGGATCACGCGTTTCGTCATCCCCGTAAATGAGCACCTTGCCGCCCGTTAGCAAGGCCGCCAGGTACTGCCAGATGGAAATGTCGAAGCTCTGCGAAGCGTTCTGGACGACCACGCTGCTTTGGGTAAGGCCCAGGCCGTTGATCTTCGCGTAGAGGTGGTTGAGCATCCCGGCGTGTTCCAGGACGACGCCTTTCGGCCGGCCCGTGGAGCCCGAGGTAAAGATCACGTAGGCGCGGTCGGCGGGCTGCACCGGGACGGGCGGCGCCGGCGGCAGGTTTTCCGCAGGGGCCCGGTCAATGAGGACGACCGTCCCGGCCACGGCTTACCCGCCGGCGGTCAGTTCGGCCCCCTTGCCGGCCCAGGCGGCCGAAGTGGTCAGCAGCAGCCGGGCGTCGCATTCCCGCAGCATTTCCCGGACCCGGCCCGCGGGCAGCCCGGGGGAGACGGGCAGGTAACACCCCCCCGCCTTGAAAGTAGCCAGCAGGCCGGTCAACAGCTCAATGGAGCGGTCGGCCAGCAGCGGCACGATCATTTCGCGGGTGAGTCCGTGCGCCAGCAGCACCCGGGCCAGGGCTTCCGCTTTGGCGTCCAGGTCGCGGTAGGTGATGTGCCGGCCGGCGCACACGGCGGCAATGGCATCGGGGGTTTCGGCGACTCTTTCGGCGAAAATTTCGTGAAAAACCCGGTCGCCGGGGAACGGGTGATCCGTCTGGTTGAACCGGTCCAGGTCGCGCAGGTCGGCTTCGGTCACGCCCGGGGAAGGCAGCAGTTCCGCCGTACGGGGGGGGGCTGCGCCGCCCGCCGCGGGGGCCGGCTGGTCGTCTTCCGCGGGGTGGCGCACCAGGAAGGCCACCAGTTGGGCTTCCGCGTCCTGCCGCCGCGCCACCACTGCCGCTTCTTTCACCCGGTCGTCCTTGCAGATGGCGTGTTCCACCTCCGCGAGTTCCACCCGGTACCCGTTCAGCTTCAACTGGTCGTCGGTGCGCCCCCGGAATTCGAGGTTGCCGTCGGCTTGCCAGCGGCCGGTGTCGCCCGTCCGGTAGAGCAGGGCGGTGGCGGCGCCGTCCGCGTAGGGGTTGTCGGTAAAGTTGCCGGCGCGGGTATGTTCCTGGCTGAGGTACCCTTTGGCCAGCCCGGTGCCCGAAATGCAGATTTCCCCCCACACGCCCACCGGCACCAGGCGCAGGTGAGGGTCGAGTACGTGCAACTGCACGCCGGGCAGCGGTTTGCCGATGGGCACGTTCTGGTCGCCGGCCCCGACAACGTGGTAGCTCACGATGATGGAAGCTTCGGTCGGGCCGTAGGTGTTCCACAGGGTGGCCCCGGTACGGCCGTAATGTTTCTCGGCCAGGGTTTTGGGCAGGGTTTCCCCGGCGCACAAGACGTGTTGCAGGGAAGACGGCCAGGGAGCCCGTACCGGGTCAATTGCGTCCAGGAGCAGGTTGTACTCGGTAGGCGTGGCGTACAGGCTGGTCACGCCGAAGCGGGCCAGGGCCTCCAGCGTGCGGAGCGGGTCGGCCAGCACTTCGTCGGTACAAACCACCAGCTGCCCGCCCCCGCACAAGACCGAAAATATTTCCATCATGGAAACGTCAAAAACGAAGTTCGTGCGCATCAGCCCCACTTCGGCCCCGCCCGTCCCGGCCGCCGCCCACCGCCAGTGCAGCCGGCTGACCACCCCCTCGTGTTCGATCAGCACGCCCTTGGGCGTGCCCGTGGAACCGGAAGTATACAGGATGCTGGCCCCGGGACCGGCCGGGTAGCCGGCCCGGACCCGGCCGGGTGCTCCCGCCGCCGGCCCCTGGAGGAGTTCTTTCACCCCCAGCGGGAGGCATTCGGTCAGGCCGTACTTTCCGGCGAACGCCAGGTGGTCCACCAGCAGGACTTTCACCCGGGCGGCGGCGATCAGGCCGTTGATGCGCTCATCGGGGAAGAAGGGCTGCAAGGGTACGTACACGCAACCCGCCTTCAGAATGCCGAGCATCGAAACGGCCATCTCAAACGACTTGTCCATCAGGATGCCCACGCGGTCGCCGGCCCGCAGGCCCATCGGCCCCGCCAGGTGGTCGGCCAGCCGGTTGGCCTGCGCGTTCACTTCCCGGTAGGTCAGGGCGGCCCCTTCCGAAACCAGGGCAACCGCTTCGGGCGTGCGGGCCACGCACGCTTCGAAAAGCTCGTGCAGCCCGGCCGTACGGGCCGGCTCGGGCGCGCCGTGGCAGAACCCGGCGGTGATCTGCCGTTTTTCTGCCTCCGGCAGGTAATCAATGCCCGCCAGCGGGGCGTCGGGCTGCCGGTCTACGGCCGCCGCCAGTTCCAGGAAGTGCCCCAGGAAGCGCCGCGCGGTTTCGGCCCGGTAGAGGTCCGTGTTGTACACGATGGTGATTTCCAGGCCCCGCGCCGACTCCACGAACTGCACGTTCAGGTCGAACTTGCTCTTGTCAATGGTTTCGTTGAAGCTGCTGATGGCAATGCCCGCGAAGGTGTCGTGGTTGTCTGCGGCCTCGTCGCGTTTGTACACCACCAGCACGTCGAACAAGGGAGAGCGGCTCAGGTCAGCCCGCAGGTCGAGGGCTTCGGCGAGCATGTCGAACGGGTAGGCCTGGTGTTCGTACGCCCGGATCACGTTGTGCCTGACCCTTTCGAGCAGGGCCGTAAAGGGCAGCTCCCCGTCGAACTGCGTCCGCAGGGGCAGCGTATTGGCGTAAAATCCGATCTGGTCTTCCAGTTCGAGGCGTTCGCGGCCCGCCACCGGCACCCCCAGCACAATGTCGTCCTGCCCCGAATACCGGTACAGCAGGGCCTTCAGCAGCGCCAGCAAGGTCATGAACGTGGAGGCCCCCTGCTGCCGGCTCAGCCGCCGGAGCGCTTCCAGCCGGCCGGCCGGCATGGCTCCGGTGATGCTGCTGCCCCCGAACGACTTGCGGGCCGGGCGCGGCCAGTCGGTGGGCAGCGCGAGCACGGGTACTTCCCCGCTGAACTGACCGAACCAGTACGCCCGGTGCCGGGCGAACGCTTCGCCCCGGAATTCGTCGTTTTGCCAGGCAGTATAGTCTTTGTAATGCAGCGGCAGGGGCGCCAGCGGACTGGGCTTCCCGGCGGCGTACGCTGCGTAGAGGGCGAACAACTCCTTGAGCATCACGCCGAACGACCATTCGTCGAACACAATGTGGTGGACCTTGAGGAGCAGCACGAAGGCGGCGGGTTCCGTCCGCAGCAGCATGGCCTGGAACAAGCGGCCGTGCTGGAGGTCGAACGGCGCGTTGCCGTACGCGTCGGCCACGGCGTGGGCCCGCCCGGCCGGGTGCGGCTCGCCGCTTACGTCCAGGCATTCGAGCCGGAATCCGTATTCGGCCGGGGAAAGAATTTGCTGCCGCGGTTCGCCGTCGGTGGTGATGAACGCCGTGCGCAGGCTCTCGTGGCGGGCTACGATGGTCTGAAAACACTTTTCGAGGATTGCCCGGTCTACGTCGCCCCGGAGGGTGTAGGCGGGGCATTCGTTGTAAGCCACCGAGCCCCCCTCCAGCTGGCTCAGAATCCAGAGCCGCCGCTGGGCGTTGGAAAGGTCGTAATGCGGCTGGGAAGGCGCTTTTTTGATCTTGCTCCCGTCGGCCTTGCGCTGCTTTTCGAGCAGGGAATCCACGTGGGCGGCCATGGACCGGATGGTGGGATACGCGAAAAAATCTTCGAAGTCGAGTGCGACGCCCACTTGTTTCCCGATCCGGTTGAGGATTTGGTTGGCCAGCAGGGAGTGCCCGCCGATTGCGAAGAAATCATCCTCCGGGTTCAGCCCCGGCTGCTTGAGCACTTCCTGCCAGAGGAGGTAGAGCCGGCCCTCGGTGTCGAGCATGGATTCCACCAGGCCGCAGAACCCGGCCAGCACGGGGTAATCAAACAGGTCTTCGAAGGCCAGGGCTACCCGCAGGTCCTGCCGGAGCCGCTGAATGACCTTCGTCGCCATCAGCGAGTCGCCGCCGCGGCTGAAAAAGTCGTCGCCGGCCGCTACCGATTCCACCCCCAGCGCCTCTTTCCAGTGTTGGGCAACCGTCCGCTGGAGGGCAGTCAACGGGACGTCCACCGGCGCGTCGGGCGCTGCCGGGTGGACCTCCGTGGCGGACGCGGCGGGCTGCGCTTTGGGCGTTTCCCTGATCCAGCACCGCGTCGGGGAAAACCGGTAGGCGGGCAGTTCCATCCGCCGGCCCGGGTGGCCCCGGAACAGCTTTTCCCAGTCGAGGTCGTACTGGTGCAGGTACAGCAGTTGGAGCAGGTGCAGGGGATGCGCCGCCGCCGGGTCATTTTCGTACACCAGGTAGCCTTTGCCGTTGCCCGGGTGCCGGCGCAGGGCGGCCGTCAGCGCGCTGGGTACCACGCCCGCAAACGCCACCAGTCCGTGCGCCGCCTCCCGCTGCACGAGGGCGTCTACCCGCCGTTCGACGTCGGCGAGGGGCGCGCTTTCGTGCCGCGCCAGCAACTGCATGCCCTCCGCCAGCGACTGTTGCCCGGCCACCACGCCGGCCACGATCCGCCCGACGCCCACGCCCACTACGTCTTTGGGGGCGATTCCCCAGGAGGCCAGCAGTTTGGCGCAGGCAAACTGAAAGGCGAAGGGCCAGAAATGCGGCCGTTCGCCGTCGCCGCCCGCGGCGCGGATGCAGTCCTGCACGGCCTGCCCGAACGCCGGGTACTGCGCCGCCCAACTGATCACCTGCTCCTCGCTCACGGCCGGGGCGTCGGCAAAGACCAGGATCAGCCGGCTTACCGGCCGGGCGGGACCGCTGCCGGTGGTGGCGGCGTCCCGCAGGGCCTGCCGCAACCGGCCGGTCGAAGCCTCCACGAAAGCCAGCCGCCAGGGGTAGTGTTTACGGCCCCGGGCGAGGGTATAACTGACGTCGGGCAGGCTGCCGTCGGACAGGGTTTCCAGCCGGGCGGCCAGGGCGGTCAGGGCGGCTTGCAGCCCTTCGGCGGTGCGCGCCGACACGGTGATCAGTTGCGGCTCGCCGGCGCTCTCCGTCCGGTCCGGGGCCGGGGCTTCGGCCAGCACCACGTGGCTGTTGGTGCCGCTGAAACCCAGTGAACTCACGGCGGCGTACCGGCGCTTGCCGTCCCGCGCGGGCCACGCCTGCCTTTCCTCGTTGACGTACACCGGCGACCGGCTGAAGTCAATGAGCGGGCTGGGCGTGCCGGTGTAATACGCCGGGTAGATCTCCTGGTGTTTGAGGGAAAGCACGGCCTTGGCCAGCCCGGCCAGCCCGGCCACGCAGCGGGTGTGCCCGATGTTGGCCTTGATGGTGGAAACGGGGATGATCCCGGTCTGGTCGGTGTACGGTTTGAGCGCCAGGTTCAACCCCCCCACCTCGATGTTGTCGCCCAGCCGGGTGCCCGAGCCGTGGGTTTCGATGAACCCGATTTCGAGGGGACTGATGCCGGCCTTCTGCCAGGCCGCCCGCATCACTTCCGCCTGCGTTACGCTGTCGGGCGCGTTGAGGCTCGCCGACCGGTTGGCGTTGTTGTTGATGGCCGTCCCCGTGATGACCGCGTGTACGTGGTCGCCGTCCCGCCGGGCCGCCGCCAGCGGCTTGAGCAGCACGGCCACCACGGCTTCCCCGTGGGCCATGCCGTTGGAGCGGTCCGAAAACGGCACCGACCGCCCGTCGGGCGATTCTACTTCGATGCTGTTGACGCCTTCCCGGAGCGGAAACAGTTCCAGGCTCGCGCCGCACACCAGCGCCTGCGCGCAATCCCCCAGGATCAGGCTGTTGCAGGCGTTGTGGAGGGCCACCAGCGAAGAAGAACACGACGTATCAATCACGGTGGCCGCGCCCGTCAGGTTGAACACCCGGTTGATGCGGGCCGCCAGGAATTCGGCGTTGTTGCCCGTCACCAGCAGGGGGTTGAATTCGTCGGCGTGCCGGTAGTATTCCAGTTCCTTGTAGGTAACGTACACCGCCGTGTTGGAGCCGCTGAGCGCATCGGTGCTGTACCCGGCGTTTTCAATCGTTTCGTGGGCCACTTCGAGCAGCAGGCGCTGGTGCGGGTCCATCAGCTGGGCTTCGCTGAACGGAATGTTGAAATGCTTGTAGTCGAAAAGGTCAATGTCTTCCAGGTAACCCCTCACCCAGTAGTTTCCGTCCGGCAGCAACGTGGTTTGCCGGATGCGTTCCGGGGAGATTTCCCGCAGGCTGCACTTCTTCCCCAGCAGGTTGCTGCGCAGTTCTTCCAGGTTGGCGGCGTCGGGAAACCGGCCGGCGATCCCGATAATGGCAATGTGACGTTCGTCTTGCATCAGTGGCGGTGATTGAAGGGGAGGGGAGTACGGGGGCACAGGCCCGGTGCGGCGGCGCACCGGGACGCCGGGCGGGCGTCTACACGACGGCTTTGAGGCTTTCAACTTTTTCTTTCAGCGGCAGCAGGGGCCGGCGGCTGTAAAGGGTATTGCGGCACCACACGTAGTTGACTTCGTTCCACGCGGCGGCCGAATGCACGTCGGGGAAGAATCCCCGGCCGTTGAGGTTGGCGCTGGTGTTGCACAGGAGGGGAATGCCGCTCAGCCGGTAGTAATGACCGAGCAGTTCGGCGATGACGCCGTTCTGGGCCGGGTTCACGGTCTGGAGGCGGGCCGTGCCGTCGAGGTGGCACACGGCCGGGATCTTTTCGGCCCACCCTTCCCGCACGTAGTGGTCAAAGAGCATGTAGGGGTCGGGCGTACCCGGATCGAAGATGACGGGGGCGAGTTCTTCCAGGCAGATGGGGGATACGGGGCGGTAGCTTTCGCGCTTTTTCACCAGGTTGAGCAGGTCTTTCATGTAGGGCGAGGTGGGCGCGGCCAGGATGCTGCGGTTGCCCAGCGCCCGGGGACCGAGTTCGGCCCGGCCGTTGAGCATCACGACGGGTTCGTTGGTTTCGTGCAGCAGGCGGGCCAGCGTTTCGAGGCTGCAACCGACGGCGGTCCAGTCGGCGCCGGGTTCGTGGCTGAGCACGGCCGGGCCGCTGTACACGTTCCAGTCGAGGGCCAGCCGGCCGGTCTTGTTGATCATGGCGGCACAGGCGGCCCCGATGGCGCTCCCCGAGTCGTTGGGGAACGGCGGCACCCACACTTCCCGGAAGACGCCGCTGTTGCGGACGGCGCTGTTCCACTTGATGTTGAGCGCGCAGCCGCCCGCCAGGCAGATGTTCCTGCTTTCGTGCGGAAACCGGGCCACCTTCTTGGCCAGCTTCTCCACGAGCAGGTCTTCCAGGTACGCGTGAAAGGTGCACAGGATGTCTTCGTCGGAGTAGCCCTGCCCCTGGATGCGGCGTTTGAATTCGTTGGCAAACCCGTTGGCAAAGCCCATCGGCGCCTCGCTGGCCGATTCGTAGATGTAGTGGAACGTGGACAGCAGTTCGCCGCGCACTTCCCCCAGGGCGATGTAGGCCATGACCTTGCCGGCCACCGAGAGGCTGTCTTTGGCAAAGTTGCCGCCGACCTTGAAAGGCCCGAAATGCTGGGCGAAAATGCTGTAGCAATTGCCGATGAGCAGGAACAGGGGGCCCAGGTTATCCACCTTGCCGCGGGGGGCGTCCACGTAATACAGCCGGGGGTACATCCCCCCGTCCCACACCAGTACGTACGCACTTTCGCCGCGGGCGGCAAAAGGGCTGGTGCAGTAGGCGCTGGCAATGTGCCCCGTTACGTGCAGCAGGCTTACGTACGGGTAGTGCTGCCGCCCGATCCGCAGCCCTTCGAACGCCCATTCCTCCAGCACGTTGTGGTGCAGGGTGCGTTCGTGGTACTGGGCAATGTCGAGTTTGTAGGCGCTGCCCAGGTTGTCGGCCGCCAGGGTATTGACCGACGCGCCGATGCCCAGGCGGGGCTGGATGGCGAGGGCCGCCTGGTCGTAGCCGCCCCACCCGTCAACGGCAAAATGCGTCACGTCGCCGGCCGCGTAGCCGTAGCTGCCGAGCAGCTGCGCAATCAGGCCCGTATCCTTGATGTCGGTGTAGCGGGGGTTATTGTGCAGCTTTTCCATCTCGGTGCTGAACACGAGGCGGCCGTCGTCAATGAGGGCTACTGCCCCGTCGTGCGTGAGTTTGAGTCCACAGATAATCATCGTTTTCGTACGTTAGAAGGCGGTAGAAGTGAGTAGGCCCGTCAGAAATCCAGCACGTTGGCGGTTGCCTCCGGGAGCGGATGGCCGGCCCGGGGCGCGATGCACTGCGCCATCTGCTGCACGGTCGGGTTGCTGAACAATTGGGAAATCTCCATTTTTCCCGGAAACCGGGTTTCAATCAGCCGGTGGGCCTGGATCACCTTGAGGGAGGTGAGCCCTACCGAGAACAGGTTCTGGGTGACGCCCAGGTGCGGCACGTGCAGCAGTTGCCCGAACGCGTGCAGCAGCCATTCTTCCTCCGGGTTGGAAGGCCCCACCCAGACCGTTTCGGCCAGCAGGCCGGTCTCGCCGGTGGCCAGCAGCGCCCTGGTGTCGGCCTTGCCGTTGGCCGTGACCGGGATGAAGGGCACTTGGTAAAACACGGACGGGATCATGGCCGCGGGCAGCGTACCCGCCAGGCGGAGGCGTACCTGTTCGGCGTCCACCTCCCCCGTCCCCACCAGGTAGGCGGCCAGGTAGTCGCCGTTTTGCCCGTCGGGCTTGGGCAACACCACCGCCTCCGTAATGCCGGGCAGGGCGTGCAGGGCATTAACGATTTCACCCGGTTCGATGCGGTGCCCCCGGATTTTCACCTGGTGATCCATCCGGCCGAGGTACTCGATGTTGCCGTCGGGCAGCCAGCAGGCCAGGTCACCCGTGCGGTACATTTGCTGCCCGGGCACGAACGGGTCGGCGACGAACTTCAGGCGGGTGAGTTCGGCGGCGTTGATGTAGCCGCGCGCCACCCCGGCGCCGCCGATGCACAGTTCGCCGGGGATGCCGGCCGGCTGCAACTGGCCGTGGGCCAGGATGTACAGCCCGGTGTTGTCAATGGGGCGCCCGATGGGTACTTTTCCCGTTTCTTCCGCGTCGGGGCAGTCGTAGTACGTCACGTCCACCGTGGCCTCGGTGGGGCCGTACAGGTTGGTCAGCCGGGTCCGGACCGGCCGGGTGACGAGGCGGTTGAACCGGGCGGCGTGCGCCGGCTTGAGGGCTTCGCCGCTGGCAAAAACCCGTTTGAGCCCGGCCAGTTTCCCGGCTTCCCCCGACGCCTCCAGGTGGTCCAGGAAGGCGTTCAGCATGGAAGGCACGAAGTGGGCTACCGTTACGCCGTGCTGCCGGACGGCTTCGGCAATGGCGGCCGGGGATTTTTCGTCGCCGGGCGCCAGCAGGCACACGCGGGCTCCCGCCAGGCTCCACCAGAACAGTTCCCACACCGATACGTCGAAGGCAAAAGAGGTTTTTTGCAGAATCACGTCCGACGCGCCGAGGGGGTAGCGCCGCTGCATCCAGCACAGGCGGTTCACCACCGAGCGGTGCTCGATCATCACCCCTTTGGGCCGGCCGGTAGAGCCTGACGTATAGATGACGTAGGCCAGGTCGGACGGCTGGTTCACGGCCGGCAGGGCGGCGGCCGGGCCGTCAAACGTGGCCGGGTCTTCCAGGTCGAGTACCGTTCCCGCGAACGTTACTTTTCCGGGCCACCCGGTTTGCAGCAGCAGCACCGTCGCCCCGCTGTCGTGCAGGGCGTATTCCAGGCGCGGCGCGGGGTCGGCCGGCGACAGCGGCAGGTAGGCGCCGCCCGCTTTGAGGATGCCCAGCAGGCCCGCGATCATGGACATCGAACGTTCCGCCAGGATGCCTACCACTTGGTCGGGCCGGACGCCCTTGCGGCGCAACGCGTGGGCCAGGCGATTGGCCCGTTCGTCGAGTTGCCGGTAGGTGCAGGTGGCCGTACCGCACGCAACGGCAATGGCGTCGGGGGTCCTCTCCGCCTGCGCCTCGAACAAAGCGTGCAGGGTCACGGGGGGAAACGCCACCGGGGCGGTGGTGCCGAACCGGGACAGCGTTTCCCGCTCCGGCTGCGACAGGTACGGAAGCTCGCGCAGGGGGGTGTGTTCACCGGCCAGCACGGCTTCTACCAGCCCCAGGTAATGCTCCGCCAGGGAGGCGATTTTCCGGGGCCCGAACAAAGCCGTGTCGTACTCCAGGTGGATGCGGATGCCCTCCGGCTCCACCAGGAAGCGGACGGAGAGGTCAAACTTGCTGGTGTGCTCGGCGAGGAGGTACTCGCTGATGCGCAGCCGGGGCAGCTCGATGGGGTTGCCGGCGTACAAGTCCTGGTCAATGAACTCCACCAGCACGTCGAAAAGGGGATTCCGGTCGGCGCGGTTGGGGAGGGCCAGCTTTTCCACCAGTTGGTCGAAAGGATACGTTTCGTGTTCGAAAGCGTCTACCACCCCGGCCCGCACCCGGTCCAGCAGGGCGCGGAAGTTTTCTTTTCCGCTGAAGGCGGTGCGCAGGGGCAGGGTATTGACGAAAAAACCGATCTGCCCCCGCAGTTCGGGGCGTACCCGGCCCGTGGTGGTGGTGCCCACAACGATGTCCTCGTCGCCCGTGTAGCGGTACAGCAGCGCTTTTACCGTTGCCATCAGCACCATGAACAGCGTAGCGCCGGCGGCGGTGCCCACCGCCCGGAGCCGGCCGACCGTGCTTTGGGGTAAAAAGGCGAACCGGCTGGCTCCCGCGTAGTCCCGCCGGGCCGGGCGGGGAAAGTCAGCCGGCAGGTCCAGCACGGGCAGCTCGCCGGCAAACCGGTTCAGCCAGTACGCTTCGTGGGGCTGCAACCCGTCGCCGGCCAGGCGGGCGTGCTGCCAGGCCGTGTAGTCCTTGCACTGAATGGGCAGCGCCGGCAGGCTGCTTTCCCGGCCCAGCCGGAACGATTCGTAGAGGCTGGTCAATTCTTCCATCAGCACCCGCACCGACCAGGCGTCGGCGACGATGTGGTGGATCACCAGCACCAGCAGGTGGCGCTGCGGCGCGGCGGCAAAGAGCCTGGCCCGCAGGAGCGGCACGGCCGACAGGTCAAACCGTACGTTGCCCGGGTACGCCTTTACCCTCTCGTCAAGGCAACCGGCCGTGGGGCCGTCGGGCGCTTCCCGTTCAATTTCGATTTGGAAAGAGAAAGCCCCGGGCGGGTGGACCTGCTGCACCGGCTGGCCGTCCACGAAGGCAAAGGAAGTCCGCAGGCTCTCGTGGCGCCGGACCAGTTCGTCAAACGCCCGGTTCAGGACGGGGACGTCGAGGTCTCCTTCCAGGCAGTGGGCGCTGCTGATGTGGTAGGCCGTCAGTCCGGGCCGGAGCTGGTCGAGCACCCACAGCCGCTTCTGGGCGTGGGAAACTGCGTAATGGTCGCGGGTGGCCGCCGCCGGGATGGGCGCGTGGCCGGCCGGTGGCCCGGCCGCTGCGGATACCTCCCGGAGAAAAGCGATCACCTCGCTTTTTCTTTCCCGGAGTGCACGGAGCAATTCGGGCCGGATGGGGGTCTCTTTGGCGCCCACCACCAGTCGTTCGCCCGTGAGGCGGATGTCAATGCGGTCCCGGCGGAGTTCGTCGAGCAGGTGGAATACGCTCATATCTCTACTTCGTTTGCGTTTTCGTCGGATGTTTGCCGCGCAAGCTGCGCGCTTGCCCAGCGGAGGGTTTCGATCTGCTGCGCCAGGTCGCGGATGGTGGGCGTGAGGAACAGCATCCGGAGCTTTACGGCCACCCCGGTCTCTTCGCGGACGCGGGCCATCACCTGGGAGGCCGCCAGCGAATGCCCGCCAACGGCGAAAAAGTCGTCCAGCACCCCAACGGTTTCCAGGCCCAGCACCTGCCGCCAGATGCCGGCCAGTGCTTCTTCGAGGGGCGTGGCCGGCGGCGCGGACGCGGCCTCCGCCGGAACGGCTTCCCGGGTGGGTTCGGGCAACGCTTTCCGGTCAATCTTCCCGTTGGCGTTGAGCGGGAACCGGTCCAGCCGCACGAAATGCGCGGGGATCATGTAGCCGGGCAGCCGGCTGCCGAGGAAGCCCGTCAGCGCGCCGGTACTCACTTCGCGGCCGGCGATGTAGTAGGCCACCAGTTGCCGGCCGGCCGGGCCGTTGCCGCAGGTGGCCACCAGCGCCGCCTCGATGGCTTCGTGGCCGGTGAGCGCCGCCTCGATTTCGCCCAGTTCCACCCGGAAGCCGCGGATCTTTACCTGCTGGTCGCGCCGCCCCAGGAACTCCATGTTGCCGTCGGCCATGATGCGCCCCAGGTCGCCGGTGCGGTACATGCGGCCGCCGGCGTGCGGCAGGAAGGGGTCGGCCAGGAAGGCGGCCCCGGTCTTGCCGGGTTCGTTCTGGTATCCCTCCGACACGCCCACCCCGCCGATGTACAATTCACCCGTTACCCCCTGCGGCACGGGATTGCCCAGCGGGTCGAGTACGTAGAAGAAATTGTTGTCAATGGGCCGCCCGTAAGGGATGCTGGTCCAGCCGGGACGGACGGCGTGGATGGGGTAGAAGTTGGACCATACCGTGCCTTCGGTTGCGCCGCCCAGGCTGACCACCGCGGCGCCGGGGAAGAACTTTTGCAGCCGCGCGGGCAGCCCCACCGGAATCCAGTCGCCGCTCATGAACACCAGCCGCAGCGCGGTCTGCCCGTACGGCTGCCGGGAATGCTCCAGCTCGGTCACCAGGTAATTGAGGGTGGTGGGCACGGAATCCCAGAAGGTAATCCTTTCGGTCACGAGCAGCGCCTTGAGGGCGTCCACCTCCTCAATGTCCGCCGGGCCGGCAATCACCACCGCCCCGCCGGCCGCCAGGATGCCGAAGATGTCGTACACCGACAGGTCGAAGCACATGGACGTCACCAGCAGCATCCGGTCGGCGGCACCGACGTTGAACGTCCGGTTCACCCACGTGATGAGGTTGACGGCCGAATGGTGTTTGATCATCACGCCTTTGGGGCGCCCGGTGGAACCCGACGTGTAGATGGTGTAGGCCATATCCTGGCCCGTTACCGGGACGTCCAGGTTGCCTTCCGCGCCGGGGTCCCCGGGGCCGGGACCGGCAATGTCCACCCGGCGCACGTCGGGGGGCAGGGCGGCCAGGTCGTCGGCCCCGCCGGCATCGGTCAGCAGAACCCGGGCCCGGGCGTTGGCAAGCATGTAGAGTTGCCGGTCCTGCGGGTAAGCCGGGTCAATGGGCACGTAGGCCGCCCCGGCCTTGAGTACGGCCAGCAGGCCCGTGATCATTTCGAAATTACGGTTGCTGCGCACCCCCACGTGGTCGCCGGTCCGGACGCCGGCCCCGCGCAGGCGCCGGGCCAGGACGTTTGCTTTTCCGTTCAGCTCCCCGTAGCTCATCTCCCGGCCGTGCTGCCGCAGCGCGGGCAGGGACGGGTGGAGGGCGGCCCGCTCTTCGAAAAGCTGGTGCATGGTTTTGTGGACGGCGTACGGCACCACCGTATCGTTGAAGTCGGCGACCCACTTTTTGCGTTCGGCCGGGGTCAGGTAGCCGGCTGCGCACACGGAAGCCCGCGGGTCGGCGAGCAACCCCCCGAGGAGGTTGCGGAAGTGCTGCACCATCCGCTCCATCCGCTCCGGGCCGAACAGGCTGGTATCGTATGCCAGGTTCACGTGGGTGCCGCTGCCGTCTGCGCGGAAGTAAAAAGTAAGGTCGAATTTACCGGCCGCCAGGTCAACGGGCAGGTTTTCGGTGGTCAGGCCGGCGAAGCGGGACGCGGCTTCCGGGCCCGACAGGGCAAAATCTTCCGACACCACCAGCACGTCGAACAGGGGTGACCGGCCCGGGTCGCGGTTGGGCCGCAGGTCGTCCACCAGCCGGTCGAAGGGATAGTCCTGGTGCGCGTACGCCCCGACCAGCACCCGCTGCACTTTGGCGAGCAAACCGGCAAAGTGGTCCTGGTGGTCCACGGCCAGGCGTACCGGGAGGGTATTGAGGTAAAAGCCCACCTGGTTTTGCAACTCGAAGCGGTCGCGGCCCGCTACGGGCGTGCCCACGATGAGGTCGTCCTGGCCCGAATACCGGTGCAGCAGCACCAGCACGGCCCCCATCAGCACCACGAACGGGCTCACCTCCTGCTGCCGGCCCAGGGCGTGCAGGCGTTGCGTGGCCGGCTCATCGAGGCGGAAGTCGAGGGACGCGCTGCGGAACTGCCGGACCCGGGGGCGCTCAAAGTCCGCCGGAAGCTGGAGGACCGGGATTTCGCCGTCCAGCTGCTGCCGCCAGTACTGTTGGTGGGCGCGCATGGCGGCTTCGTCCAGCCGCCGGTGCTGCCAGTGGGCAAAGTCTTTGTACTGCACGGCCAGGGGCGCCAGCGGGTCGGGCAGGCCGCGGGTGCAGGCGGTGTAGAGGCTCATCCATTCGCGGATGATGATTTCCATGGACCACCCGTCGGCGATGATGTGGTGGATCACGAAGATGAACGCGTACGTTTCGTCGCCCAGCCGGAGCAGGGTGGCCCTCAGCAGGGGACCGGCCGCCAGGTCGAAAGGCGTAGCGGCTTCCCGGCGCGCGGTTTCGCGGGCTACTGCCTCATTGTCGGGCACCTGCCGGAGGTCGTGGCAGGCCACGGCACCGCCGGCTTCCCCCGGCGTCAGAATCCGTTGCCGGGGCTGTCCGTCCACCGGCACGAACACCGTCCGCAGGCTTTCGTGCCGCGCGACCAGGGCCGCGAAAGCCGCTCCGAAGGCCGCCTCGTCGAGCCGGCCCTTCAGCACTTTGGCGCCGGCAATGTTGTAGGCGGCCGGCTGCTCTTCCAGTTGGTCAATGAACCACAGCCGCCGCTGGGCGTACGACAGGTCGTAGTCGGCCTGCGGGGGCGCCGGCAGGATCACCTGGCCGTCGCCTTCCGGGGTCGTCTCCCGGTCCATGCGCCGGCTCAACGCCTCCACGGTGGGGCATTCGAACATGACCTCCAGTTCGAGGCTCACGCCCAGCCGCTGCTGGATGGTCATCAGCACCTGGATGGCCTTCAGGGAATGCCCGCCCCGGGTGAAAAAGTTGTCGTGGATGCCGATGTTTTCGCCGCCCAGCACTTCCTGCCAGATCGCCAGCAGTTGGGCTTCGCGGGGGGTGCGGGGGGCCGCGTAGCCCGTGGTGAGGCCGGTTGCGGGCATTTCCGCCAGCCGGGCCCGGTCCGTTTTGCCGTTGCCGTTCAGCGGCATCTGCGTGAGCATTACCCAGCGGCCGGGAACCATGTACGCGGGCAGGCGGGCCGCGAGCCGGGCCGCCACCTGGGCGGGGGTGGTCTCCCCGGCGGGCACCACGTAGCCCACCAGTTCGGGGCTGCCGTCGGTTTCCGCGGCCAGCACGATCCCTTCCCTGACCAGGTCAAGGCCGTTGAGTTCCTTTTCGATCTCTGCCGGCTCCACGCGGTGGCCGCGCACCTTTACCTGGTGGTCGGCCCGGCCCAGGTACACCAGTTCCCCGGAAGGCTCCCACCGGCCCAGGTCGCCGGTGCGGTACAGGCAGCCCGCGTCCGGGGCGAAGGGGTCGGGCACGAACCGCGCGGCCGTCAGGTCCGGCTGGTACCGGTAACCTTTCGCCACGCCGGGGCCGCCGATGAAGATTTCCCCCGTTACGCCGACGGGCGTCACGTTCCCGCCGGGGTCAAGCACGTACAGCCGCGCATTGGCGACCGGACGGCCGATGGTGATCTTGCCGGAGGCATCTTCCAGGGTGGCCACCGAGCAGCCCACGGTTGCCTCCGTGGGGCCGTATTCGTTGTGTACCCGCATGGCGGCGTTCAGCCCGAACAGGATGCGGCTGTGCTCGGGAGTAAGGTCCTCGCCGCCCACGATCACGCACGTCACGGGCGACGGCCCGAGGGGCAGGTATTGCAGGACCTTTACGTGCGAGGGCGTCAGCTTTACCGCCCGCACCGGCGATTGGGGCCCGAACACGGCCAGCAGCGTGTGGTGTATCCCGGCGGATTCACCGTACACGTGCAGGGCGTCGCCGCGGGTGAGCGACGAAAAGAGGGACGTCAGGGTGAGGTCAAAAGCCAGGGATGTGAAAAAGGCGAACGGGAACCCGGCCCGGTCGTTGAAGTAGTACTGGTTGGCCCACTGGATGTAACCGGAGATGTTTGCCGCCGTTACCTCTACGCCCTTGGGCGTACCTGTAGAACCGGACGTGTAGATGACGTAGGCCAGGTCGCCGGGGCGGGTGGCGGCCACCGGGTTTTCCGGGCGGCAGGTCGCCAGGTCTCCGGGCGGCAGGTCGAGGGCGTACACGTCGCCTTCGTAGGTAAACCGGGGGTCCATCAGCCAGGCGGAATCCGTCATCAGCAGGCGGGCTTTCGCATCGGCCAGCATGAAGCCGGTGCGTTCGGCGGGACCGGAAGGGTCGAGCGGCAGAAAGGCGGCCCCCGTTTTCAGCACCGCCAGGATGCCCGTCACCAGTGCGTCCGACCGGTCGGCGAGGATGCCCACTAGGTCGTTGGGGGCCAGGCCGAAGGTGGCCCGTAAGTAGTGGGCCAGTTGATTGGCCCGCCGGTTCAGCTCCCCGTAGCTCAGGGCGGCGCCTTCGTACACCACCGCCACCGCGTCGGGCGTCCGGGCCGCCTGTCTTTCAAACAACGCTTGCAGGGAAACCGCTTCGGAGGGCACTACGGGGCCGGCCGACATCGCCAGGAGCTGCTTTTTCTCCGGCGACGGGATGTATTCGAGTTGCGCCAGGGGCTGGTGTACGTCGGCGACCACCGCGTCGAGCAGGGTTTCGTACCCGGCCACCATCCGCGCCACGCGGCCGGCGCTGAACAGGGCCGTGCTGTATTCCACGTGGAGTTGGATTCCACCGGGATTTTTGAGGAACCGGAAGGACAGGTCAAACTTGCTCGTGTCGCGGGCCACCGGGAGCCTGGTCAGGGCAACGTCGTCGAACCGGATGACCTGCCCGGCGTCTATTTCGTCGCCGATCCAGTCTACCAGCACGTCGAAAAACGGGTTGCGGCCCGGGTCGCGTTCGGCCGGCAGGTTTTCGGCCATCTCGTCGAAGGGATACTCCTGGTGTTCGAATGCCCCCAGCACGGTTTCCCGCACCCGGTCCAGCAGTTGGCTGAAGCTGTCCGTGCCCCGCAACTGCGTCCGCAGGGGCACCAGGCTGATGTAAAAGCCGAACTGGTCCAGCAGCTCGGGCCGGTCGCGGTTGGCAATGGTGGTGCCGGCAATGAGGTCTTCTTCTCCCGTCAGCCGGAACAGGAAGGCTTTTACCGTAGCCAGCAGCACCATGAACACGGTGACCTGCCCGTCGCGGGCAACCCGTTCCACGCCTTCCACCAGGCGGGGCGGCAGGTCGGCGTACCGGCTGGCGCCGGCCAGCGACCGCACGGCCGGACGCGCAAAGTCGGCGGGCAAGGCCAGCACGGGCAGGGGGCCGGCCAACCGGTCGAGCCAGTACGCCCGGTGCTGGCTGGTGTCGCGGGCGGTTTGCCAGGCCAGGTAGTCTTTGAATTGCACCGGCAGGGGGGCCAGGGCCAGGGGCTCCCCGCGGCGCAGGCAGTCGTAGCCGCGCACCAGTTCTCCCACCAGCACCTCCAGCGACCAGGCGTCGGCAATGATGTGGTGCACGCTGAAGGTCAGTACGTGTTCGTTGGGGGCAACCCCCCACAACCCCACCCGCATCAGGGGCGCTGCCGACAGGTCGAAAGGGCGGTCCGCTTCGGCCGCAAGGGCCTCCGCAAGATTATCTTTGGCAAGGGTCCGGTAGTCCAGGCGGAAGGTTTCCCCGGGGGTGCGGATCACCTGCCGGGGTTCCTGGCCGACCAGGACAAAAGCGGTGCGCAGGCTCTCGTGCCGGGCGACCAGCCCGCCGAATACGCGGCCCAGCCGTTCCGGGTCAATGGGGCCGGCCAGCCGGTACGCGCCGAAGATGGTGTAGGCCGTCCGGTGCGCCTCGAACTGGTCGAGCGTCCACAGGCGCCGCTGGGCGGGTGAAAGCGCGTAATGGGGTGCGGGCGTGACCGGCCGGATGCCGTTTTCGTCGCCGGGCAGTTGTTGCTGAAGGTACCCGGCCATCTGGCGGATGGTGGGATACGTGAAGAAATCGCGGAAGGAGACCGGAATGCCGAAGCGCTGCACGATGAACGCCTGGATTTTTACCGCCTTCAAGGAGTTGCCGCCGGTTTCGAAGAAGTGGTCGGTGACCCCCACCGGCCCTTTTTGCAGCACCCGCTCCCAGGCCGCCTGGAGTTCTTTTTCGGTCCCGGTCCGGGGCGCCGCGTGGGGCTGGGCGCCGCCGGCAGCGCCGGCCCGGCTCCGCGTGGCCAGGGCTTTCCGGTCGGTTTTCCCGTTGGGGGTGAGGGGCATTTCGGGCAGCGTAACGATGCCGGCCGGAATCATGTAGGCGGGTAGGCGTTCGGCCAGAAACTGCTTCAGTTCCGCTTCGCGCACGGCCGTCCCGGCGTTGGCCGTCACGAAAGCAAACAGGTAGTTGCCCAGGCCGGCGTCTTCGCACACCACCACGGCGCCCTGCTGCACGGCCGGATGCCACGTGAGCAGTTGCTCGATTTCTTCCAGCTCGATGCGGTACCCTTTTACCTTTACCTGCAAGTCGCGCCGGCCGAAAAATTCGATGTTCCCGTCGGGCAGGTAGCGGCCGACGTCGCCGGTGCGGTAGAGGCGCTGCCCCGGACGGAACGGATCGGGGCCGAAAACCGCCGCGGTCCGGCTCGCATCGTTGTAGTAGCCCCGGCCCACGCCGGCGCCCGCCACGCAGATTTCGCCTTTTACGCCCACCGGGAGCAGTTGCATCCGTTCGTCCACAATGTAAATGTGGGTGTTGCGCACGGCCGACCCGATGGGAATGCTTTCGCCGTCCGGCAAGGCCCGCATGATGCAGTGGGTCACGTCGTCGGACGCCTCGGTCGGCCCGTACGCGTTGACGAGGGGAATGCCCGGGAAAGCGGCGAACCACCGGGCGGCCAGGGGTTTGCGCAGGGTCTCACCCGTCACGACCAGGTACTCCAGGGAAGCAAAGGCCGTTTCCAGGCCCTCGTCGCGGACGAGGTCGAGCAGTTCGCCCAGGTAGGCGGGCACCACCTCCAGCACGCTGATCCGGTGCCGGGCGAGGCTGAGCAGGAAGTCGCGGGGCTGCAACACCAGCGCCTGGGGGTACACGTGGGTGCAGCCGCCCACCAGCAAGGCCGCCAGCGCCTGCCACACGGAGATGTCGAAACTGATGGCGGCATTCTGCACGACGGCCGAGCCGGCGTCCAGGTGCAGGTCTTCGATCTTGGCGCAGAGGTGGTTGAGCATGCCCCGCTGTTCGATCATGACGCCCTTGGGGCGGCCGGTGGAGCCCGACGTGTAGATCAGGTAGGCCAGGCTGGCCGCGCCGCCCACGGCAACCGGGTCAGTGGCCGGATGCCGGGAAATTTCTGCCCCATCCGTAAGCGACAGGGCGGCGGTGGTGCTCAGCCGGGGGACCTCGCCGGCCGTCACGACCACTTTCGCCCCGGTTTCGCTGAGCATGTATTCGAGGCGTTCGACGGGCAGTTGCGGGTCGAGGGGCAGGTAGGCCGCCCCGCTTTTGAGGATGCCCAGCAAGCCGATCACCAGCCACTCCGAACGTTCGAGCATCAACCCGACGATGTCTTCGGGCCGCACGGCAAACTGCTCGCGCAGGCAGTGCGCCAGTTGGTTGGCCCGGGCATTGAGTTCCAGGTAAGTGTACGCCGTGGCGTTGCACACCAGCGCCGTCGCCGCGGGGGTGCGCGCTGCCTGCGCTTCGAAGCGGCGGGCAAACGTTTCTTCCGGCGGGTGCGGCGCGCTTTTACCGGCAAAGCCCGCCAGCAGGGCGGCCCGGCCCGGGTCGGTGAGCAGGTCCAGCCGGGCGGCCGGCGCCCCGGGCGCCGCCACGATCCCGGCCAGCAGTTGTTCGTAACACCCGGCCAGGCGGCCGATGGTGTCTTCGTTGAACAGGTCGGTGCTGTAGGTGAACAGGCCCGCCAGTTCCTGTCCGCCCTCGATGAACTCCACGCTGAGGTCGAACCGGCCTTCCTTGGCGGGCAGGGCGAAGTATTCGAGCGTAAGCGAACCCAGGTCAACGGTATAGCCCTCGTTGCCCGGCATGAGCAGTTCCGTCACGGACGCGTACTGCCGGCTGCCCTGGAGGTAGAAAAGGGTTTGGAAAACGGGTGAATGGTTCTGCGGGTGCCCAAGGCCCAGCTTTTCGACCAGCGCCGCGTAGGGGTACTCCTGGTGGGCTACGGCTTCGGTAATGGCCCGGTGGATTTTGTGGAGGTGCGCCCGGAAAGAATCCGTGGCGGCCAGCGTGCTCCGGATGGCCACCGGGTTGACGAAGTAGCCCACCGTTTGCTCAAAACGCGGCTCTACGCGGTTGGCGGCGGGCGTACCCACCACCAGGTCGTCCTGGCCGGTGTACCGGTGCAGCAGCACGGTGTAGGCCGCCATCAGCGTAGTGAACAGCGTAACGCCTTCCGCCCGGGAAAGCGCCTTGAGCTCCCGGGTCAGGGCCGGGTTGATGCGGGTGTAGCGGTGGGCGCCCTTTTCGGAGCGGAAGGGGCTGCGCACCTTGTCGGCGGGCAGGTCCAGCAGCGGGAGGCCGCCGCCCAGCTTTTCCGCCCAGTAGCCGCGCAGGCGGTCTCCCTCGGGGCCGTCGAGCAGTTGCCGCTGGTAGGCCACGAAAGGTTCGTACTCGTGCCGGACGGGTTCCGGGCCGGGGAGCGTCCCGGTCACTTCGGCCGTATACAGCACCCGGATGTCGTGGAGGAGCAGGTTCATGGACCAGCCGTCGCAGGCAATGTGGTGCAGGGCCACCAGCAGCACGCTGCCGCGCGGGGTCGTGAAGAGCACGACCCGGAATACCTGCCCCTGGGCCAGGTCGAACGGCTCGTCGAAAGCCTCCTTTACGCGCACCCGTAATTCGGCGTCGGACCAGGCGGTGGCGTCGGTGACCCGGAAATCCACCTCCTGGTAGCCGGCTACCTCCTGGTACACGGCCTCGTCTTCCAGCCCGTAACGCGTACGCAGGGCGGCGTGCTTGTTGACCAGGCGCTGAAACACTTTCTTCAGGAGCGGCAGGCTGAAGTCCGAAACGATCCGGGCCGCAAACCCTTCGTTGTAGGCGGATGGGTTGGTGGCGTTGCGGCAGGTGACCCAGAGGGCCTGCTGGCCGTAGGAAACGGGAATCCTTTTTGCGCTACGCTCCATCTTCCGGCTCAGGAGTTGCCTGGCCAGGGCCTTTTTCTGCTCCAGGGAAAGCCCTTCCGGCTGGGGTGTCTCGCCTGCTCCGGGCAAAAGGGTTTCCGCCCGGGTTGCAAACGCTTCCGGGTTCTGGGATAAATGGGCCTCCATGTCTGGTCGGGGTTTCTCGGTGAGCATCTGGGTACTGATGGCTGAATGGGTTGGGCGGTAACAGTTGGGCGCAAACAAAGGGAAGGACTGCCCCGCGCCGGGCCGGCAGCGGCCGGGTGGCGGTCATGCCGGGGCGGCTACCGGCCCAGGGTTTGCAGAATCCGGTCGAGTTCTGCCTCCGAGCAGGTGTCCAGGTTCAGCAGGTCTTCCTGGATGGCGTTCAACTCGGTGGCCCCGGCCCCGGCCGGCTCGTGGTCGGACGGGGGCGGCGCCGCTTCCGGGGCGGCAACGCCGGGCAACCGGTGGAGGAGCTGGTCCGAAAGCTGCCGGAGGGTGAAGTTTTGCATGAATTGCACGATGCCCAGGCTGACGCCCAAGTCCCGCTGAATGGTATTTCTCAGTTCGATTGCCATCAGCGAATCGAGGCCCAGCCGCTGGAGCGGCTCTTCCGCTTCGAGCAGGGCCGGGTCCATTTTGAGCGTTCGGGCCACCAGCCGCCGGGCGTATTCGGCCAGCGCCGGTGGCCGGTCGGCGGCCGGAAGGCCCTGCCAGTCCCGCAGCGGGGCCGGGGCTGCCGGCGCCTGGCTTTCCCGCAGCAGGCGCGCCAGCAGGGGCGACCGGGAAAAGCCGGCCGGGTGTGCTTTGAGGGTGCCGAAGTCAATGGGCACCACGCACGCCTGCACCACCGGTCGCCCGATGAGCTGGCCCAGCAGCCGGAACCCTTCTTCGACCCCCAGGGCGTCAATGCCGAGGGTCGCCAGGTGCGCGTGGGCTTTCCGGCCGTACGCGGTAGCGGCGTGACCGGCTTCGCGCCAGGGCCCCCAGTTGACCACCAGCCCGCTGAGCCCGAGGGTGTTGCGGTGGCGGGAAAAGGCGTCCAGGAAAGCGTTGGCGGCGGCGTAAGCGGCCTGCCCGGGCATGGGCATCAGGGAGGACACCGACGAGAACAGCACGAAGCAGTCAAGCGCCAGGTGTTGGGTGTGGGCGTGCAGATGAAGCGTGCCTTGCACCTTGGCGGCCAGCACCGATCCGAACGTTTCCGGGTCCTGGTGGGTGATGAGCCCTTCTTCCAGCACGCCGGCCAGGTGAAAGATGCCTTTCAACGGCGGCATGCCCGTACCGGTTTCCGAGAGGAGCGCCTGCACTTGCGGGCCGTCCGCCACGTCGAGGTGGCGCACTTCCACCCGGGCCCGGCGCCGGAGCCGCCCGAGGGCAGGTTCGGCCTCGGGCGCCGGCGCGCGGCGGCTCACCAGCACCAGGTGCCGGGCGCCGCCCTGCACGAGCCACTCGGCGCACGCCAGCCCCAGCCCGCCCAGGCCGCCCGTCACCAGGTACGTGCCGACCGGCGAGAAGGCCGGTGCCGCCGTTCCGTCCGGCACGGGGGGATGGGGGGCGAGCTGCGGGGCAAACACTTCGTCTCCCCGCAGGGCGAACTGGTTGTCGGCCGGCGGCTGTGCCATGAGCCGTACCCACGCGGGCAGCGCCGGCGGTTGGCCCGACGGGTGTTCCAGGTCAATGAGGCCGCCCCACTGGCCGGGCATTTCCAGGGCTGCCGCCCGGCCCAACCCCCACAGGGGAGCCTGGGCGGGATTTATGCAACTGTCTTTACCGGCCACGTACTGCGCCCCGCGGGTGACGAACCAGACGTGCCAGCGGTGGTCGGGGGGCAACGCCCGCAAAGCGGCATGGGCGGCCTTGCTGCTTTCGAGGGGGTCTTCCGAACCCGGCAGCACCACCAGCCGGGCCGGCTGCACCGGGTGCAGGGCGTGGATGCCAGCCAGGGCGGCGGCCTCTCCGGCGGCAAGCAGGTACGCCGTTTTGCCCTGGGCGTGCAGGTGCCCGTGCAGGGCGGCGGCCAACCCCGAATCGTCTCCGGAAATCACCCAGATCACGTCCGGGCCGGTCGGCGCAAACGGACCGCTCTTTTTCTCCCATTGCAGTTCGTACACGGGTTGCCGGGGCGGCAGGGGGCGCCGGCCGGCACCCACCCGCTGCAAGACCAGGTCCTGCACCCGCAGGAGCACCTGGCCGTCGGCATTGAATACCGTGGCCCGCAGCCGGGGAGGTTGGTCGCCGCCCGGCGACTCCCGTTGCACGTAGCTCCACGCCGCCGGGCCGCCGGCCAGGCCGGTTACTTCCAGCCCGGTCAGCCCGGCCGGCAGGTAATGCCCCCCGCGGTCATGGTCCGGCATGGCGGCCAACGCCACCTGGAAGCAGGCATCCAGCAGGGCCGGGTGCATCCGGTACGCTTCGGCCTCGCCGGCCAGGGCGCCGGGCAATTCCACGTACCCCAGCGTTTCCCCTTCTCCGATCCACAACGCCTGCACGCCGCGGAACGTGCTGCCCAGCAGGAGGGCGTCGGGCGTGTATGTGCGGTAGAAATCGGCCCCGGTCATGCGTTCCCCGCACCGCAGCCTGATGTCCGCCAGCGAACCCGGGTGGGGCGGTTCGGGCACAGGAGCGGCAGCCGGGCGGGCTTCGGCGGGGTGCCCGGCCAGGGTCCGCAGCGCGTCCAGGTACGGCAAGTGCGCCAGGATCTGGTCGGCGTCCGGCCCGAAGTCGAGCAGGCAGGCCAGTTCATCCACGCCGGCCTCTTCGAGTTGCCGCACCAGCGGCAGGCAGGTTTCGGGGGTGCCGATCAGGCCCCTTTCGCGCGCAAAACGGTCAAACAGGAAGTTGACGAACTCATCCATGTCGGCGTCCGACATTTGGCTGATGTCTACTTCGTTGCCGCGGCTGCCGGCAAAGCCCCGGAGCAACTGCCGGTTGGCCTTCATGTACTGGCAGTAGGGCCGGCGGGCCAGGGCAAGCGTTCCGGCCAGGTCTTCGCCCAGGAACGTATGCAGCAGCACCGTGACCTGGCCGGTGGCGGGGTCGAAACCGGCGGCGGCCCGGGCCTGCCGGTACAACTGGATCTTGAGGGCCAGTTCGTCAATGCTCTGGTCGAGGGTGTGGGTGAGCAGGTTGGCGCCGATCTCGCCGGCTTTGATGAACGTATGGGGGTTGCTGGCCGCCGTCACCCAGACGGGTAATTCTTTCTGAACGGGCGCCGGGTAGATTTTCACCCCGATGGGTTCGCCCTTGCCGTTGCGGGCGTCGGCCTTCCCCCCGCGCCACAGGTGCCGGACCTGCTCGATGCCCTCGTAGAGGTGCTGCTGCCGCCCGGCGTAGCGTTCGGGGAAAAAAGCAAAATCATCCGGGTTCCAGCCGGCGGCGAACGAAACGCCCACCCGGCCGCCCGAAAGGTTGTCAACCATGGCCCATTCTTCGGCAACCCGGAGGGGGTTGTGCAGGGGCAGCACCACGCTGCCGGCCTGTAGCCGCACCCGGCTGGTGATGGTTGCCAGGGCGGCCTGCAATACGGCGGCGTTGGGGAACAGGCAGCCGAATTCGGTGAAGTGGCGCTCGGGCACCCATACGCTCGAAAACCCGTTCGCATCGGCGAACCGGGCGCTTTCCGTGAGGAGGCGGTAGCGGCTGTCGCGGTGCAGGGTCTCTTCGGTGCTGGCAAAGAAGATCAATCCGAATTGCATAGGCGGGGCGGAAAAGGTTAAACGGTTTCAATGGTGGCCTGCGCGTTGAGGGTCCAGTCGCGGCGGCCGGACTGGCTGTACACCTCCACCCGGATGGCCTGGCCCGGCTGCATCACCAGCAGGGTCTGGAGCCGGACGGCCGCATCGGGCGGAATGACCAGGGCCCGGGGCAGTTGCAGGGAGGCGATCTTGCAGTGGGGCCGCCCGAGCACTTCCTCGGCGGCCCGGGTGGCGATCTCGATGTAGGCCGAGAAGGGCATGATGCTTTCCTGGTCAATGCAATGGTCGCCCAGGAAGGGATACTGCGCGTGGTCAATGGTGGCTTCCCAGCCGAAGTGCCCGGGCTGGTTGGCAACCGGCGTCAGGGGGTGTCCCAGGAAAGGGTGACGGTCCGCGCGGCGGTCCGGCGAGGCCGTGCCCGGGGCGGGGGGCGTGATCCAGTACGTGCTCCGCGCAAAAGGATAATTCGGCAGCGGCGCCTGCACGCCCCGGGCGTGGGCGTAGAGGGTATCCCAACTGATGCCCGCCCCGGCGCGGTACAGTTCGGCGAGGCCCTCCAGCAGTGGGCGGTTGCCGGGCGCGTTGGCCCGCAGGCCCGGCAGGAACGCCACGCCGGCGTCGGGAGCCATGCTCCGGGCCAGGGTAGTGAGGGCGGGCTGCGGACCGATTTCGAGGCAAACGTCAACGCCGCGGTCCAGCAGGGTTTGCACGGCGCCGCTGAACCGGACCGGCGCAGTCACGTGATCGATCCAGTAGGCCGGGTTTGCCATTTCGCCGCGCACGGCTTCTCCCGTCACCGTCGAAATGAGGCCGGCCGCGGGCAGCCGGTACGTCACGCCGGCCGCCACCCGGCCGAATTCCGGGAGCATGGGCTCCATCAGGGGCGAATGAAAGGCGTGGGAGACGCGCAGCCGGCCCGTCCGGATGCCCCGGGCGGCCAGGCCGGTCATCATCGCCGCCACCGATTCGCCCCGGCCCGACACCACCAGGTGTTCCGGGCCGTTGTACGCCGACACGACCAGGTCGGGCCCGTACTGCGGCAGCAGGGGTTCTACCTGCGCGGGGGAGGCAAATACGGTTGCCATGCTGCCGGGCGGTAAAGCCTGCATGAGCCGCCCCCGGGCCACCACCAGGCGCAGGGCGTCTTCCGTACTGAATACGCCCGCCAGGCAAGCCATGGCGTATTCCCCGATGCTGTGCCCGACCATGACGGCCGGTTTTACGCCCCACGACGCCCACAGTTTGGCGAGGCCATAGGCTAGGGCAAACAGGGCGGGCTGGGTGTACTGCGTCTGGTGGATGCGGTCGTCGTCTCCGAAAAGGACTTCGCACAACGACCAATCGGCGGATTGCCGCACAATCGCTTCGCATTCCAGCACGGCGGCCCGGAACACGGGTTCTTCGCCGAACAACTGGCGGCCCATGCCCGCGTACTGGGCGCCTTGCCCCGTAAACAGGAAGGCAACGACGGGTGGGGCCGACCCGACCCGACGGCCCTCCGGCAAGGCCCGCAGTTGCTGCCGCAGTTCGGCAATGCTGCCGAACACGCAGCCGGCCCGCACGCCGAAATGGTCGCGGCCCGCGTTGGCGCTTTTGCAGAGGTCGGCCGGGTGCACGCCGCCGTGGCGTTCCAGGTACGCATCCAGTTGCGCGGCCCGCCGGGCAAGGGCCGGCCCCGACTTTGCCGAAAGCGCCAGGAAGTAGCTGCCGGACGGTCCGTCCGCCGGGGCTATTGCTTCCGCCGGGGCGGCGGCTTCTTCCACGATCACGTGGGCGTTGGCGCCGCCGATGCCGAAGGAACTGATGCCGGCGATCCGGGAACCGCCGGCCTGCCAGTCGGCCAGGTGCGTATGCACGGTGAAGGGGGTGTCTTCGAACCGGATGGCGGCATTGGGGCGTTCGAAGTGCAGGCTGGGCGGCAATTGCTTTTTGTTGAGCGACAAGACGACTTTGATCAGTTGCGCAATGCCGGCCGCCGCCTCCAGGTGCCCGATGTTCGTTTTCACCGAGCCGATCCGGCAGAACTGCTTCCGGGCGGTGTGCGTGGCAAAGGCTTTGGTGAGCCCCTCGATCTCGATGGGGTCGCCGAGGGCCGTGCCCGTACCGTGGGCTTCCACGTAGGAGACGTCGGCGGCCGACACGCCGGCGTTGCGGAGGGCGGTGCCGATCAGCTCGGCGTGGGCCGCCGGGTTGGGCGCCGTGAGCCCGTTGGCGCTGCCGCCGTGGTTGACGGCCGAGCCCCGGATCACGGCCAGGATGGGGTCTTTGTCGGCGATGGCCCGGCTCAGCGGCTTGAGCAGCACGGCCCCGACCCCTTCGCCGAGCACGATGCCGTTGGCGCGGTGGTCAAAGGCCCGGCAGCGTCCGTCGGGAGAATGGATTTTCAGCTGGCTCATGCCCACGTAGTACTGGGGTGAGAGCAGGAGGTTCACGCCGCCCGCCAGGGCCAGGTCGCATTCCCCCTGCCGCAACGCCTGGCAGGCCGCGTGTACGGCCACCAGCGAGGAGGAGCACAACGTATCCACCAGGACGGAAGGTCCGCGCAGGCCGAAGCAGAACGATACCCGGTTGGGGAGAATGCCGTTCTGGTTGCCGATGCCGGCCGTATGGTCGGCCTGGGTCAGGCCGGGCTCAATGTACCGGTAATAGCCGTTGTAGCTGCTCCCGACGTACACCCCGGTGGCCGAGTTGGCCAGCCGGCGGGCGGTGTACCCGGCGTTTTCGAACGTCTCCCACGCTACCTCCAGCAGCAGCCTTTGCTGGGGGTCCATCGAAACGGCCTCCCGCGGGGAAATGTCGAAGAACGCAGGATCAAAGTCGCCGATGTCGTCGAGGAATCCGCCCCAGCGGGAATAGGTTTTGTGCGCTTTCCGGGGCGCCGGATCGTAGAAGTCCTGCCACCGCCAGCGGTTTCCGGGCACCTCGCGGATGGCGTCGCGGCCCGCTTGCAGCAATTCCCAGTAGGCTTCCGGCCCGGGCGCGCCGGGAAACCGGCAGCTCATGCCGATGATGGCGATGGGCTCGTGCACCGGCGGCCGGGCGGCCTGGAGTTGCCCGCGCAGTTTTTTCAGTTCCAGGTAGGCGGCGGCAAGCAGGGCTTTGGAATCGGTCGGTTGGGTACCCATAGGTGGCTCAGGGACGGTTGGAGGCGTGTATCTCTTTCAAAAGCAGTCCGCACAGTTCTTCTTCCGACAAGGCGCCCAGTTCGGCATCGGCGGGGGAAGGGTCGGCCGCGGCCGCATCCGTCGCTCCGGCCGCGGCGGGCAGCAGCACCCCGCACAGCCGGTCGGCCAGCTGCCCGGCGGTGGGCGCCTCGAACAACAGGGTCACCGGCACGGGTACGCCCAGCGCCGCCTCCAGCGCGTGCGTCAGTTTCATCGCTTTCACCGAGTTGAGGCCCAGTTGGTGAAAGCTTCGGTCCGGCTCGATGAGGGGGAGGCCGGTCAGTTGGGTCAGCGCCGCGGTGATCGCGCCGGACACCCGGTTTCTGACGGCTTGCTCATCGGGTTGCTCATCGTGGGGCGGGCCGGCCCATTCGTCGGCCGGCAGCACCGGCAACGTCGGCACCGCGCCGGCCGGCGGGGCTTCCGCGCGGCTCACGGCAATGGCATTGAGTTCGTCATCCAGGAGTTTGCGCCGGCATTCGTTGCGCCGGATCTTGCCGCTCGACGTTTTGGGAATGGCGGCCAGGTGGACCAGCGCGATGGTGTGCGCCTCGATGCCGTGTTCGCCGACAATGTGTTCCCGCACGCGGGCAAAGATTTCGGCGGCCTCCGGGCCGGAGAGGTGCCGGTTTTTGACTTCAACGACCACGGCGAGGGTTTCGGCGCCGTCTGCTTCCACCGAAAACGCGGCGCAGGTGCTTTTGAGCAGGGACGGGTGCGCGTTCCGGACGGTACACTCAATGTCGGTGGGGTAGTGGTTGTACCCGCGGATGATGATCAGTTCCTTGAGCCGGCCGCTCACGAACAACTGCCCTTCCAGCACGAATCCCAGATCACCCGTTCTCAGGAAAGGGCCTTCGCGGGTATCGGTGGTAAAGGCGCGGAAGGTTTCCCGGGTCGCCGCCGGGTTTTGCCAGTACCCCCGGGCGATGGTTTTGCCGCCCACCCATATTTCGCCCACTTCGTTTTCGGCGCAGCCGGCGCCCGTGGCGGGGTGCACGATGCGAACGCGGGTGTCTATCCGGCTCAGGCCGGAGCTGACCACCTGTTTTGCGCCGGGGGCGGGACCGTTCACCGGTTGCACGCGGTGCCTTTCGAGGGCCGACGCGTCTACGGAAAGGATCAGCGCGGGCACCCGGTTGGTTTTGGCCGACACCTTGAGCGTGGCTTCCGCCAGCCCGTACCCCGGGGCTACGGCGCTTTCCTTGAGGCCCGTGGCGGCCAGCGTGGCCACTACCCCCCGGATGGTTTCGGCCCGGACGGGTTCGGCGGCGTTGCCCAGCAGTTCCACGTGCGCCAGGTCGAGGGTCTGCAACTGCTCGCCGGTAATGCCCGCCAGGCACATGTCGTAGGCAAAGTTGGGCGCGATGGTGTGCGTTGCCTTGAAGCACGACATGGCCTGCAACCAGGAAAACGGCCTGGCCAGGAAGGTGACCGGCGACAGGAGGTAGCCGGGAATGCCTTTGTAGAGCGGGAACAGGATGCCGTAGATCAGCCCCAGGTCGTGGAAAGCGGGCAGCCACGAACAAATGCTGCTGCCGGGCGGGTAATCGTGCCCCAGGTCAAAGTCGGCCAGGTTCACCATGATGTTGTCGTGCCCGATCATTACGCCTTTCGGATTGCCGGTAGAGCCCGAGGTATATTGCAGGAAGGCCAGGGCGTCCGCGCCGGCGGCGTCTTCCGGCCGGTAGGCCGCAGCGGGTTCGGTGGTCTCCTCGTGGACGAGCACCGGGTAAGCGGCGGCAATGCCCGGGAAATTGCGGTCAATGTTTTTCTTTACCGCCCCGGTGGTGAGCACGGCGCGGGCCCCCGAATTTTCGAGGATGGTTTCGATCCGGCCCGACAGGCTGTTTTTCCGGGGCGGGTAGGCGGGCACGGCCACCGTACCGGCGTACAGACAGCCCATGAACGCCTCGATGAAGTCCAGGCCCTGTACGTACAGCAGCACCACCCGTTCGTTGCGCAGGGCCAGGTTTTGCAGGCGGGCGGCCACCCGGCGGCTGTTGTGGTCGAGTTTGCGGTACGTGACGGACTGTTCAATGGCATCTCCCCCGGACAAGTAGTGGAAGGCGATGTGTTCGGGCGTCTCGGCGGCACGCTGCTTCAGCGTGGCAACGATGGTATCCGGTTTCGGCTCAGACATGGGAAGAGGGGTTAGCAGTAGAAAATGCGGGGGCGTTTCATTCCGTTTTACCCCAGTTCATCCGTTCGGCCTCCGTCCACAGTTCGGGGAAAAACATGATGCGCTGGTGGCGGGGCGTGAGGTACTTCCGCCAGTTGGTGCCGCCGGTGGAGGCGACGGTTTCGCCTTCGGGCTTCACCAGGTGCCGGGCCGCCGCCCGCAGGTGCACCGTAGACCAGCCCACGTTCGACAAGTGGTCGAAGGTGCGCAGGGCTTCGGTTATTTTTTCCCGGGCCGGCGCCTGGCTGTAAAACTGCACGAAGGTTTGCCAGAGGTTTTTGTGCTGGTACTCCTTGAGTTTGCCCGCCAGGTACGCGTCGTACCGCTGTTCAAAGTGCACCAGGCTGAGGTCTTTGCGGCCCGTGCCTACTTCGGTGGCCCCGCTTTTCCAGTAGATGTGCCGGTACAGGTCGGCCGTTTTGCCCCCGGCCGCGGCCGGCCGGTGTTCGCAAACCACCAGGTTGAGGGCGTCGGTGGAGCAGATTTCGATGAGGCGGTACTGCACCGACTGGAATCCGCTGGCGGGAAAGAGGGCTTTGCGAAACGTCTGGAACTGGGCCCGGTCCAACCCGTCGGACATGATGTCGAAAGAATGGATCAGGTTTTTGTAGTAGCGGTTCAGGCGCTGGACCTTCTCCAGGAACACCGCTTCGCCGGCCTGCGGGGGCGAGGTGAGCTGCTCGATCTCCCACAGGATCATCCGGAAGTACAGCTCGGCGATCTGGTGAAAGATGATGAACACGATTTCATCCGGAAAATTGGTTTTGGGCCGCTGGATGTTGAGCAGAATGTCCGTGCACAGGTAATCGGCGTAGTCGAGGTTCTTCTCGTAGAGCAGCTTTTCGAGGTGGCACACGATGTTTTGCCCTTCGGCTGCGTACTTCGCCTGTAGTTTGCTTACTTCGTGCGCCAGCGTTTCGTCAATGAGTGAGGCAGCAGGGCTGGTCATATGCGTGATGAGTTTGGTAACGTTGCGGATGGGGTACGCGTGCGGGCCGGCGGCCGGTAAAGGCGGATGCCCTGTATTAAGAGTCTTTCTTTCATACACCCAACTAGCATAGCGAATTGCAGTACTGCCGGGCAATTCAGGTGCAGCGGAGGCGGGGTTAATTGAGCACCTGGCCGCCGTTGTTCTGGAGCAGTTTTTTGTACAGGTACGTACCCACGGCAATGTCAAAAACGGCCATGCCCATGGGGTTGAACATGAGGGGGGTTTTGGGTTCGTACTGCGCCATGGCGTTGCCGGCGATCACGTCGGCGAGGGTCCGGGTTTCTTCCTTGCGGAGCCCCCCTTCGAGGTGAAACCTTTCCACGTCCGTATTTTCCCGGCATACTTCCTCCCAGTCGTCCACGATGATGCCGTTGCGGAAGTAAGGATAGATGCCGGTGGTATAGTCCCGGAGGGAAACGTTGAGGTGGAGGGAGGCGGGTTTGGGTTCTTTGTTGATGTAGGGCTGTTTGGCTACCGTACACGTGATGAACACGTCGGATTCCTGGTATACCCGCTCCCAGGAGTTGGTGATGATCACTTTGCCGGAGCTGGGTTCGATGGAAGCGGGGTCAATGCCGCGAATGTCGTGCAGAAAGACGTTCTGCAGCTGCGGACCCATGATTTCGCAGCACATCTTGTAGTGGTGCCGGCCGATCGGCCCCCAGCCGTTGATGCCCAGGTTGATCTTGGGGGCGGGGCGGTGCCGGAGGTATTGCTTGAGGAGCAGCCCGCTGACGGCGGTCGTCCGGACGATGCTGAGCTGGGGCGTATTGATGATGGCCAGCGGCTCGCCGGTGGCCGCGTTGTTGAGCACCACCACGCTGTGCGCCCGGGGCAGGCCCTCCCGGACGTTGCCGGGAAAACTGGCGATCCACTTGTTGCCGGCCATGTTGAACTCCCCGCCCAGGTACGCCGGCATGGTGATGATGCGGTTGTCGGGACTGTTGAAGCGCAGGTAAGACTTCAAAGGCTGCACGTAATCCAGTTCATTCAGGCAGATCACCGCCTTTTCGATGACCTGAATGTAGTCGTACCAGCAATTGCGGGACTGGGAGATATCGTTTTCGTTGATGTACAGCGCCATGTTAGACCAGGATGAACATGATTAAAAGGTCATTTGAGGATATCCGCTTGATAATTACCTTGATGAAATGATTAAAAGATCATTTGAGGATATCCACTTGATAGCTAGATAGAAACAATTTACAGGCCGAACGCCCTGGCGCACCACTGCGGGTTGAAAACGGTGTCAATGTATTTTTCGCCCCCGTCGGGAAAGATGGACAGGACGTTGACGGGTTTTTCGGGCGGGCAGCCGGCAAAATACCGGTTGACGGCCGCGTACACGGACCCCGATGATCCGCCGGCGAAGAGGTAATGCTTCCGGAGCAGTTCGTGACACATCAGGGCCGCGTCGCGTTCGGCAACGCGCACCACCTCGTCTATGTGGGCCAGTTCGAGGATGCCGGGTACCAGGCTGGAGCCAATGCCCGGGATGTACCTTTTGCCGGGCGTGCCGCCAAACAGCACCGAGCCGTGGGTGTCTACGGCAATGATGGTGATGCCGGGGTACCGCTCCTTGAGCTTCCTGGACAAGCCCGTGATGGTGCCGCCGGAGCTTACCCCGATGAAGGCGTAGTCGAGTTCTTCCAGGGCCACGCACACTTCTTCGCCCAGCGTGTGGTAATAGGCATCGGCGTTCATCGGGCTGCCGTACTGATTCACCCAGTAGCAATTGTCGGTTTCAGCCAGCAGGCTGCGGACTTTGGCGATTCTGGTCAGCAGGTAGCCGCCGTTTGCGTCGGGCGTATCTACCATGATGAGTTCGGCCCCGTAATTTTCCATCAGCATGCGGTTGTAAAGCAGCAGGTTGGGGTCTACGACGCACTTGAATTTGAGCCCCAGGCGCCGGCTGAAAGCCGCAAGTGCAACGCCGAAGTTGCCCGAAGAAGATTCAATGATGGTCGTCTGCCGGTCAATGAGCTGCTCCCGGAGCAGCCGGGTCAGGATGTAGTAAGCCGCCCGCGCCTTGATGCTTCCGGTCGGGTTGAAACTTTCGACCTTCACAAACAGGTTGACCAGCGGGTTGGGTTCGTAGGGAAGGTGGAGCAGCGGCGTGTTGCCGACCATGCTGAGGATACAGTCCGGTACCGGCCGGACCAAGTCCGGGGAGGGGGCAGCAATGTGCATGTGCAGGATTGTTTAGCGTGCGGTGAAGGAATTGCGGATGCCCGCGAAAGGGAACCCTGGCAGCAAGGCGGGTCGGGCGACCCGGTTACACGGAACCGGCAGTGGTCTGGATTTCAAAGTCTTCCAGTACGGAGCCGGCTTCAAGGTGCAGTACGATGGTATGGTTGAGGGCGTCCAGGTGAATGATCACGTTTTGCTGGTGGTTTTCCCGGACCATTATCCCCTTCATGCCGGCCATGCTCCCCTGTTTCACGACGACCCGTTTGCCGGTTCTGATGGGGATGCGCCCGGCCTCGCTCGATATGGTAATGTTGTTCACGAGGACGGTCCGGATCAGGTGTATTTCCTCATCGTGCATGATGGCCGGTCTCCCTTCGTAGGCCACGAACCGGACCAGTTCCCGGCATTGCAGCAGGTTCCACCTTTCCCGGGGATTGACGTGGATGAATACGTAGTTGGGGAACAGGGGAACTTCAATTTTCTTCTTGCGGTCACTCCACTCTTTGATTACCTGGTTGAGCGGAAGGTACGATTCCACCCCCATGTCCGCCAGGCGGCTATGCAGTTTCTTTTCGCACCTTGGCATGGTATAGCCCACCAACCAGTGCAATCGTTCATTACTCATAAGCCTTATTTTTAGGGTCAGGTTCAGGTAACTGGTAACGTGAGGGTGAAGCAGGCAGCCAGTGGCGTGCCTCCGGATGGCCGTGTTTACGGCTTCCGGTGCAAGGGCAAGGTATTTAACAAATTTGACAGGGCTTTGCCGTATTAACTCCCGTGAATGGCCTTCCTGTTAGGTGCGCCGGTGAGGTAAATTGGAAGTCGTTGGCGATGCGGTGCCGGGCAGTGTGTGAGGGTTTTCGCAGAGAAAGGAGTAACCCGCCCGAACGGGAATCGGTCCCGAATTCGATGTCACTAAACAAGGTTACGGGTTGTGCTTTTACAAATGAAAACAAATGAGGTGAACATATTGCGAGATGAAATCTACAAAACCCGGCAGGATGACCATGTAAGTTTTGGTCAAAAGACCCGGATTATTTGACGGCCGGGATGAAATGCAGCCGGGCTTCAGGGCGGATTATGGTGATTTCACGCCGATTTTGTTCACTTCACGCGCATCGGAGTGGCTTTCACTCCTATCCGGTAAAAATCTTATTGACTTCCTGTGTTTTTTTCTTAGTGTTTGGTTCACCCTTATTTCACCCGGGCTGCCGCCGTATACCGGACCCGAATCTCCGCCGCGGGTCGCCGGGCGACGGCCGGAAAAGACACATCGGCGGCTGGGGATTTTCCCGGTGGGGTAGCCCGGCCCCGGTTCCTCCGCTTCCGTCCGGGGTTGCACGGAGTACATGCAGGACTTCCGCATGGGCAGCGGTGGGTGATACCATTGCCGCGCCCGGTTGGGAAACCGGCTGGCGCAACGCGTGCCATAGCTTTTAACGCGCGGGGTACCAGCCGCCAAATACAGGTAGCACGTGTTGCGCCAAACCACTGCACCTGGCAGGTGCTCTCCCGGAAGCCCACGGCTAAGGCTGTACTGGGAAAACGGTTCAGTACCCTTACGGTTGGGGGTAGTCTCCGTATGTGACTAGCCTTTTTGAGGCGGATCGGGTTAGCGATGGGTGGGTTAGCGATGGGTGGGTTGTGAGGGGTTGGTTGTGATGGGTGTTAATAGGATGGTGATGGGTCAATCATTGCGGGAAGTGGGGTTTGTTCTTTTTGGCATTGCCCCAAAAAGAACCAAAAAGGTCTAGGCCCAATGATGCTTCCCCCCGCCAAGCAACCCGCCCCTCGCCATTGGGCCGGGCCCACGCGCCGCGACTCCACCGGTTCCGAAACAACGATACGGCCTCGTAACCAACCGTGCCTGCTCCCTGCATATCCACTCACTGCGTAGCATCGCAGTCGCGGGCTGGCGCGAAGCTGTGCTTCGTGCCGGCTATGGTTTCCGCCTCTGGCGGAATGAAGGCCATTTCTTCCCTCTTGTCCAAAGCATTGCTTCCATTGCCTGGGCAGCGCCCTTGCTTCGACCCACTGGCGCAGGCGTCCGCCGGTGCCTTCCCCTCCCAAGCGTCCGCTTGTTGATTTGCAGGAGAAAGCCTCCCGCTTCCCAGCCGGCCGGCTTACCTGCGCTGCTTACCCGTTCCAATCCAGTTCCCTGCATTCCTTCTCCTGCCGGTACTCACCAAAGCTTCACCGGTTGGAATGGGTTGAACCTGCAAGAGGTAGTAAGTGGGGCACCTCATATGCGAAAAGGCAAGCGGACGCTTGGGAGCAAAAGGCACAGGCGGACGCCTGCGCCAGCGTGCCCACAGGCAAGGGCGCTGCCTGGGCAATGGAAGCAATGCATTGACATGAGGGAAGAAACGGCCTTCATTCCGCCAGAGGCGGAAACCATAGCCGGCACGAAGCACAGCTTCGCGCCAGCCCGCGACTGCGATGCGCGCCAGCACGTCACACCAGCCTGTTTTACTACGCGCCAGCAGGCAATAGTGATGCGGCCGGCTTGTGCCGCTGCGACTCATCAGGGAACGCTAATCACGTTCTCCGGCTTCCCCCTTATTTAGAACAAAGCTTAGTTTTGCCACTCTTTTGCCGTTAGTTCTCCCTCTTCACGATCCAATTGATGGGCATTTTACCCAAATCGCCCCAAGGCAAAGCTTCATAAGCTTCCGGACAGGGCCGGCAGAAGCAAAACCAAGTTTTGCTCTTAGAAAGGGGGTAGTCGGAGTATATGATTAGTGCCCTCCCTAGTGGATACCCAGTGAGTGGATACGCAGTGGGTAGCCAGGCAGTGGGTAGCCAGGCAGTGAGCGGGCACGGTTGGTTACGAGCCCGTACCGTTTCCCCGGCACCGGTGGGATCGCGGCGCGTGGGCCCGGCCCAATGGCGAGGGGCGGGTTGATTGGCGGGGGGAAGCATCATTGGGCCTAGACCTTTTTGGTTCTTTTTGGGGCAATGCCAAAAAGAACAAACCCCACTTACGC
>CADCTQ010000183.1:0-5469 GCA_902805615.1 uncultured Cytophagales bacterium
GGCCAGCACCGGTCCCACCCAGGGCACGGGAATCAGGAAGAGGATGTCCCAGGTGAACAGGGATTCGGGCCAGTCGAGCAGCAGCTTCAGGAACAGGTAGTAACACAGGTCCCACACGGCGAAGCTGTAGAGGGCGAAGGAAAAGCGCTGCACCGCCGTGCGGCCCGCCAGCACGCCCACGCTGAGCAGCATCAGGAGCGTGGCCGCTTCCCGCAGCAGTTCGGTGACGGCCACGCCGGGCTTGATGGGCGCCAGCGGGAAGGTGAACCCGGCGGGGTAGTACAATTCCCGCAGGTACACCACGACGGCCGTTTCCAGGAAGCCCATCGCAATGCTAAAGGCCGTGAGCCACAGCCAGGTTTTGGGTAAGGAGGGGAGCATGGGGAAGGGGTTAGGGGTTAGTGGTACGTAGAGACGCGATTCATCGCGTCCCGGTAAGTCGTAAGGAGGGGTGGGGTGATGGGGTGAGAGCAGGGGGAGTGAGGCAGTTGGCCCTGCACTCCCCGCCCTTTGCTTATTGCCCACTGCTACTGCTTACTGTCTCCGCTCTTGTGTTTGAAATACTGGTAGGTGCGGTAGTCGGCGTAGTTCCAGGAGAGCCAGGAGTGGCTTTCGTAGGTGCGCACGAAGTCGGCGATGCGGCGGTCGAGGTGCTCGATGCTGTGGAGGTGCTCGAAACTCCTTTCGCCGTAGTGGGTGTAGCCGGGGAAGGCCCGGAGCCGGTCGCGGTGGGCGTCGAGCAGCGGCAGCGTTTTGTCGGAGCGGTTGAGCAGGAACGGGGTGTCGAGGATGCGGCTCTGCACGTGCCGCGGGTCCAGGTTGTGCGACACGATGAGCACGTCCCAGTTTACCAGGCTCAACCCGATCAGCACGGCGTAGGCGGCCCAGGCGTTGGTGCGCAGCAGGTAGTAGAAGGACTTCTGCCCGCTGATTTTCCGGTACAGCGTAAACAACCCGAAGAAGACCAGCCCGAGGAAGATGATCACGCCGATCCGCTTGTAGGCCAGGCCGAATTCGCTGATGTAGTACCCGCAGCGGATGAGCACCGACACCGACAGCACGGCGTTCTGCACCAGCCACAGGTAAGCCGCCGCCTTCAGCAGGCCGTTTTTGGGGTAGAAGTTCTGGTTGCTCCGGAAGTAGTAGATCAGGATGCCCATGGACAGCAGGATGCTCAGGATCAGCATGTACGTGCCTTCGTGCACCAGCTTGGTGAGGTTGCCCGCCTGCTTGGGGTCGAAGTTGAACCAGAGCCACCGCACGTCAATCACGTTCACCACCACCAGCAGCAGGTTCACCGAGATCACCAGCAGCAGGGCGGCCTGCCGTTCGTTCTTGAGGGCGATCATGCCGGCCAGTTTGCCCAGCTTGCGGCGGAGGCGGCGCCGGACGATCACGTTCGTTTCCCCGCTTTCCTGCCCGTACACTTCCGGAATGTCCCACTTGTAGAGCACCAGTGCCACCAGGTACACGCCCGGCAGGATGAACAGCAGGCGCAGGGGCGAAAAGTTACCGAAGAGCAGTTCCAGCGCCTCCCCCAGGTAGGTGCCCAGGCGCGCACCGAGGTCCGCAAACACGGGGTTGGCAATGCTGAAGATGACGAAGAACACGCTGAAGAAGGCCCCCGGCACGGTGAGCAGCTTCAACCACCGCGGCGCGGCCTTGAACACGGCCACCCGCGGCGTGAGGTCGGCAATGCCCCGGCCCAGCAGCGGCAGCCCTTGCAGGCCCGTCTCCCAGGTGGTGCGGGCCGCGTACCAGGCCGCGTACAACACCGACCGCAGGCGGGGCTCGTGCAGGAAGCCTACCGTCAGGAAACACGAAACCAGGTGCGCCAGCTTGCTGACGAAGGAGTTGTGCCACACCACCATTATGCCCGACAGGAGGGTAAACCCGGCGGCAACCCAGGCGTTCCGGCCCGGCCGGCCGTGGGCGTACAACGATGCCGCCAGGAGCAGCGCCGAAAAGAGCGACAGGTTGAGCCCGAACTGCTCTTCCCAGAAGAAGTAGTTGTAAAGGAGGGTGAAAAACGCCAACAGGGCAAGAGTGACTTTCGGCTTCTGACCGACATTTTGCAAGGTGCTCATCGTGAAATGGTGTTGATTGGATAATGTTGTTTTGGATTATTTGAATCCGAACAGCAGCGGAAATAAGAAGACCACCGCGACGGCCCACAGCGCGTACACCGGCAGGAAGGAGGCGATGGACTGCCCGACGCCGGCGTGGCCGTCCTTCCTGGACACTGCCCGGAAGAGCCTTACCGTGACCAGGACCAGGTTGACCAGGATCAGGATGTTGCCGCCCAGCACGGCGGTCCGGTTGGGCGTAAAGCCCCATTCCGAAATCCGGAACAGGATGGCCGACAGGGCAATGCCGTTGACGAGGATGGTGACGGCCGACAGGAGAAAGAGAATCAGCGTGCCGGTCCGGTTGCGGGCCGTCTCTTCCGTGCCGGCAACCGAAAAGAAGATGATGGCCATCACCCCGATCAGCAGGGCGTTGAAGATCAGCAGGAACTCGCGGTTGTTGTACGGGTTCTTGCCCGAGAAAATGATGGCGACCAGGTACGCCAGGAGCATGACCAGGACCAGGGGACTGAATATTCTGGCAATCACCGGCGAGACTTTGCTGACCAGGTGCGGGTTGACCTGGGTAAGGTACGTGCCCACGATCGGGATGGCGGCCAGCCCGAAAACCACCACGTAGTTGAGGTAAAACTTTTCGATGTTCGCCCCGATGAGTGAGAAAAGGCCGAGGGTAATGCCCGACAAGACCACGCCGGCGATCCCGATCACGGTGGCCATCACCACCAGGTCCCCGTTGTACCGCAGGAAGTCGAGCCGTTTTTCGGCGTGGCCCAGCCGGTCGCCGGCAAACGCCACCCCCAGCGTGGCCCACAGCAGGAAGGGGAGATGGATGCAGGCCAAAGCCAGCGTGTCGCTTCTGTTGTTTTCCGGAAGGGCGTTGATGTACACCAGGCCGAGCAGGGTTACGGCGCCGATGACCGCAATTCTGCCCTTGGGCAGGTTGTTTTTCCAGGCGAAGTACGCGGCCAGCGCCGGAAAGACGATGAAACCGATGTTCCTCGGGTAGAAAAAATCTTCGTCCAGTAAGAGCAATTGGGGCAGCTTGGCAATGATGCCGGCCAGCAGCGAGGCCATCAGCACAAACCCCAGTTCCTGCCCCGTACCCCAGGAGATTTCTTCGCTTTCGTAGTGCAGCCTTTCGTGCCAGAAGCCGGCCACTTCCTCCCCCTGGAGTTCCGGGTAAAGCGCATCAAAAGCCCGTTTAAAGGCCCGCTTGTCTTCCCGGTACAGCTTTTCAAGCTGCCGGGGATTGTGAAGGTTCGAGCGGATTGCGTCCTGCATAAAATGGATGGTGTTTAACTGCCTGTATTTCTGGTACCCTTTTTTCTGGTGCGCGTATGCACAAAAACAATGATTCGAAAGAAAATGGAAAGTACTTTGAGTTTCAAAGTTGACATGCAAAAAAAATTTAGCGGTATCCACTGATCAGTTTTTCGAGGGCTTTCAGGTGCTCGGCGAAGGCCTTGCGGCCGGCGTCGGTGGCCCGGTAGGTGGTATTGGGCTTGCGGCCCACGAACTGCTTCTGCACTTCCACGTACTGGCCCTCTTCCAGCGCCTTCAGGTGGCTGGCGAGGTTGCCGTCGGTCAGGTCGAGCAGCTCCTTAAGGGCGTTGAAGTCCAGCCGGTCGTTCACCATCAGTGCCGACATGATGCCCAGCCGGGCCTTGCTCTCGAAAGCTTTGTTGAGGTGTTCAAGCAGTTCCTTCATCGTTCGTACTTGTAATACATGATGGCGCCGTAGAGGATGTGCATCACCCCGAAGCCCACGGCCCAGCATAATAAACCATAACCAATGAAAAAGGACGCCAGAATGCCCAAAATAATTTCGGTAATGCCCAGGTAACGCACGTCGTGCAGGGTGTACTGGCTGCCGTTGAGCAGGGCCAGTCCGTAGAAGATGAGCGTTGCCGGGGCGGCCAGCCCGATGGCCCCGTGGTAGACCAGCGCCAGGCAGAACAGTCCGCCGGCCACCAGCGGAATCATCATGCTGAACACGAGGCGGCGGGCCGTAAAACCCCACAACGACTGGCCCTGCTTTTTGGCCTTGCGGGCCGTGAAGTAGATGCCCGCCGAGAGGGCGGCCACCAGCACCAGGGCGGCGTCAATCAGGAAAAACTTGATGAAACTGATATTGATGTAGTCCGCGTCGTAGGCGTAGCGGTGGTAGGCGGGTTCCAGGATGCCGATGCCCAGGAACCGGTAGGCGGCCGTGGCGCCGGCCAGGGCAAACACCCCCGCAAAAACGCCCGATAACCCGCTCAACGACAGGAACCGGGATGATTTCTCCATCATGTCACGAATCTCGTGCAGCGTTTCGAGGGGTGAAGGGGATTCTTTCATGTAGGTAAAGTACTTTGAGATGCAAAGTAAAGGAATGGAATGATACGAGGCAACCGGCGGCGGTGGTTTTCGACGAATATTTTTAAATGCCCGACGGACGCGGTATCATTTCCGGCCAAATCCCGTTTAACCGGGGTGAAAAAACACGTAAAACCACTACCGCTATGGCCCAGGCAAACGAACCGCAGCACACCGACGATACGCAGCCCGACAACGCCCCCGGCGAAAACACCAACGAAGTGCCCGACCGGTACCGGGGCAAGACGTTCGCCATGACCATGCCGGAGATCGGGCTCAACACCTTGCAGATCCGCGCCATGCTCGACGCCATCATCTACAACCAGGCGCTGATCATGACCAAGCTGGAGGGCAAGGAAAACGACGACCAGACGCTCATCAGCTTCATTGACGACACCTACGACCAGATTGACGGCAACATGGACGAACTGCTCAAACGCTACCTCGAAGACCGGGGCAACGGCGGCAGTGCGGCGGCCGGGGAGTAAGTGTTGCCGCATCGGGCGTACAAAAATTATAACAACTTAGCCACCAAGGCACTAAGGCGCAAAGAGACCCGGAGCGGTTGCCTTTGTGAACCTTAGTGCCTTGGTGGCTTTGTGGCAATCCTTCCCATCGTTCCGCCTTCCAGGGTACGGGAAGGAAAGCCGTGCGATCTTTTGGGCAAATCCGTATCATTACGATTATGAAAATCGCAAAGATCATCATCCCGAATTTTCAGCAGTTCAGGGCTTTTGAACTGGACCTCACGTACCCCGAAGGGCACGCCAAGGCCGGGCAGCCGTTGGAGAAAGTGTGCTTGATCGGGCGGAACGGCACGGGAAAATCGACGTTGTTGAGGTTGATAAATAGTAATATAAGTGCTCCGGACCGTTCTATACTCTTTTTGATGAAGGTGTTAACCAGTAAAGAGGGGGGGTATATAATCACAAGGGTCCAGAGTCATCCACCCATACCTGCTAGAAGTTCCACTTTTTTTAAAGATAGTATTGAAAGAGAGCCTGCGATTTGGTCAGAACTCATT
>CADCTQ010000183.1:5479-17717 GCA_902805615.1 uncultured Cytophagales bacterium
TTAATAACACTCTGCGAAAATACGTTATTGTTGACCGTCAGATGATTACTGAGTTAGATTTTACGGATAATGAGAAGAATATGCTGATTTACTCGCCAGCAGAAAGTGGAAGCAATGAATTACTTGCAATCCAAAATACCCCCAATGCTACGCTTAATGAAGCTTTGGACTTGTTCAAAAATTTCCCAATTAGCCATGAGGTTTCTTTACAACATATCAAAGACTTCTGGAGGCTGTTAATCTATCAGGTTAAGAAAAGGGAAAGCGACCTCCTGGAGTATCAAAATCAACCGGAAAATCAGGAGAAAACACTAAAACAGGTTAAGGAGGAGTTTAACCAGAAACACCCAGAAATATTAAAAGGAATTGGGGACTTGTGGAACCAGATACTTGAAAACGCCGGGCTGGAGTTCGACTACCAGGGCGCAAAAGTTCCAGTGCAGTTAACCGACAACCTGCAAGCCTACATCAAGCTGAAATCAAGTGGCAAAACCATTCCGTATAACGCCCTGAGTACCGGCATCCGCAATTTCATCTTTCGCCTCGGCCACATCTACGCATTGTACTTCAACCGCCAAATTGAAAGCGGTTTCCTGCTCATTGACGAACCGGAAAACAGCCTGTTCCCCGATTTCCTCTACGACCTGGTAGGCATTTACCAACGCATCATTCACAACACGCAGTTCTTCGTGGCAACGCACAGCCCGATCATTGCCGCGCAATTCGAACCCGCCGAAAGAATCATCCTCGATTTCAATGAAGAAGGATTCGTTACGGCCCGGCGGGGCGTTACTGCCGAGGGCGACGACCCCAACGACATGCTGGTGCAGGATTTCGGCGTAAGAAGCCTGCTTGGGCCGAAGGGCATGGAAAAGTGGGAACGGTTCATCGAACTGAAGATGCTTATTAAGCATACCAGCGACCCGGTACAGAAGGAACAGTTGGTTGAAGAGTACGCGCAAATTGGTAGAGACTATAATTTCCCGGCGCGATGAAGTTTTTAGCCAAGCACGAACAGTCTCCAATCATTGCGCAGGGATTGACCTACCGGGTGGATGGCAAGAATGCAAAGCTGACGGAAGCTCTATGGCAGGAGCAGTCAGGATTCTGTGCCTACTCGGAAGCATTCCTGCGTCCCATTGACCAGGGAGAGATCGACCACTTCGACCCGCGGCTCAAGAACAAACCCGAAGATCACTACGGGAACTGGTACCTCATCTACGCCAAACTAAACCGTAAGAAGAAGCGGGACATCAAGCGTTTTCTGCCTATCCTGACGCCTTCGAGTGCCGAACTCACCCAGCGAATCAGGTACGAGGACGGTATTTTTCAGCCGGTAGACCTGAACGATACGGAAGCAAAGAACCTGATCAACTTCCTCGGCATGAACGACGAGTACCTGGTGGAATACAGGCAAAATCACGTTGAAAGGCTAAAAGAGATAAGAACGCGTTGTGGACCTGATGAAGAGTTCATCGCCTATCTAACCAAACCCAAGCATAGGGCGGAGTTGAGCTTCATTACCGCATTGGAACATGAGTTGAACCTCAGTTTGTCCCACCTGATCTGACAATCCAACGTAAATAAACCCCCCGAAGGAGGGGCCTTTTACCGTTCTTAACCCGAAGCTGTTGTACCCCAGACCAGCCGTACGCTGACGACGTTGGTAAAGTGCAGCCCGGGTTTTCCGAGCAAGGCGGAAAATGGCTGCGATGGCCCGGTCAAAGCTTGCCTGCTTCGGCGTACCGGAACAGGACCGGAACGATGACCCGGGCTTTCTGCGGGGTTCCGTCGGGCAGGCGGGCCGGCAGCCAGGGTGGAGAAAGTTTCAAGACCCGTATGACCTCAAAGTTGAGCTCAGGCGCCACGCCCTGCTTGATTTTGAATTCGCTGAGCCGGCCGGTTTCATCCACAATGCACTCCACCTCTACGGTGCCGCCCGCGTGCCGGTGCCGCGCCTCGGCGGGAAAACGGAGATTTTTGGCCATGAACTGCTGGAACAGGGCATCCCCGCCCGGAAAAAACGCAGTTACGTTGGGGTCTACGTGCTTGAAAGGGTCCTTGCCCAGCGCGTAATCAATTGCATCGCGGCCGTAAAAGCACTTGTCAACTTTCAACGACTCGGCGAGTTCGAGGTGCGGGTATGCAAAAAGCTGCTTGCCCAGGGCGCTGTTTTGGTACTTCGTACTGCCATTGCGCGAATGCTCCGTACCTTTTATAAATTTGCCCGCTTTGAATTCCTCTTCGAGCAGGAGCACACCCGTACTGCCCGTCACCGTCCAGCGCCCTTCCCGCAAGCCGTTTACGACCCGCCCGGCAACCTGCACGTCTTGGGGAGGCTCCCCGAAGTAATCGTACCAGGTGCCGGTGCCGCCGGTTACCAACGGGTTGCCCAGGGAGTCGGAAAAGCTGAGAATCCGGTAGTCGTCGCCCGTAAATTCAAGAACCTGCTTAAGCCTGCCCGTCGGGTAGTAGTATTCCCACCGCCCGTGCATTACGTTGTTGAGGTACTGGCCCTGGCTGGCTTTGCTGCCGTCGAGGTGATAGGTGGTGCAGGGACCGTTTTTCCGGCCTTCCGCGTAGGTGCCCCCCAGCAGCAAACGGCCCGTGGAGTCGTAATCTTCGAAGGCCCCCTCAAACTGGGTCCGGTTGGTGTCGAGGGAGCCCTTCCGGTAGTACCGGTGCGACTCTTTTTTGGTAATCCGCCAGTCCTGGTTGAAATAAACCGTGACGGGTGCTTTGCTTACCAGCTTTTGGTAGTGGGTCAGTTGCTTGGGGTTCGTGCCGTCGGCGTCAGCCGTGTAGATCTCGGATAAGCCGCTGGCATCGCAGTTGTACAGGAGCGTTTTCCCATCCGGAGAAAGTGAGGCATTGGCGTACCGGCACACGCCGGGCGTAAGTTGCCGGGCAGCACCGGAAGCGAGGTCATGCAAAAAGATGGCGTTTTTTCCGTTCGGCCTTTTGTTGATGTATAAAATGGCCTTTCCGTCGGGATGCCAGTCGTACTGCGTAATTCGCTGTTTGGTTAAGCGCACCGGCCGTGCCTGGGGTTCGGGTGCGACATAAAGGCCGTCCAACCAGGCAAGCAGTACGGCTGGGCCCACGGGCGAATATTTGATCAAACCTGCACCTTTCATTTTGATCGTCCGGCGGGAAGGCGTACCGTCTAAATCAATCGTTCTCAACGAGATGCCATGCTGGCTGGTTGCCGTGCAGGTAACGGACCGACTTCCGGGCACCCATTCGGGAAACGCAAAATGATACGCTTCCCCGGCCGCCAGCCGTTGCCAATCTGACCCGTCGGCGGCGGTCACGAACAACCCGGAAAATGAGTTACCCGGGGCGAGCCCCTGGAAGGCAATGGTGCTCCCGTCCGGCGACCAGACCGGCGCGTAGCACGTAACGTTGGGGGGAGAAATGTTCTGGTGGTACGAACCGGCGGGATCAGTCACGTAGAGGGAAGAAGTACCTGCCCGCTCCGCCAGGTACAGGATTCTCTTCCCGTCCGGCGACCAGGCAGCATTGGAATGGCTGGCGTCATTGGGGGTCAGCCGCGTCTGGTTGGTGCCGTCTTTATCCATTACGTATACAGCGGCCTTGCCCGCGCGGCTGGAAGTAAAAAGAATCATCTGGCCGTCGGGCGACCATTTGGGTTCGTAGTTGGTGAAGAGCGGTTCAACCTGCTGCCCGAAAGCCGGCAGCAGCCAGAGCACGGTGAGGCCGCAGAGCAGGCTCCGCAGAAAATGGATTGCAGACATACCAAGAAGGAAATGATGGGGAGCGGTCCGTACGGTCCGCCCAATCCTGCAAACATAATTTAGCAATTCCGCCCGGTGCGGCAGGAGTAGGGGAAATCCTTACACGAGGCGCGGATGGCTGCTTTTGTGCCGTTTTCAGACGCACGGCGTTCGGCGATCAGTGGGGCGACGGGTTGCCGGGCCGCAGCGGAGGGGCTACGCCGGCAGGGTTTGGGAGGGGAAAACAAAAAAACCCTCGGAGGAGGGTTTTTTAAAGGTCTTCGATATAGGCTGTTATATCTTTAGGCGAGCCGTACGTTGACGGCGTTGGGGCCTTTTCTGCCTTGTTCAATTTCGAAGGTTACGTCGTCGTTTTCCTTGATCTCGTCAATCAAGCCAGACACGTGAACAAATACGTCCTTATCGGAACCTTCAACCTTAATGAAACCGAATCCTTTGGTCTCATTAAAAAACTTTACTTTACCGGATTGCATTACTTACTTGTTATTTGGGTAGGAAATTATTGAAGCCGTAAAGATAGCGTCGCAATTGGTACCGTCAAAATATTTTTAAACTTTTGTGGGAATCCCCCAACCCGCCATTCTTTGCCCGCCGCTTACCCGCCATCTTGTCACCTCCCGCACCTTCGGCACGCTTTTTTCCGTTACGCTCACTGCAATATTGCCGCCCTTTATCCGTCAGCCTCCTTAATGAAGCCTCCGTTCCTACTCGAAGCCTCCCTGCAGGCCAGCCGCAACCAGTCGGTGTCCCTCGCCTTCGGCAAGGAGAAAAAACGCCTGCTGACCTTTATCCGCCAGCGCATCCCCCGCAACGACGAAGCCGAAGACATCCTTCAGGACGTGTTCGAGCAGTTCATCCGGCATTTTACGCCCGCCCAGCCCATTGAGCAGGTGACGGCCTGGCTGTTCCGGGTGGCCCGCAACCGCATCGTGGACCGCTACCGCAAGAAAAAACCCGAATCGGTGGAAGAACACCCGGTGAACCCCGACTACGAAGAGGAAGGCCGCTCCCTGACGGTGGCCGACCTGCTGGTGGACCCTACCGACAACCCCGAGGACCAGTACCTGCGCGAAACCGTGTGGGAAGAACTGGCCGTGGCCCTGGAGGCGCTGCCGGCCGAGCAGCGCGACGTGTTCGTGTGGCACGAACTGGAAGGCCGGTCTTTCAAGGAAATTGCCGCCCAGACGGGCCAGTCGCTCAATACGCTCCTGTCGCGCAAACGCTACGCGGTGCTCTACCTCCGCGCCCGCCTCCAGAAACTGTACGACGATCTGTTAAACCATTAATGCTTCGCACCATGAAACGACTTTGGATCGCCCGGACTGCCCGCTTCCTCGCCTTTGCCGCGCTGGGCACCGGATTGTTCTGCTTCGTGCTGATGAGCGTATGGAACAGCCTCGTGCCCGCCCTCTTCGACGGCCCGGCCATCACGTTCGGACAAGCCCTGGCCCTGTTCGTGCTTTCCCGCATCCTGCTGCTCCCGGTCCGGGCGTGGTGGGGCTGGCGGCTCGAACACCGCCGCCGCAGCGGCTACTTCCGCAAGCGGTTCGAGGAAAAACTGGCGCAGATGACGCCCGAAGAACGGGAACGGTTCCGGAACCAGTACGCCAACCGCTGCGGCAACCGCTGGAACTGCAAAACCAGCCGCCAGACCACCCAGGTCCCCGCCGAAGAACCGGTAAACGCTTAACCGGCGTGGGTCCGGGAAAGGATCGGGTTTAAACCCGATCCTACGGATATTGGAATCACGTTTTAAAACGCGACCCGTCCGGAACGGCACTTAGACGAAGCGGTTACGGTACCAGAAGCGGCAGCAATATCCATAGGATCGGGTTTAAACCCGATCCTTTCCCCCAACCCGATCCCTTATCGTTTTACACGCCTGCCGCGGCCTGCCCGGGGGCCGCAGAACTGCCCCATTCGCCCTGGGCGTGCAATACCAGCATGGGAAAGTTGGTGCGGGTGGCCGAATAGGCCACTTTGTCGCGGTTGAACAGCCGGTCCCAGAAGCTGTGGTCGTGGCGGACCATCACCAGCAGGTCGGGCTGCTTTTGCTCCACGTAGTGGTCAATCTCCTGCAACACGTGGGTGCCGGGCAGGAGCTGGTAGCTCAGGTTGGCGTCGCCGTACCGCTGCCGCAGGTTTTCCAGGATGTACCCTTTCGATTTGGTCACTTCCGGGTCTTTCTGCACGTGCAGCAGTTCCACGCGGGCCTCCAGCGGTCCGGCCAGTTGCAGGAGGGCATCCACCAGCAGTTCTTCCCGCCCTCCCAGGTCGGAGGCGTACGCCCAGTGGCGCAGCGGCTCGTATTCGGCCTCCTGCGGAATGATGAGGATCGGGTAGCGGGTCTCGGCCATCACCTTCGTCGCCAGGTTGCCCCCGAACAGTTGCCGGTAGCCCGACGCCCCCGCCGAACCCATCACGATCAGGTCGGTAGCCGTTTCGCGGGCCACCTTCGGGATCACGTCGCCGGGCTGGCCCTCCTCAATGTGCGTGCGGGTGCGGACGCCGAAACGCGTGGTCACGTCTTGCAGCAAACTCTCCAGCTTCGCATTGATGAGCCGCGTGTTCACCGTATCCAACGGAATGGAGCCGGCCTCGGCCGCCGGGCTGCCGTAGGCGTTGCCCTGGACGTGCAGCAGGATGAGTTCGGCGTCGAGCCGTCCGGCCCAGCTTCCCGCGAAGTCCAGGGCGTTGGACGCGATGTCCGAAAAGTCGGTCGGAAAAAGGATGGTTCTGATCTGCATAAAAATAGACGTTAGAATGGCGGCGTGAGACCGGAGACAAACGTCGGCTACCTCACCCCGTGCGAATGGCGTTTTCCTGCTTATACGGAAAATGCGCCGTTGGGATGGTAGCTAGTAATAAGTGGCAGGCGATTAGTGGTAAGTAGGAATGCGATCCATGCGTACGCGCAGCGGCAAGCAGAACGCGTACGTTTCCTGTCGCGTGCTACTTACCACCAATCACTTGCCACTTGCCCCTAAAAAATGTACCGGATCGGGCACCAGGGAATGACTTCGCCCTGCAACGCCTTGAAGTCGTCAATGAGGCGGGCCTTGAGCTGGTGCTGGTACCGCACGTTGATGCCGCCGAACTGGCTGCGCTTGGTCTCCTGGATGTCGGGCCGCCACAACACCTCCTCGGCCTTCGGATTGATGCCCAGGTTGGTCTGGTGCTGCCAGTAGTTGTGCGTGAGGAAAATGACCTCCGAGGCCATCTGCGCCTTCACCTTGGGGTGCACCGCGTCATTGAGGTGCTCGAACAACTGCCGGTAGTCGCCGAGCCAGCCTTCGTACTGGATCACGGGGGAGAAGTTGACGTGCACGTCGTAGCCGGCCTCGTAAAAGTCATTGATGGCCTCGATGCGTTTCTCCACGGGGTCGCAGCGCACGTCCACGAGTTTGCTCACCCGGGGCGGCAGCAGGCTGAACCGGATGCGGGTCTTGCGTCCCGGGTCGTAGGTGAGCAGCTCGGGGTTCACGAACTTGGTGGCAAACGTGGCGTACGCCCGCGGGTGCTGGCGGAAAAACGCAACCGCCGACCGCACCGCGTCCGACAGGCTGGCGTCCACGGACACGTCGGAGTTGCAGCCAATGTCGTAGGTGTAGTACGTGGCGTGCGTCTGGTTAGGCGTTTTGGCCCAGGGCTGCTTGTGCACGTGCTTGTCCACGGCCGCCAGGATCTCGTCGGTGTTGGTGAACACCGTAACGGGGTTGTACCGCTTGTTGCGGTCCACGTAGCAGTAGGCGCAGGCGCCGACGCAGCCGTTGGAGAGGCTCGGGGCAATGAAGTCGGAACTCCGGCCGCTCTCCTTGCAGGTGAGCGTCTTGAGCCGGCCCAGCACCAGCACGTCGTCCTTGATCTTGTAGTGGTTGCCCGAGAGTTCGGGCAGCCGGTTGTGCTGCGCAATTTCTTCCCGCTGCGCATCGGGGTAAGAGAGCATGACCTTCATCCCGCGGTCGTTCAACGCGTCGGGCGTATAGAAAATAGTCTTCGGATGGATGGTTCGCATACATCTCTACAACGCCTTTGCCCGGGTGCCGGTTCCCTGCTTATGGCATTCAAATAACTGTATATCAGCTAGTTGAATATTTATTTTCTTTTATTTCCTGCGTTAAAAATGGCTTTTTACCCATTCGAAAGCCGTCAGTGAGACACTGACGGCGGCTCCTGATTTTTCGGTAGGGAATACGGAAGAAGTCTCAACAGCCGTCGGTGCAGCCAAGTCCCGTAGGGACTCAATATTGGTAGAAAACGCGTCTACATGTTAGTGCAACAGTCCCGTAGGGACGAAATAAATATTGGTAGAGTAGTCACCACCTGGCAATCACGCCGTGGGTTTCGTCCCTACGGGACTGTAAAAAGGGGAAACTCGTGTTTTCTGCCAATATCCCGTCCCTACGGGACTTTCTGCCGCTGACTGGATGCATTGCCAACGTACCTCCTTACTGCCGGATCTGCAACGAGTCCTGGGCCAGCAGGTCGAGGGCCACGCCGTTGGTCCAGCCGAAGCCGTCCTGCACGGGGTATTCGCCGCCGCCTGCCTCCAGGCTCATGTCGGCCACGTTATACTTTTCCACCATGCGGCCCGTGCGGTCGTACACGCGGCGGTTTACCTTCAGCCACCGCGTGCGGAGCTGGCCGGCCAGGTCCAGCTGGTTGTAACGCGTCAGCCCCCGCACGGCGATCCACTGGAGGGGCGGCCAGCCGTTGGGGTAATCCCACTGCTGCCGGGTTTCGGCCAGCGTGGTCGCCATGCCGCCTTCGGCCAGGAATTCCTTCTGCAACCGGCCCGCCACCCGCACGGCCTGCGTCGAATCGGCAATGCCCATCCACAGCGGGTAGGCCGCCGCCATCGAGAGCCGCCCGGTGGATTTGCCGGAGGGGTAGTGGTAATCCACGAAAAAGCCTTTCGACTCGTCCCAGCAGTAGCGCAGGATGGCTTCGCGGCGGGCCTGGGCCCGCTTGCGGTAGTCGGTGGCCTTGTCGGCGTTCCCGCGGTATTCGTAGAGGGCTCCCAGCGTTTCTTCCAGGTGGTACAGGAGGCTGTTGAGGTCCACGGGAATGATCTCGGTGGTAACGATGCTGCCCAGGTTCTTGCCGTCGGCAAACCAGCGGCTGCTGAAGTCCCAGCCCGACTCGCAGGCCGCGCGGATGTTGCGGTACAGCCGTTTGCGTTCCGCCTCGGACAACCCCTGCGCCAGCGTAAAGTCTTCGCGGTACGCCTCCGGGCGGGGCTTTTCGGCGGTGTCCCAGTAGCGGTTCAGGTACACGCCGTCGGCCACGCGTACCACGTGCCGGTGGGCGGGGTTCGATTCGGTCAGCTTGCTTTCGCCGTCCATCCAGAAGTTGTACTCCTTTTCGAGTTGGGGCAGGTACACGGCCGCCGAGTCGGGGCCCTTGAATTCGCCCAGCAGCCGGACCATGTGCGAAAAGAACGGGGGCTGCGAACGGCTCAGGTAGTAGGTGCGGTTGCCGTTGGGAACAAACCCGTAGGTATCAATCAGGTAGGCGAAGTTTTTGGTCATGTTGCCCACCAGGTCCCAGCGGCTGGAGGCGGCCAGGCCCAGGCAGGTAAAGTACGTGTCCCAGTAGTAGATTTCCCGGAACCGGCCGCCGGGCACCACGTAGGGGTGGGGCAGGGGGAGCAGCGAACTGCGTTCTGAGAGCGAATCGGGCGGCCGGACCAGCCGCGCCCAGTTGCTGCGGATGTGTTCGGCCATCGTGCGCACTTCCGGCGAAGTAGGCGGCACGGTCTGCGGCGCGGGCACCACGAAATTGCGGTACACGAAGTCCTTGAGGTTGAAGCCATTCCCTTTCCGCTCTTTGCCGTACGCGGCCGTGATTTCCTCCACCGGGAAGCGGGGCTGGCAGTCGGCAAAGGTCTTGGAGTCGGGGAAAATCCGGGCCATCTGCACGTCGTGGAACAGTTCGCCGAGGTGTTCGTCGGGCACGTAAGCCTTTTGCGACGCGTTTTGGGCGGCATCCCGGCAGCCGGCCAGCAGCAGGAACACCAGCAGGTAAGAGATAGTCTTTTGCATAAGGAGGAACGTAACTCGGGAATGTGTACGGAAAAGCGTGGTCCGGGGTAAGATGATTTACCACGCAGGAACACGTAGAAAACAAACTTAACCGCAAGGGGCGCAAAGGAGACGCAAAGGGCGCAAGGAGAACGCGTACCCCCTTTGCGCCCCTTGCGTCTCTATTGCGCCCCTTGCGGTTAAGTTCCAAATTCCTAACGCTCAAACTCCCTTTTCTCCGTGCCAGCCTTTATTTCCCCACCTACCGGTTCAGCAACCGGAACACCGGGTACCGCCGGTGCGTCTTTTCGTAGTAGGGAGAGTGGTGGTAGACGAAGTCGAGTTGGGCGGCGGCATCGGCGGCAAAGGCGGCGTCGCTGCGCTTTCGCGCTTCGAGCTTTTCCTTGAGGGCCGGGTCGCGGGCCAGCAGGTCGGCGGCCAGGTCTTCGAACACGTAATCCGAGTAGCCTTCCTTCTGCTGGAGAATGGCGTCGAAGAAATTCCAGTTGAAAAACGAGTCCGGGGCCTGCGGCTCCAGCGTTTCCACGAGGTAGCGGTTGCCCGGCTGGTTGGTGTACGCCAGCAGGTCACCCTTCCGGAAAGGGATCGTCTGCGTTTCCCGCCGCACCTGCGTGTTGTAGTGCAGGTAACGCCCTTCGAAGGGATTTTTTACGGTTTGAAAATCAGCGATGTAATACGCTTCCACCGTCAGCGTCGTGTCTTTTTCGAGCGGCGTCAGCGCAATGCGGTTCAGCCGGAGCCGGTCCAATGCTTCGGCCCAGGCCGCCGGGATCACGTAGGCCGCGGGAGCCTGCACGGTCGTTTTGGGCACGTACTGGTTGTAGAAGGGAATCGTTTTGGTGAACGGCTTGGTGCGGTCGTAGTAGAGGCGGGGCTGGCCGCTCACGGCGCTGGGCTTGTGCCCGGCCGCGTAGCCCTTGAAGGAGAGGGGCGTGGACCGGCTTTCGTCCAGTTGCCAGTCAATCACGAATTCCCGCTGCGCCTGCACCCCTTGCCGCGTCTCCTGCCGGAGCTTGAGGATCGTGGCGTGTTCTTCGTTCACCACCTTCACGAACGACTGGAGCAGGGCGTAGGTGGCCTTTACGCGTTGGTCGTACGGCTTGAGCATGTGCGTTTCGGGCATGAAGCCCAGCGTGCCGAACAGGGCCGTGTACCCGGTCGAGTAGCGCGGCCATTCCATGAACTGCACCAGTCCCGAGTCGGGCGTTTCCTTCAGCGGGTTGACGTACGGCGTCAGGTCAAACTTGCGGGCGGCCAGTTCCTTCCCGATGCGGGGGGTAAAGGTGTCTTCCAGGTAGCGGCCCAGCGCGCCGCCCAGCTTGTTGTGCTGGGTGGCAATGAGCGTCATCACGTAGGGGTAGTCGGCCCCGTTGCTCACGTGGGTGTCCACGAACACGTCGGGCTGCCAGGTGTGGTAGATGTCGGCAAACGACCGGGCGTTGCGGGTGTCGTTTTTGATGAAGTCGCGGTTGAGGTCGTAGTTGCGGTCGTTGCCCCGGAAGCCGTACTCGGCAGGACCGGTCTGGTTGACGCGGGTGGTACCGTTGCGGTTGAGCACGCCGCCGATGTTGTAGAACGGCACGACCACCAGCACGAGGTTGGCCAGTTTGTCTTTCAGCTTTTTGTCGCCGGCCAGGTCGCGCAGCAGCATCATCGAGGCGTCCACGCCGTCGGGTTCGCCGGGGTGAATGGCGTTGTTGACCAGCAGCACCGCCTTGCCCTGCCGCCGGATGGCCTCGGGGTCGAAGGTGCCGCCCGGCGACAGCACGGCCACGTGCAGCGGCAGGCCCGTATCGGTGGGGCCGCATTCGATCAGCCTGATCGTTTCGAACGTTTCATCGAGTTGCCGGTAGTAGGCCATGCCTTCGGCGTAGGTCACGGTTTCGCGGCCTTGGGTGCGTTCGAATTTGGTTTGCAGGGCGTTCTGGGCGAGGGTCATGTGGCACGAGAGTAAGGCGGCGGGCAGCCAGTGGAGTTTCTTCATGGATGGGGACAAAGGCTTTGGGGACGCATCCGCCGGGACGGAGCGCCCCGGTAAACGGCAAGCCGTAAAATAGCCTATTCACCGGCTAAAAAAAAGATCAGGATGGACAGGATGAAAGGATTGTCAGGATTCGCGGGGTGATGGCCCGGCGCAGTGATTCAGAGAACGGGAGAAGGAATACATCCGGTCACTGACAATGGCCTCGTTTGTGTGTGTGAATAAGCGGGGGTTGGAGAGAAACCACCCCTGTCCCCTCCTTGAAGGAAGGCTACGCTTAGGACACTTTTGCAGAAGAGTCATAAAAGGCTATCCCGAGCCGTCAGTGAGACACTGACGGCGGCAGACGAATCCTTTATCGGGGTAGTTCCGTGCCGTCGTCAATGTCTCTTGCTGCCGCGGTCAGTGTCTCACTGACCGCTTTTCGCGCTACTTCAAAAATGTGTCCTAATCGT
>CADCTQ010000184.1 GCA_902805615.1 uncultured Cytophagales bacterium
CCACCATCGCCGGGCGGTCTTCCGGGTGAATGTTTTTGAGCCAGCCGTTGTCCTGCTCTTTTTTGAGGGTGCTGCCCGTGAAGTGGAGCCACTGCTTGCTGAAGTAGTAGAAGTAGTTGTCGGCGTTGGTCATGCGCAGCAGCACCGGCGCGTGGTCGGCCAGGATGCGGAACTTGGATTCGCTTTCCTCCAGCGTTTTCTGGGCCCGCTTGCGTTCCGACACGTCGCGGCCGTAGTAGATCACGGCTTCGCGGCCCAGGTACATGGCTTTTTTGAGGATCACTTCCTGGCAGATGTAGATGCCGCGGGGCGAGGTGCCTTCCCACTCGATCATGGGTTCTTCGCCGGCCCACGTGCGGTCGAGGAGCCCGAGCAGGTTTTCGAAGTCAAAGCCGTTCTGTTCGCAGAACGACTGGGCCGAGCGGCCCACAAGGTCTTCTTTGCGGTACTGGTAAAAGTGCAGGGCACTCTGGTTGGCGTCGAGGATGAGCCCGGTCCGGTCGAAGATGAAGATGGAGTCGTTGCTGGTGTTGAAGATGCTCTGGTAGTTGAGCTCGAAGTCCTGGAGGCGGATGGGCTGGCGGAACAACTGGCCGTAGCTGGGCGCCTGCCGGAAAGCCATTGAATCTTCGCGGGGCAGTTCGGCGTAGTTGGGCTTGAGCATCCTTTCGTAGTCGGCCAGCTTCTTGCGCAGGTCTTCGATTTCTTCGATCAGTTCTTGTTTAGGCTTCTTGGTCAGTGTGTTCATAAAAAAAGGGCTTGCCGTCCGGACGCCTCCATTCTATAAATTTACCACTTTTTCGGCAAAGAAGGGGATTGGGTATGGGTAATGGGGTATTGAGAGATGGGGTATTGGGAATGAACCACAACTGGCGCAGGCGTCCGCCGGTGCCTTCCGGACCGGAAGCGTCCGCTTCCCAGCCGACCGGCTTACTCTCTTTCCTTTCGCTTTTCAATCCTGTTCCACGCATTCTTTTGTGGGACGGCTCAATGCGCGAAAAGGGCAAGCGGACGCTTGGGAGAAAAAGGCACCGGCGGACGCCTGCGCCAGCCGTGCCGGGGCGAGGGCGGTGATGCGGATGCTCGTTACGCTCCGGGCAGCGCGACCTGGTAGAGAGTGGGTTCGGGCAGGTGGGCCGGCTGGGCCAGGCTGCAAAAGAACGGGGCGAGGTCGTACGTAAAAATGTTCCACTCCCGCACCCAGTCCGGCGCGTCTTTCAGGGAACTGAGCCCCACCACCTGGTCGCCTTCGGTCACCACCAACTCCGGCAGCCGGTTAATGAGTCCTACGCCAATGGCCTTCAGAAAAGCCTCTTTGCGGGTCCAGTAGTTGAAAAACGTGTACCGGGCCGCCGCCGGCGGGAGGCCGGTGAGGGTCCGCCGTTCGGAGTCGCCCAGGCAATAGTCGGTCAGGTCCTCCCACTTAAAGGCCGGTTCGGCTTTTTCCACGTCCACGCCCACCGGCTGGCTGGGATGCACGGCCACGGCCACGTACCCGTGCGTGTGCGACAGGTTGAACTGCACGGGCCCGTGGACGTCGGCCAGCCGCGGCTTGCCCTTGCCCCCCGCGAAAAGGATTTCCGCCGGCGGCACGGCCAGGTATTCGCCCAGGATGGCCCGGAGCAGGCCGTGCGCCGCCACGTAAAGGTTCCGGTCCTTCTCAAACTTGAACCGGCTGGCCTTCTCCCGTTCCGCCGCCGACAGCAGCGCCGTGCAGGCCCGCAGGTCACCGGGCTGGCTCACGTCGCACAGCCACACGTCGCTGCCCGCCCCGGTACGCCCGGCCGGCACCCCGGCGGAGGCGCGTTGCGGCGCGTAGGGGACATTGCGGCAGGAGACGTGAAAGGGGGTCATGGGGGAAAAAGATGTTTGGTGCTCGGTGTCAGATGTTCAATGCTTGATGTCCGGAAGATGGCGGTACGGCGGGACGGATCGAAATATGGCAATCTTTCCTGATAACCAAAAATAGCATAACCTCGTGAATTGATACCCAATCCATCCGCCAACCCACGCAATTGTACCCCCGCAACGAATGACTGTCTCCCAACGAACATCGAACATCGAACATCGAGCATCGAACTACGTGCTGGCAGTGGTCGGCCCGACGGCGGTGGGCAAAACGGAACTGTGCGTGCGGCTGGCCCGCCACTTCGGGGCCGAAATCGTGTCGGCCGACTCGCGGCAGTTTTTCCGGGAACTGGGCATCGGCACGGCCAAGCCCTCCCCGGCCGAGCAGGGCGGCATTCTGCACCATTTCGTGGATTCGCACGGCATTGCCGAAACCTACAACGCCGGGGCGTTCGAGCGGGATGCACTGGCGAAACTCGACGAACTCTTTGCCCGCACCCCGGTGGCCATCCTCACGGGCGGCTCGGGGCTGTACATCCGCATGGTGACCGAGGGCATGGACGAGATGCCGCCCGCCGACCCGGAAATCCGGGCGCAACTGGTCGAAACCTTCGAACGGGAGGGCCTGGGGCCCCTGCTGGCCCAACTCGACGGGCTAGACCCGGCGTACGCGGCCGTCGTGGACCGCGCCAACCCGCAGCGCGTCATGCGGGCCCTCGAAGTGTGCCTTTCCACCGGGCAGCCGTACTCGGCTTTCCGGCAGGGTAAAAAAGCGGACCGCCCTTTCAAAACGATCAAGATCGGCCTGAACCGCGACCGGGAAGAACTCTACGGGCGCATTGACCGCCGCATGGACGCCATGCTGGCCGCCGGCCTGGTACAGGAGGTGCAGGGCCTTTTGCCGTACCGCCACCACAATGCGCTGCAAACGGTCGGCTACTCGGAAGTGTTCGGGTACCTCGACGGGCAGTACGACCACGCGGAAATGGTGCGCCTGCTCAAACGCAACTCCCGCCGCTACGCCAAGCGCCAGCTCACCTGGTTTACCCGCGACCCCGAAATCCGCTGGTTCCACCCCGATGACTACGAGGCCATCTTGCAGTACGCGGAAGGGGAGATGCAGTAGTAGAGACGCCATTTATGGCGTCTGCCCGATGCCCGGCAGGATTACCACGGAGACACGGGTTTCACGCAAAGGCGCAAAGAAGCGCAAAGAAATACGCGTTTCCCCTGCGGTCTTTGCGTCTCCTTTGCGCCCTTTGCGGTTAAGTTTATTTTCTCCGTTTGTTTTCTCCGTGTTCCTCCGTTGGCTCCGTGTCTCCGTGGTGAATAGTATTCCCACGACAGCTTATCGTCCTAGCTCTTCCGTTCCCGCGGCGCGTATTCCGGGGCGTGGCTGTAGGGCCGGTGCGGCTTTTCGCCGTTGTCCATCACCGTGCCGGCCGGCTCTTCCACCAGGCGTACGTGCACGGCGTTTTCCGTCGGCATGATGTGGGCGCCGTAGCGCTGGGCGTACACGTACGTAAACTCGGCGCCCAGGAACAGGATCACCGAACTGTAGTACACCCACAGCATGATGATCACCAGCGAACCGGCCGCACCGTACGTACCGCCTACGTCGCTCTGGCCGATGTAGAGGCCGATCAGGAATTTACCAACCGTAAACAGCAGGGACGTGAACAGTGCGCCTTTCCACACGTCGGCGTACTTGATCTTCACGTCGGGCAGGCCCTTGAAGATGGCCGCGAACAACAGCGCCGAAACGCCCACCGACACCACGAAGTTGAAGGCATGAATGGCGAATTCGCCCGCTTCGGGGATCAGGGAAGCAAAAAAACTGGTTACCACGGCAATGGCCGCGTTGATTACCAGCGTCACCAGCAGCAGGAATCCCAGGGAAAGCACCATCGTGAACGAAAGGATGCGCTCCCGCACCATGAACCAGATGCCGTTCTTGGGCTTGGCCTTCACGTCCCAGATCTGGTTGAGCGACGTTTTAAGTTCGTTGAACGCCCCCGTCGCGCCGAAGA
>CADCTQ010000185.1 GCA_902805615.1 uncultured Cytophagales bacterium
CGAATCGCTCACATTTTATTTGAGATCAATTGAATCGGATGCAAGGCCTAAAAACAAAAAAGCCCCAAATCTTATGGATTTGGGGCTTTTTAAATGCGATAGAATCGAATTTGTGGAGTCGGAGGGATTCGAACCCTCGTCCAGACAAGGAGCCCATCAGGCTTTCTACATGCTTATTGGCACTTTGATTGTCGGGAGCAGGCAAGGCTGCCACTACCAGCACCTGCACCTTAGTCACTGTTTCTCGTTACTGCGGCGTGACAACGCAGCAACCAGCGTTGCAAGATGATGCCCCGATTGCCTCCCCGGCAACGCGGCGGAGAGGCGGGACACATGCTGGCTAATTATCTAATTAGGCAGCAAGGGCGTAGTTTTCTTCGCCTTTTATTGTTTGAAAGAATTTTTAGCAGGAGATCCTCTCAACTCCCGGCATGCTTACCAGCGAACTGCACAAGCTGTCAAAACCGGTCGACCCCATTATGTAAAGAACGTTTTCCCTCTTCCGGGACAATTACTCAACCGTAACTTCCCCGGAAAGGTTGCAAGTATAGCCCCCTTTTTTGGTATTCGCAACGGATATTTTTCGCGGTCCGGCCCCTACCGGCCGGCCTGTCCGAAAGTGATCAGGTTGTGGTCAGGGTCAATCACCGAAAATTCCCAAATCCCCCAGGGCTTTCGCTCCAGGCGCCCGAGGTTGGTGAAAATTACCCCCGCCAGACCAAGCCGGTGGTATAGTTCCTCGATTTTGTTGTGCAGCCGGATGTAACACATGCCGTAGTTGGCGTCGGCTTGCAGACCGGGCAGCAGAAACAGGTGAATTTCAACGTCGTCCCGACCTACCATCAGGTAATTGCGGTCGTACTCGCCGAGCACGCGAAATCCCAATGTATCCCGGTAGAACGACCGGGTCAGTGCAATGTCCCGCATGGGCAACCTTGGCAATACGCTTTGCAGTATAATTCCATCCATGAGTGTTGTTTTTACATCCAGGTTTTCCCCTGCAAAAACCACGCCGTCTCGCCTCGCTTTACCCCTGCCGTGAGGTCCGCAAAGGGGGCGCCGCCGCCACGATCTGGGCGATCTGTTGCAGGTACAGCAGCACGTTGCCGCCCCGGGAGTCAATCGTCAGGAGTTTGTCCTTCACTTTTTCCTGGGCCTCGCGGTCCAGCGTGGCCAGGTATTCTTCGACCGTCTCCAGCGTCACGATCTGCACCCCGTCGCCCGACTCCATCCGGAACACGGTGGTCCGGCTGATGCCCTTCTCCCTGAGAAAGGTCTTGAGCCAGTAATGCATTGATAAAAGCCAGGTCATCATCATTCGGTTTTAAATAAATGGAAGGGGCCGGCCGCCCAGCAGCCGGCCCCGGTAATCGTCGCAGCGTTAGGCAGCCGAGTCTTCGGCCAGGAAGTCGAGTTCGTTGAGGGCGCCGGTGATCGGGTAATAGCCGTGGGCCACCTTGATCTGGGCCAGGTCGGTAAGGGTATCCTGCCGGTAAATCTTGTGGTCGGCCACGAACTCCTGCAACTCCTTCACCTTTTCAGTCGCGGCCAGCCGGTAGCTGAACTGCGCGATGTAGTACACCCCCTTGGGCGTGATCTTGTTGTTCTCCTTGCGTTCGGCGGTCGCCGTCAGGATCACGTGCGCCAGCGTCAGGTCCTCGTAGTAGAGCGGCTCGATGAGGCGGTAAATGTTGTCCACCGAGTACCCGTGGAACAGGAGCGTCGAGAGGCAGTTGCGGTCGTCAATGAAGAAGATTTCCGCCCAGTTCTTGGTGCCCAGGTTGAGGATATTGTCGGTGAAGATGCGCCAGGCAACCGGCTGGCACGTAAAGCTGGTGCCCACCACCTCGTTGCCGTTGAGGGTAAATTTGCCTTCCTTGGCGTCGAAGCGGTACTGCCGGGGGTGGCCCTCCAGGTACTTGTACTTGCTGATGAGTTCTCCCGTGGAAGTGTCGAGGGTGAGGTAGCTCTTTACGTTGGGCAGGGCCGGCACCTGGGAGGCGGTACCGTTCGAAGGGTTGGCATTCGGTTGGTTCATATCGCGGGGAGGTTAGGAAAATGAGTGATCAATTTACCGTCAGCACGCAGTACCAGGCCAGCGGCGTGGTGATCCACCAGTGGTTGCCGAACGGATCGGTGAAGCCGGCCCACCGCACGCCCTGTTCCTTGTCCTTGGGTTCGATGAGCGAGGTAGCCCCCGCCGCCAGGGCGCGGCTGTAGGTCTCGTCGGCGTCGTCCACGTACACGTAGAGGCCAGCCGTGGTCGGCTTATACTCGTCGCGGACGTCGGCCAGCAGGATCGTTGATTCGCCGATGCGGAGCTCGGCGTGCATGACGCCCCCTTCCGGTCCGGGCACGCAGAACGTCTCTTCGGCGCCGAAGACGCCCGTCAGGAAGCGGATCAGTTCCCGGGCATCGGGCACGATCAGGTAAGGCATGGTGGTCTGGTATCCGGTCAGCGTTTGCATCGGAAGCGTAGGGTTTGAGGGGTTAGCTGAAAAACAAGGGGGCAAGGGCACCGGCCCGGCGCCGCCCGGGCGGCGCCGGAAAAATGGCCGGAGGGGTGGGGTTGCTCTTTCCGGGAAAGGACGCTGCGGAACGTTACGCCACCTGCTGCACGGGCGGCTGGCCGCTCTGCCGCTGGGCAATGATCTTCTTGAGTTTCTCGATGGACTTGTCGGCCCGCTCCCGGTCCAGTTTGTTGATGCTGCCGATCATCTTCTCCTTCTCCTCCTTGGTCACCACGTCATTGTTGAGCAGGAGCAGGATTTCGGCCTTCTGGCGGGTGGTCGCCATCGGCACGGCAGGGGCGGCCGGCTCCTCCACTACGGTCGGCGGGGCCGCTACCGGGGCCAGGGCTTCAGCCTTGGCGCGGGGGGCCGGGGCCGACTCGCGGCGGTCGTTGCCCTCGGTGCTGACCACCGGGTTCTGCCCGTACTCCATCTCCTCGGCGGGCGTGGGCTCGTAGCCGGCCGCCCGGATGAGCCACGCCAGGATGTTGCGGTACGCCTTACCGATGGCCCGGGTCTGCGCCATGCTGGCAATGGCAAACTCCTGGAAAAATTTCTTGCCGGGTTCTTTGTTGGAACAGATGGCAAAGCCCGAACCCACGATCTGCTCGTTGCGCAGGTTGAGCAGCCGCACCCGCGACTGGTACTTCACCTCCTGGCCGTCGCTCAGGTTGGTGAGTTCCTCCACGATGGGCAGGATGCCCAGGCGCGAACCCGCGTACTGCCAGCCTTCCACGTTGACGTACTCCTTGCCCTGCATGTTTAGAAACAACTTATTTTCCCGGATGAACCGCGCCACGTCCGTAGCCAGTTGCAGGGTTTCGTCGGACTTGGCAATGTCGTAGCTCTCCACCTTGCGCCGGGTTGCCGTCGGCACCGTGGTTTCCTCTTTTTGTTCGGTCTGGGCCACAGATTCGTTCCGGGCGGTGGGTTGATTGCTTTTCATGACTATGTCGGATTGTAACAATGTGCTGAAGTTGAATGGATGCGCAAACGCCGGGGCTCACGCCGCCTTTGCGTACCGGAACGACGAAAAGTCCACCTGCTCGGAAAGGACGATCTTGACGTTGCCCCGCTCGTCGAGCGCCACAAACAACGACCGGCCCGCAATCTCGCGGGGACTGGAACTGGTCCGGAACGTCTTTCCGTCAAGCATCCGGAAGAAGTACAGTCCGGTGGAACGCGTGGTGGTACATTGCATGGCGCTGTCGGCTTTTAAGTGTACTAGTTGTTATTTCTTGTGTAAATAACGGAAGAAATAAAATAAGGTGCAAATATTTTTATATTTTTTTTGAAAATTTTATTCTACCCCCTTCCCCAACTCAGGCCTCAATCCGATAAAA
>CADCTQ010000186.1 GCA_902805615.1 uncultured Cytophagales bacterium
CTAACAGGTATTGCAAGACAACAGGTCGCTCCTACGGAGCGCTTGCCAAGGGCTAGCAGCCCAGTGCTAGCAACAGGACGTCCCTCCGGGACTTTACCCGACTACAATGTAAACCGGGAAGTACTGCGTCCCGGCAGCAATTTTTCTTTTGGCCCTCCGGGCCAGGATACTGGCCCGGAGGGCCTTTTCTGACTCACTGCCGGGACAGCAGCGAGGGCGGTCCCGATGGCAAGGCCGTAAGTTATTGAAGCGCAAACGCAAAGAAGTCTATTCACGTCCGAATGTCGGTTGAACGACAAACGCGGGGAATGAACGGGCCTACCTTTCGGAAAAAAGCCATGAAACCACTCCTTGCTTTCCTTTTCCTGGCGCTCCTGCTGCCGGCCTGCACCGGGACGGACCGGGTAGATGACCCCACGGTCGGCCAGCGCATTGACGTGACGATGCAGCAGGTGGCCCTGCAACCCGGCCAGAACGCCCGGTTGGCAGCCAGCTACTACGACCCCTACGGCATTGCCCGGCAGGTTTCCCTCAACTGGACCTCCTCCAATCCGCAAGTCGCCTCGGTAGACGGGAGCGGCCTGGTGCTGGCCAACGGACCCGGGCAAGCGGTGGTACGGGCTTCCTTCGGCGAATTGATGGGGCCGCCCGTAAACGTGAACGTGATCGGCGACGAGAACGGGGTGGCTTCCGTTACGGTCGCCGCGCCCAGGGCCAGCCTCAACGTGGGCGAGGTCATCAGCCTGACGGCGGCCGTGCAAAACATCCGGGGCGAAACGCTGACGGGAAAACCAATCGAGTGGTTTTCGGAGAATGCGGCCATTCTGCGGGTAGACGCCAATGGGCAGGCAACGGCCCTGGCGGGTGGGGTAGCGGCGGTACACGCCAAGGTAAACGGCGTCAAAAGCAACTCGGTGGACCTTACCGTGGGGGCCGACCGGACGGGCTCCTTCGTACCGGCCGGCGGCTACGCGGCGAGTGGCACGGCCATGCTGCGCACCGAAAACGGGCAGGTGATCCTCGACCTGGGCGCTAACTTCCGGACCAGCTTTGCCCTGGGCACCTACATCTACCTGGCCAACGCCACCAACGCCGGCACGGTCCGCTCCTCGGGCCTCGAAGTGGCGCAGATCACGACGAACGGCGCCCAAACTTTTAACATTTCCGCCCTCAACCGCAACGTCGGCCCCTTCGACTACCGCTACGTGGTCATCCTCTGCAAACCCGCCACCGTCACCTTCGGCTACGCCGACCTCAACTAATACCAGGATTTACCTGAATAAACAGATAAATCGGAGGATAGACCTTGATAAAAGGATTAAGAAGATAATCGGAGGATATTTATTTCATGATCAAATAGTTGTTTTCAATCGAACACGCACCATTCATTTCATACCGGTATAAACGTCATGAAAAAAATCATTACCATCGCCGTGCTGGCACTGCTGCCGCTGGTCGCGTACGCGGGCGGCGGCTGGCCGCAGCCCAAAGGCAAAGGCTTCTTCAAGCTCGGCCAGAATGCCATCCGCTCCTCCGCCTTTTTCAACCCGGCGGGCGAGGTGATTGACATTACCACCACCAGCCTCTACACCACCAGCCTGTACGGGGAGTACGGGCTCACGGGCCGCCTGACGGGCCTTTTCTACTTCCCCTTCTTCGTGCGGGGTACTTTGAACGAAATCCAGTACCGGCAGAGCGGCAACGTGGAGCCGGGGGATGCCGTCAATGCGGTCGGGGATACGGACGTGGGGTTCAAGTACACGTTCCTGGCCGGCAAGCCCTTCTACGCGGGTTTCACGGTGCTGCTCGGGCTGCCCCTGGGCGACACGGGCGGGGGCCGGTCGGGCATCCTGCAAACCGGCGACGGGGAGTTCAACCAGTTGGTGCGCCTCGACGTCAGCGGTTCGCTGACGTCCAAAGTTTTCGCCTCGGCTTACGTGGGCTTCAACAACCGCACCCGGGGCTTTTCCGACGAGTTCCGGTACGGGGCCGAAATCGGGGTGACGCTCAAAAAATTCACGCCCATCCTCAAGATCAACAGCGTGGAATCCTTCTTCAACGGCGATGCCGAGGCGGTGCAAAACGGCATTTTCTCCAACAACACCGAATATTTCTCCCCCACCGCCGAAGTGAACTACCAGTGGACCGACCACCTGGGCCTCAGCGTGTCGGGCGGCTTTGCCCTGTCGGGCCGCAACATCCTGGCCGCCCCCAACTGGAGTGCGGGGGTGTACTGGAAGTTGTAAATCATTTGCCGTACGCATATATTAAGCTACCTTGAATGACGGGGAAAGGCCCGGTCGCAACGCTTTGATTCTTTAACATTTTGACCATACGGAGGGGCAAGGATTGCCACGAAGACACCAGGAAGACATCAGGGAAAGTTCGTAGCGGACCTTTGTGTCTTCGTGTCTTGGTGGCCACCCGGAAAATAGTCCGTAGCATCCGTTCTGACGCTTTACAAACGAACCATGAAGAAAATACTGATGGTGGAAGACGACGAAAACGTGATCGGCCTCGTCAAGATTCATCTTGCCGACCTGCCGGGCGAGGTGCTGGCCGTACGGCGGGGGGCCGAAGGGTTTTCCAAAGCCCTGCAACAGCCCTTCGACCTGGTGATCCTCGACATCATGCTGCCGGACATGGACGGGCTGGAAGTGTGCAAGCGGTTGCGCATGGAAGGGCTTACCACGCCCATCATGATGCTTACCGCCAAGTCGGAAGAGCTGGACAAGGTGATCGGGCTCGAACTGGGCGCCGACGACTACCTGACCAAGCCCTTCGGGGTGCGCGAACTGACGGCCCGCGTGAAAGCCCTCCTGCGCCGCGGCGACATGCTCCGGGCCAAGCCGCCCGCCCTGCCCGTTGAACCCATCACCTTCCGGGAACTGCACCTGGACCCCCAGAAACGGCGGGTCACCCTGGGGGAGGAGCGGGTAGAACTCACCCCCCGGGAGTTTGACCTGCTGCTGCTGCTGGCGGCCAACCCCGGACGCAGTTACTCCCGCAAAGAACTCCTCGACCGCGTGTGGGGCACCGGCTTTGAGGGCTACGAACACACCATTACCACCCACATCAACCGCCTCCGCACCAAGATCGAACCGGACTTCAACCACCCGGTGTACATCCTCACGACCTGGGGCATCGGCTACCGCTTCGCCGAATAAGCATGATGGACATGAGACATGACTGATCCAAAGCCGGCCATTCCCCCCAGTTTCTTCTCCAAAACCTGGTTTTCCGGGTTATACTGGCAATTGTCGCTCACCTTTCTGGCCGTGCTCACCCTGCTGGCCGGCGCCTACGTGTACATCACCGTCACGTCGGCCCGCCAGTACTTCGAAGCGGCCCAGCAGCGGCTCAACGGCCAGGTGGCCGGGCGGATCGTGCAGTACATGTCGCCCTTCGTGGAGGACGGCGTGGACGAGGAGGGCGTGCAGCGGATCTTCTTCAATGCGATGGTCATCAACCCCAGCATTGAAGTGTACCTGCTCGATACGGCCGGGCGCATTCTCACGTACCACACCCCCGGCGATTCCCTCCTCCGCAAAAGCGTAGCCCTTGCCCCCGTTGAACGCTACATTGCTTCCGGGCAAACGCTTTTCATCCGGGGCGACGACCCCAGGAGCGACACCCGGGAAAAAATCTTTTCGGCCGCCCGCGTGGAACGTGACGGACGCCGGTCGGGGTACGTGTACGTGGTGCTCACGGGTGAACGCTATGATTCGGCGCTGGCCTTGCTGCTGGGTGACCACATCGCCCGGCTGGTGAGGCATACGCTGGCGGTCACCCTGCTGGTGGCGTTTGTGATCGGGCTGGTGGCGTTCTGGTTCATTACCCGCAACCTGACGGCCATCACTTCCACCGTGCGCCGGTTCCGGGAAGGGGATCTGACGGCCCGCATCCGCCTGCGGGCCACCGGCGAACTGGCCCAGCTGGCCCAGACCTTTAACCAGATGGCCGACAAGATGGCGGCCAACCTGGAAGCGTTGCAAATGCTCGAACGGCTGCGCCGGGAGCTGGTCGCCAACATCTCCCACGACCTGCGCACGCCGGTGACGGCCATCCACGGGTACGCCGAGACGCTGTGGCTCAAAAAAAACGGGCTGGCCGACGCCGAACGGGATCACTACACCCACATCATCCTCCAGAGCGCCGGCAAGCTCAAGAGCCTGGTAGAGGAACTCTTTCAGCTTTCCAAGCTGGAGGCCCTCGAAAGCGTACCCCAGCGCGAGCCCATCAACCTCCGGGAACTCGTGCAGGAGGTGTACCAGGCGTTCCGGTTCCAGGCCGACCGCAAGGACATTTCCCTCTCCTGCACCAACGGCGCGGGCGTCACCATCGTCGAGATTGATGCGGGCATGGTGGAGCGGGTGTTGCACAACCTGGTAGACAATGCCATCAAGTACACGCCGGTCGGCGGCAGCGTCGCCATCCGCATGGCGGAGTTGGACGGCACGGTGGAGGTTTCGGTGGCCGACACCGGCACGGGCATTGCGCCGGACGTGCTGCCGTACATTTTTGACCGGTATTACCGCCGGGCCGGCGCCCCGCCAAGCGCCCCGCCCGGCGGCATGGGCCTCGGGCTGGTGATCGTCAAAAAGATCCTGGAACTGCACGGGTCGCAGATCATGGTGGAAACCGGTCCGGCCACCGGCACCCGGTTCTGGTTTACCCTGCCCCTGGCCGGAAAGTGAGCCGGCCGGCTACAGGTACACGCCCCCGAACCGGAAAAAGAGCAGGTTGAGCAGCAACTGCCCCAGGTACGCCAGTCCCATCGCCCCCACGGCCCGCAGCACGCTGGCCGCCGTGCGGGCGCCGCAGAACTGCACGTACACCCACAGGTTGTAGCCCAGCGTCACGGCTACGTACAGGCCCAGCAACCAGTGGGCCGGCAGCGGCGCAACCCGGGTCAGGGGGAGCCACCCGATGAACAGCAGCAGTTGCTGCGAGGTGATGTAGGCGTTGAGCACCAGGTGTTCGGCGTAATTGTACCCGCTCCGGCGGAAAAGCAGGAACGAGAACAGCGCGAACACGGGAATGGTGACGATGTTGATGAGCGTGGCGTAGGCATCGGCGTAGGCAAAAAACGCTTTGAAAAAAGAATGGGCGTCCCCGCCGTACGCGTTCACCGAGGTATACTGACCGGAAAAAGTGTGGTAGCGGCTGGTGAGAAAGGAGGTGACCGCACCGATGAAAAACAGGTACTTGTGGGGGGCGTAATAGGTCACCCGCTGGCCGGCCAGGTACAGCCGGATGGCCCTTCCGGGCCGCAGGCTCAGTTCCCGGGCCGTAAACAAAAACCCCCGGTTCACTTTCACCACCGAAAAGAGAATGTCCGTGAGAATTTCCCGGGTCGTGATGCGGCGCGTAGTGGCGGGCTGGCCGCAGTGGTAGCAATACAGTCCCTCGAAGGGGCGGGTGCAGTTTTTACAAACCATGCCGGAAGATACGCCCCCTTTCTGCGTCCGCTTGTCGGCTGCCCGACAATTGCCCCGGCGTCCCGGCGCTACCTTGCGGCCTTACTAAATACAAATCCCATGAAATCCTTTGCTGCTCTTGCCATTGCGCTGCTGATGCTCTCCGTGCCCGGGCTGGCCCAGAAATCGGTCGTGTTCGTCACCAAAGCGGGGGCCATCGGGGGCTACGACCCGGTGGCGTATTTTACCGACAGCAAGCCCGTGAAGGGGACGGCCGCGCTGACCTACAACTGGCAGGGGGCCGACTGGCATTTTGCCAGCCAGCAACACCTGGACGCCTTCAAAGCCGACCCTGAAAAGTACGCCCCCCAGTACGGCGGCTACTGCGCCTACGGTACTTCGCAGGGCTACAAGGCCCCCACCGAGCCCGATGCCTGGACGGTGGCCGGCAACAAGCTCTACCTCAACTACAACCGGAAAGTAAAACAGACCTGGACCAAAGACCAGGCGGGCTACGTCAAAAAGGCCGATGCCAACTGGCCCGAAGTAATCAAGCAGGAGTAAGCCCCTGGCGGACACGAGGCAGGCGTTAAAGAGTATCTTGAAGATGAACCCTTTCCGTTTCCCTGCCAAACGATGGGTCCGGTCATGCTGACGAAGGAAGCATCTGGCCACTAACCCGGGAAGCCTCTCCAAGCATCCCCGCCAAAAGCCCGTATTGCCGGGAGGGTCACACCTGTACTCCATTTGTGTGCGGGATGCTTCCTTCGTCAGCATGACCGGACCCATCGTTTGGCGGGGATGGACGGGAGAATCCGGGCCCTGTAAGAGATGATTTTTTTCGGGCCCGGCCCGGTTGCATAGCGGCCCACGCCAAAAGACCTCATCCCCGGATGGGCGGGGCGTGGCTTTTGCAGAAAACTTTTATCTTATTGTGATACTTTCGAGAGATTTTCCTTGCCATTACGCGTTACCTTGGCTCAGCGCGAAGAGTATTACGTGACCGGCCCGGCTGGCGGCGGCACCCCTCTTTTCGTGCAGCAAAACCCTTCCCTAAACGTAAAGCCTCCTCCGGCATGGAAACAATCAAGTACTGGTACCTGCGTAACCACGAGTTGTTTACGCAGATGAACGAAGCCGAAATCAAGGGCCTCTGCGTGATCTCCGGCTTTAAGCGGGCCCACAAAAACGAAATCATCTACTTCTCGCACGAGGAGGTGAAACGCATTTACCTGCTCAAGAAAGGCGTCATCAAAATCGTTTCCTCCGACGAGGCGGGCAACGAAGTGACCAAAGAGGTGATGCAGGCCGGCGACCTGTTCGGCGAGATCACCCTGAGCCACCGCGTCGCCCCCGAGTCGGAATACGCCAAGGCCATTACCGACGAGGTGATCATCTGCTCGTTCACCCTCGACGACTTCGAAAAAGTACTCGAAAAGAACCCGGCCATTTCGCTCAAGTACACCCGCCGGGTGGGCGACAAGCTCCGGGCCTTCGAAAACCGGTACGCCGACCTGATCTTCAAGGACGTGCGTACCCGGGTGGTGGAATTCCTCAAAGGGTTTGCCCAGGCCAACGGCAAGCTGGAAAACAACCAGTTGACCGTCAAGAACTACCTCACCCACCAGGACCTGGCTTCCCTCACCGGCGCCACCCGCCAGACGGTCACTTCCATCCTCAACCAACTCGAAAAGGAGAACAAGATCCACTACTCCCGCAGCCAGATCACCATTCCCAACCTGGCCGAACTGCGCTGATACGCATTCGTTGTTGGTTGTTGGTTGTTCGTTGTCAGTGATTTCCCGTTTTCCGAACAACCAACAACGAACAACCACTTATTTACCCCAATTGTCGTTTGCCGGACAATCGGCCGCGGCTGACCGTGTTACCTTTGAATCAACAAAGTAACAATGGCCATGAAAACATTCCTGCTGTACCTGGTAAGCATCCTGACGGGCTCGGTCCTGCTGACCCCCGCTTCGGCCCAGACCGAACCCGACAAGCGTAAAAAGCAGTTCAACCTGGAATCGGGCCTCGCCCTCCAGGGCTACGACCCGGTGGCGTATTTTACCCGGAGCAAAGCCGTAAAGGGCACGCCGGCCAACACCTACGCCCACCAGGGCGTTACCTACCGTTTCGCCAGCGCCCAGCACTTGGCAGCTTTCAAGGCCGACCCCGGCAGGTACGAACCCGCTTACGGCGGCTGGTGCGCCTACGCCATGGGCGCCACCGGCGAAAAAGTAGCCGTTGACCCGGAAACCTTCAAGATCACCGACGGCCGGCTCAACCTGTTCTACAACAAATTTTTCAACAATACGCTGCCCAAGTGGAACAAGGACGAAGCCAACCTCAAGGGGAAAGCGGACGCCAGCTGGGCCAAGTTCTACAAACCGGCCGGGGCCTGAGACCTTTCGGGTTGTGAAGACCTTTCGGGTTTCCGAAACCCGAAAGGTCTGCTCCCGCCCTCCACACCTCCATTCCCGCCTTCCCACCCATTCAACACCCTCCCCGTTATGAAAAAGCCAACCCTTTACCTCACCTGGGCCTTGCAGGGCCTTGCCGCCCTGATCATGGTGCAGTCGCTGTTCTTCAAGTTTTCGGCCGCCCCTGAGTCGTTGTACATCTTCGAAAAAGTGGGCCTGGGCGATGCCGGCCGCATCGGCACGGGCGTAGCCGAAGGCGTTGCCTCCGTGCTGCTGCTGATTCCGGCCACGGCCTGGCTGGGCGCCGTGCTGGGCGTGGGCCTGATGGGCGGCGCCCTGATGTCGCACCTGACCCTGCTTGGCATCGAGGTGCAGGGTGACGGGGGTTACCTGTTTTTCCTGGCGCTGGTCGTGCTGGTGAGTTGCCTCGGCGTACTCTGGTTCCGGCGCGCCCAAATTCCCTTCCTGGGCTCCCGGCTGGGCAAGCTCGCCCCCAACGTGGGCAAGTAAGCCCCGGTGTCCCGTCTCCCGTCTCCCGTCCCCCTCGCTATGCATCATTCTTCCCTGCAAAAGGCATCCGCGGATGCCCTCGGGCAACTGGTCTCCGTACTGGGCAACCTCCGTGCCGAAGACTTCCGTACGCCGCTGCCCGTACTTTCGGGCGGCACCATCGGCCGGCACGTGCGGCACCTGGTGGAGTTCTACCAGTGTTTGCTGGGGGGACTGGTGAGCGGCACGGTAGACTACGACGCCCGGGCCAGGAACCTGGTGCTGGAAGAAGAGCCCGCCCTGGCCGCAGCCGTGCTGGAACACCTGGTGCGCCGCACCGGGGAGATCGGTCCTGACCAGCCCCTGACGTTGTGCACCCGCTACGGGCCCGGCGAACCGGTGCTCATCCCCACGACCCTGTACCGGGAACTGGTCTATAACCTGGAGCACTGCATCCACCACCAGGCCACCATCCGCATCGGGCTGCGGGCCTTGCCCCAACCGGCCTCCCTCCCCGATTCGTTTGGTGTGGCCCCCTCCACCCTTCAATACCAAAGCACCCATGTGCACCGTGACGTTTCTGCCGCTGGGCAGTAAAGGATTCATCCTCACTTCCAACCGGGACGAAAGCCCCGCCCGGCTGCCCGCCGGGGCGCCGGGCTGCTACCGGCTGCACGGGCAAAGGCTCATCTTCCCGCGCGACCCGGCGGGGGGCGGCACCTGGATTGCCACGGCGGGCAACGGCGTAAGCCTCTGCCTGCTCAACGGCGCCTTCGGGGCCCACCAGCCCCGTCCGCCGTACCGCCAGAGCCGGGGCCAGGTCCTGCTCGATTTCTTCGCCTACGACTACGCGGGGGAATTCGCCACCCAGTACGATTTTTCCGGCATCGAACCCTTTACGCTGCTGGTGGTCCGCACCGAGCCGGCCCGGTCACTGTCGGAAATCCGCTGGGACGGCCACGCGGTACACCTGGCGGCGAAAGACGCCGGCCGGCCCCACATCTGGTCGTCGGCTACGCTCTATGCGCCGGCCGTGGTGCGGCAACGGGAAGGGTGGTTTGCCGACTGGCTGTGCGACCGGGACGCGTTCCGGGTCGAAGACATTCTGCACTTTCACCACTTCGCCGGCGGCGGCGACGCGGCGAACGGCCTGCGGATGCACCGGCAGAACGGGCACCGGACCGTCAGCATCACCAGCATTGCCCGCCAGGGCCGGGGCGAGCACCTGATGGTGTACGAAGACCTGGTGCAAAGGCGGGAACAGACGTATCGCATTATGTGAGGGGGTTGCTCGTTGTTCGTTTTTACCTGATTATCCCGCTTTCCCATGCTCCTTTACATCCGGTACCTCAACTTCAGGACGCGCCTCACGCAGTGGGAATACTGGCCGTTCGGGGTGATCTACCTGCCCATCTTCGTGTACTGGCTCTGGCTTTCGGTAAAGGCCCGTTCGCTGTTTTTCTTCTCGGCGGCCAATCCTTCCATCGAAAACGGCGGGATGCTGGGCGAGTCCAAAGTCAGGATTCTCGACCGGATCGCCGGCCCGCTTAAACCCGCCACCCTGCTGGTGTGTCCGGCTACGGAACTCATTCCATTGCGGGAAAACCTGCACCGGCACCAGATCGGCTTCCCGCTCATTGCCAAGCCCGACGTGGGCGAACGGGGCTGGAAGGTGGAGAAACTCCACAACCCGGCCGAACTGGCCGCCTACCACGCGGCCATGAAGGCCCCGTACCTCATCCAGGAATACGTGGACTACCCGGTTGAACTGGGGTTGTTCTACTACCGTTTCCCGGGCTGCGCCACCGGGCACATCTCTTCGGTAGTCATCAAAGCCTTCCTCACCCTCACCGGCGACGGCACCTCCACCGTGCGGGAACTGATCTTGCAAAATGACCGGGCCCGGTTGCAGTACCAGACGTTGCACGACCGGTACGCCCCGCTGTTCGACCGGGTGCTGCCCGCCGGGGAAGCATTAACGCTGGTGCCCATCGGCAACCACAGCCGGGGTACCAAGTTTCTCAATGGCAATCACCTCATCAACGAGGCGTTGGTGGCGGTGTTCGACCGCATCAGCCAGTCGCTGGACGGGTTCTACTACGGCCGCTACGACATCCGCTGCCGCAGCGTGGCCGAACTCTACCGGGGCGAAGGCATCAAGATTCTCGAACTCAACGGGGCCGGGGCCGAACCGGCCCACATTTACGACCCGTCCTTTTCGCGCCGCGAAGCCTACCGGGTGCTGTTCCGCCACTGGGAAGTGTTGTACCGCATCAGCCGGGCCAATTACCGCAACGGCGTGCCGTACTTGTCCTTTGCCGAGGGAGTGGGTGCCTTCCGCAAGCTCAGAACGTACCGTAAACAAATGCAATAGCCAAACACAATCGCGATGGAATGGATGCTGACGGGTTTCCTGGCGGGGGTGTTGGTGAGCTTTCTGGGCTCGCTGCCGCCGGGCATCCTCAACGCCACCATTGTCCAGCTTTCGCTGCAACGGGGCATGGGAGCGGCTTTCGGTTTTGCCGCCGCCTGCGTGGTGGTGGAGGTGGGCTACAGCTACCTGGCCATCCTGCTGGCCTCTTCGCTGATGAAGCTGGGCCGGTACCACGTGGCCGTCGAAATCTTCTCGACGGGACTGCTGCTGGCGGCCGGGGTGTACTACCTGCGGAAAAAAGAAGCCGGACTCTCAAACAAGACGTTGTCGCGGCCGTTCTACCTGGGTATCGGGCTGAGCCTGGTCAACGTGGTCGCCATCCCTTTCTGGGTGGTGTACACGGCCCTGCTCACCGGCCAGGGCTGGATCATGGTGATGGATGCGACCGGCATTGCCCTGTACCTGGGCGGCATTGCGCTGGGCACGCTGCTGGCGCTGGAGTTGTTTGCCTTTTCGGGCCGTTACTTGTCGCGGCGGTTTTCGCTGCCGGGCGGGCTGGTCAACCGGGCCGTAGGGCTGATGATGGTTGCCACGGCCCTGTTGCAGATCGTTCACCTATTCCTGTAACCCATCATGTTCACCGGGCGCCGGCGCATTTCCCCAACGTTTACCCGCTGGCTGCTGGGGCCGGTCCTGCTGTGGGGCGCATTGGCCCTGCTCTCGCGTTGCGTGCAGCTCCGCATGTCGGACAAAAAGGTGAAGGCCTACTTTGCCGGCAGCCCCGCGCCGCCGGCTTTCGCTTTTACGGGGGCCGGCGCCCAATCCATCCACTACGCCTCCCTGGGGGCCGACACCCTGCCCATGGTGGTGTTCGTGCACGGCTCGCCGGGCTCCTGGGACGCCTTCATCGGCTTCTTCAAAGACTCCCTGCTGCTGGGCAAAGTCCGCCTGGTTTCGGTGGACCGGCCCGGCTTCGGCAAGTCGAACCCGGGCAAGCCGCAGCGTTCCCTGAAAGCCCAGGCGGCCGCCCTGGTTCCGATCCTGGAAACCAGCCGGTCGGCGACGCGGCCCATCCTGGTGGGCCATTCGCTGGGCGGCCCCCTGATCGCGCGGCTGGCCATGGATTATCCCCAACTGGTGGGCAGCCTGGTCCTGGTCGCCCCTTCCGTTGACCCGGCGCTGGAACCCAAGGAGTGGTACCGCAAGGTGGGCGACTTCCTGCTGGTGCGGCCGCTGCTGCCGGCCGAGATTGACGTGAGCAACCAGGAGATCCTGCCCCTGCGCGGCGAACTGACCCGGATGCTGCCCGGCTGGAGAACCCTCACCTTGCCCATCACCGTCATCCAGGGCGAAAAGGACCAACTGGTGCCGGCCGCCAACGCGGATTTTGTCAGAAGGAGCGCCGTGAACGCCCCGGTGCGGGTGGTGATGATTCCCGGCATGAACCACTTCATTCCCTGGGTGCGGCCCGAAGTGATCCGGGAAGCGATCCTGTTCCACCTGGGAAATAAGTGAGTGGTGGTTATTGAAATCCCTGATTTAATTGAATGTCCTCCCCTTGATTAGTGAATAACCAAGCGGTGGGATGATTGGGTAGTGTGATGGAAAGGCAGGGGAATCATCGGGGGGTGCTGGGAACGGCTTAATCTACAAGCCGGGCAACTTTGAATTTTAAAAAGAATCTTTTTTACCTTTTGCACCGTTTTATCAGCCACCTGCCGGGTAGCTACAATCTACCTCGTTATATTCCTGCCTCGTGGACTATTTTTCCTCCCGGTACACCAATACAAAAGGGTAGACGTATGATTCCCCTGCTCACAACCCCACGTTTACAACTACGCGCCTTTAAGGAGGCCGACGAACTGGATTTATTGTCCTTGATCAGCGAAAAAGAGGTTGCTGCTACCACCCTTCGCATTCCCCATCCCTGCACTCTGGCCGAGGTGCAAGCCTGGCTTTCCTCGCACCTGGAGGAGTACCAGGCCGGCAAGACGATTCGCTGGGCGGTTACGCACGGGGAGGAAGGGTACCTGGTCGGCGGCATCAGCCTTTTTCTCAACCGGGCATTTGAGTCGGCCGAAATAGGCTACTGGATCGGCAAGCCCTACTGGGGCAACGGCTATGCGTATGAGGCTGCCCGGCGGGTCGTGAAATTCGGGTTTGACCAGGCCGGACTCAACCGGATCGAAGCGCATTACATGGACGAAAACCAGGCGTCGGCCCGGATTTTGCAAAAACTGGGCATGCAATACGAAGGCCGCCACCGCCAACTCATCAAGAAAGAGGGTGCCTTCAAGGATGTATACACCTATGCGGTCTTACGGTCAGACCGGTTGGGGGTCCGGGAGGCGTAAGTGGGTATCCCTGTTTTACTGTCCTCCCTCAGGAAAGCCTGACGATAGCCACCCGTAAGGTTGATAGAAGCGTGCGTGCCATCACTATGAACGGGTGCATCCCCAACCCCGGGGAATGTACCGGATGCTCAAAACGCTGTAACCATAGCGGGTCAGATCCGCGTGCAGTCTGGGCAAGACGACCGTCACGCCTTCTTTCTCCCGAAACCAACCGATCGGGTAATTATGAGAGTGGGTGGCTTTGTTTTTCGGGAGAGCGGTCAGCGTATTGCGCGGGCGACTGGCCGTACTGTTCGCTGAAGCACCGGGAAAAAAACACCGGGTCACCAAACCCCACGGTACGGGCTACTTCGGCTGCGGTCTGCCCCGCTTGCCGGAGCAGGCAGGCGGCCTTTTTCAACCGGATTGAGCGGATGAAAAGATCAACTGACAAACCACTGGTTGATTTGAGCTTCCGGTAAAGATTGGTGCTGCTCATGCCCAGTTGGAGGCTCAGAAGATCACCGTCCAGGCCGGGGCTGCCCAGATGTGCATCAATGATCCGGATCGTTTTTTCCATAAAGCGCCGTTCGGTGGGATTATTCCCCAGCCCGGGAAGTTCTTCGTGGGAAGCCGCCGCAAAACGTTCCCGCAGGTGTCGTTGAGAGTGGATCAGGTTCCGGATGCGCGCCTCCAGCACGGCCACGCTGAAAGGCTTGCCCACGTAATCATCGGCTCCCGTCTCCCACCCCTGTACATGGGCCGTCTCCCGGTGCCAGGCCGTCAGTAAGATGACCGGTATGTGACTGGTGCGTTCATCCGTCTTCACGCACTGGCACACCCGGAACCCATCCATCCGGGGCATGCGTACGTCGCTGAGAATCAGATCGGGCAGATGCGTAAGGGCCGCCGCCAGGCCTTCTTCGCCGTCTTTTGCTTCCGTGACCTGGTAACGGCCTTCCAGTTGCAGCTTTAAGAAGGCCCGGATATCGGGATTGTCTTCAATGAGCAGGATGCTGCCGGCCGGCTCTGCCGTGGGTTCATGGGCTGGCCCACCGGTGGCCAGGCCCGGAAACCCGTCTGGCTGCAAGCCGGGAACGGCAAAAGGCAAAACGTTTTGGTCCGTCGTCCGGGGATGGTTCTCGCCGGGCAACAGGTCCGCGGCGTAGCGGGCCGGCAGGTAAACGGTAAAAACCGTTCCCTGATTTACTTCGCTTTCCACGGCAATCTGCCCCAGGTGCAACGCTGCCATGTGGCGGGTCAGCGCCAACCCAATGCCCAGGCCGCGGGGAAAGGCGGCATGGCGGTTTTCCACGTTGTAGAAGAGGTCAAAGATGTGCGGCAAATGGTCGGGACTGATCCCCAGTCCGGTATCGGCGACGCGGATCACAAAGCCCGGCTCCGGCCAGTGATCCGGAACCTCCGGCGTAACGCTTACGGTCACCCGGCCACCGGCAGGGGTGTTTTTTAAAGCGTTGGATAGCAGGTTGTACATGATCTTTTCCACCTTGTCGCGGTCAAACCATCCCTCCACCGGGGCCGCATCAATCACCAGACCAAGACCAGACTCCGCGGCGATTTCCCGGAACTGTCCCGCCAGTTCCTGCACAAAGCCACCCAGGTCACCCCGTTCCAGCCGGAGTTTCTCAATGCCCCCCTCCAGCTTTTGCCACTCCGTCAGTTGGTTGATCAGGCGCAGCAGCCGCTGGGCGTTGCGGTGCATGAGCTGGTAGAGCGTCTGCGTATTTTCTTCGGCGCGGCCCGGTGCCGACAACAGGCGTTCCAGCGGACTGACAATCAAAGTGAGCGGGGTGCGGAATTCGTGCGACACGTTGGTGAAAAAACGCAATTTCTGCTGGTCCGCCTCGTGAACCCGTTGCGCCATCCGTTCAATCTGTTCCTTCTGCCCGAGCATCGACCGGTAGGCGGAGGCATTGTCGAGGGCAATGGTGATGTAGCTGGCCAGGTTTTTCAGCAGGTTCAGGTGCACTTCGGAATAGGCCCGTTCCCGGAAGCATTTCACCACCAGGATGCCGATCACCCGTTCCTGGTGGTTACGCAGGGGCAGGTAGATGAGCGATTTGGGGCTTTCCGCCCGCGTGTAGCGGCCTTCGTGCGGGTGCAGGTATTTGCCGATCTGGTGGGCGACCCGGTTGAGGTACACCAGCTGGCCGTGCCGGATGCACCAGACCGAAAGCCTTTCCGGATCGTCGAGCCGGAGCAGATCACGCGTCGTTACCTGCCCGGGGCCCGTTTTGGCCAGGTATTCCACGGATTGATCCGGGTGGTTTACCAGGCCAATGCCGAAAGAAGGTGCCTCCATCCACTCATTCACGTGGCCGTATACCGTTTCAAAAATGTCTTCGAGCCGGATGGAAGCGGTGATTTTTTGCCCGACCTCACTCAGGACGCGGATGTTTTTGAACTGCTCCTGAAGGTGGTCGCGCTGCACCCGGATCTCCTCCTTCTGTTGCATCACTTCCTGCGTACGGGACGCTACCTCCTTTTCCAGGCGTTGCTTCTGCTGCCGGAGGTGGTCGGTCCGGGTCCGGTAAATCAACCCCAAACCCGCCAGAACGCCCAGTGCCCAAGCAGTCCGGAACCACCAGGTTGCCCAGAACGGCGGCGTAATGGTAATGCGCAGGGACGCACACGTGCTCCACGCGCCGTCGCTGTTGGCCGCTTTCACGCGGAAGGTGTACTGACCGGGACTTAGATTGGTGTAAGTAGCCACCCGCTGCGAAGCATCCGCGTACGTCCATTCCGGACGGAAGCCGGCCAACTGGTAGGCGTACCGGTGGTGGTCGGGAGCGGCGTAGTCCAACCCCACAAAACCCAGTGAGAACGTGTTATCCGCGTGGGAGAGGGTGATTGCCCGGGTTTGGGAAATCGGCCGGGACAGCACTGCCTTGCCGTGCCGCAATTTGCCGACAGTCAGGGGTTGGTTGAAAATGCTGAAGCTGGTAATGAGGGTCCGCGGCGCTTGCCGGTTGTCGGCAATGCTGTCGGGATGAAAAGCCGTTACGCCGTTCATGCCGCCGAAGTACATCAAACCGCCCGGGCTCCGGAAGTAAGCGCCGGGATTGAATTCATTGCTTTGCAAACCGTCTGACTGGTAAAAATTGCGGAAGGCTTCCGTCTGCGGGTTGAACCGGCACAAACCCCGGTTGGTGCTCAGCCACAGGCAGCCCTTCCCGTCATCGAGGATGCCATAGACGGTGTTGCTCGGTAACCCTTGGGCGGTGGTATAGTGCCGGAACGTTTCCGTACGCCGGTCAAAAAGATTCAATCCTCCGCTGGTTGTGCCTATCCACAGCCGGCCGGCGTCATCTTCGTAAATCGCGTTAATGGTATTGCTGCTGATAGAATGGCGGTTGCGGGGATTGTGCAGGTAATGGCGGAACGTTCCCTGCCGGCGGTCAAAACGGTTTAACCCGCCGGCAAGGGTTCCAAGCCATAATATTTCCTGCTTGTCCTCGTGCAGCGCCCTGATATACACGTCGTTGATGGTACGCGAGGGGTTGATCGATACACTGGAGTTCACGTAGCTGGAGGTATCAGGCATGTGATAGGCAAACGTGTTCGTCCGGGGGTGCCATCTGCCCAACCCGGCAGTACAGGCCCCGATCCACCAGTGGCGGTCCCGGTCCTGGTGCAACGCCCGGATCGACCAGCTGAGGTTGGTGCCCGGCTGGTGCGAATGGTAATCGTGGGAAACAAACTTTTTGCTGCCGGGGAAAAACCGGGCCAGTTGCCCGTCGTAATATCCGATCCAAAGGAAACCCGTGGTGTCTTCGGCAATTACACCCACCGTTTCGGGTTGCGGTGTCTTATGCCCGGCCAGCGTCCGCCGGTACAGTTGGAATCGTTCCGTGACCGGATCGTACCGGTTCAGGCCGGTGTACGTTCCGATCCACAAGACACCCTGCCGGTCTTCCCGGATCGAATACACGTCCCGGTGATCCAGGGAACCGGAATCACCGGGAAGGTGGCGAAAGTGGCGGAAGGGCTTCCGGTAGGCGTTGAGCAGATTGAGGCCACCCTTCAAGGTTCCAAACCAAAGTACACCGGCCTGGTCTTCGTACATGGAGGTCACGGCATTGCTGCTCAGGCTGCCCGGGTCGTAGGGATTGTGCAGGACGGGAGAAAAATCATTCCGGTCGGGGTCAAAGCGAAATAAGTTTTTGGGGGAGGCCACCCAGATGTTCCCACGGAGGTCCTCGTAAAAGTACTGGGCCGGGTAGTGGCCGTATTTGTCCAGACGGGCCGTTTCGTGCAGATACCTTTCCACCCGTTGCCCTTCCTGATGGCTCTCCCGCAGGCGCACCACGCCCCGGTTGGTACCTACCCACAAATCGCCCTTCCCGGATTCGCGGAGGAACGTAATCAGCGTAAGCTGCAGGCCCTCCTGCCGACAGGGCGAAAAAGCGAAGGCTGCCGCACCTCC
>CADCTQ010000187.1 GCA_902805615.1 uncultured Cytophagales bacterium
GTCGCGCTGATCCACCAGCCACCTTTTTACCTGGTGCCGGCCCGCCAGTTGTAAAGTGGCCAGTTGGCCATTCACGTAATGCTCCCGGGCCGGTACGCCGTGCCAGGTCTGCTGGAGGAGATGAACGTGGGGCTCCACCACGACCGTGACGTGTTCATTCTGATACATTTTCATTAGGGCACAATTGAGAGGAAGAAAGGGAGAAGGCGGCTCAGGGGTACCCCCGTTACCGGGCACCTGCCGCCTGCATGCTTTCCCGCAGGGCCGCATTTTCGGCACACACCTTCTGGAGTTCGATCTCCGTCAACCGGTAGGCGTACTGGTACTGGTCATTGTCGTCTCCAATAAAGCCTACTTCCCGCAAAAGCTGCACTTTGCTCCAGATGTGTTGCAGCCGCCCGTAGAATTCGTCCTCCCGGTCAGGCTGGGCGATGGGCAAATCGGGGGTTGCTGCGGGGGCACTCAGGATGCGGGCAAGGGGGTTGGCAGTCGTTTTCATCTTCCTGGCTGTTCAGAGTCGCCGCTGTTCCCCGGGGTAATGGTGGTGTAGAAGTATGCCAGGCAGTGGAAGCTAGTGAATGAATATAATTGAATATAGTAATGCGGACGGGTGGCCCTGGCGTCGGCGGGTTACCCGTGACTGGCCTGAAAGTCAGGATCCCCTACCCCGGCCCGGTCGGCCAAAAGCGCCGTCAGGGCCTGGTGCCCTTCGGGGGTGCAGAGGCCTAGGTAGAAATGATAGTAGTAGTGAGTCAGCATTGCCGGGAGCGGCACCTGAGTCCAGGGGTAGCCTTGCGCCTGGAAAGCGTACGTGTACTGCCCGTAGGCCAGGCTGGCAAAGAGGCTTACGGGCACGTCCGCCCGGAAGTACCCTTCCTCAATGCCGCGGGAGAGCTGCCGCTGCACAATAATCTCGGCAATGTGCGCATACGCCCGCAGGCTGTCGGGAAAGCGGCGCTGCAGGTCTTTGATAAAACTCGCACTGACCGTCTGCCAGCCTTCGGAGAAATAGTCCCCGGTCCATACCACTTCCTGCAGCACATTTTCGGCCAGGCTCCCGATCAGGTCCAGTTGCGCCTGCTGCCGGCCGAGTAAGTACGAGAGGGCCTGGTGCACCAGTTCTCCCTTGGAGGCAAAATGCTTGTATATCGTTTGCTTCGACACGTGCAGGGCTTTGGCAAGTTCCCCGATGGTAAAGTGGTCGGCTCCCCGTTGCCATACCCACTCGACGGCTTTTTCTACAATCTTCTCTTTGAGGGAGTCCATGCGAGGGTAGCGTTAAAGAATAACATTACTGGGCCAGCAAGCTGATGCACAGTCCTTTCGCCTGGCAATGCTGTTTGATGGTGACGTTGAGCATCGCCAGCATCTCAATGTAGCGGGCCATCGAAAGCGGTCCGATGTCGAGGGCTGCCAACTTACTTTCGCGGATGAGGCGCGCAACGATGCTCTTTGCCAGCGCGTTGTCGCCGCAGTACAAGACGACTGGGGGACGCTGTAAGGGCAAATTGTCCTGCCAGTGGGTAGTCACCGTAGAATACACCTTTACCACGTGCAGTTTGGGCATTTGCAGGGCAATTTCTTCCGCTCCGGAGGCCGCCCAGCCCCCCACCCGGACCGGGAAGTCGGCCGGGAAAGGCACCGACAGGTCAACGAGAATTTTGGCTTCCACCTTTTTCACTTCCGCCAGTGCCTGCGTAATGCCCGGCCCCCCGGCGGCCAGTACGACAATCTCACCGAACTTGGCGGCCTCCAGCGCCGAACCGGTTCTAATCCCGGGCAAAGCCGGTTGGACCGGCGCCGGGTCGGCCGCCGCAAGTTGGCTGATCATCACCTGGTGGCCTTGTTTATGCCAGTGATGCGCCAGCGATTTGGCCAACGCGCCGGCCCCGATAATTCCGATGTCCATGGGTGAAACTAATTTACAGAACGAGTGATGCCAGCAGTGATGCAAAGGGGGGGCCACACCTCCAATGTGCGGTCTTTCTCAAGATTAAAGCCCAATAATCATTTGACTATCAAGACATTATTTTTACCTCACACGTTTTCCCCTGTGGACTAGCGGCCCGGTTGTTCATAACAATCAGGAAATGCTTGGACACCTCCAACAATTCTTGGAGGTGTTTTTTTGCTGTTCTTTTTTTGGCCACCTTGCCTGAGGCCATACCACCCGACAACCATCATGAACAAGCCAACCTGGGACAGCGGGCAACTCTTCGAACTGAGCGTTGCCCTGAGCAGCATTGACAACCGCCTGGAGCTGATTGGCTTCATGGAAGAAAAAATAAGCCCTTTGCTGCACGACCAGGTGGCCTACCAGTTCCTGTCGGTCTCCGGCAACGGGCGCCGGTTGCAGCCCCTGGCCGACAGTGCCCGGGTCCACGCGGAGGGCGGGCCCGCCGCGGAGGGCATCCCAATGCCCGCCTCCCTGGCCGCCCTCCTGCGGGAGCCCGAACCCCGCATCGTCGCGGCCGACCGGTTTCCCCTCTCCCCGGTGACGCAGGAGGGGCAACCCCGGGCCTCCGGCAGCGTACTTACCGTTCCGTTGCGTCAGCGGGGCCAGGCAACCGGGGTGCTGAACGTGTTTTCGGGCCGCCCGGATTTTTTCCAGCCCCACCACCTGTCGCTGTTTGCGCAACTGGGCGGGTTGATTGCCGCCACGGTGGCCCACCTCGTCGCCGGACAGGCGCTGGCGCAGCATAACTGCGAGAAAAGCCAGATGCTCGAAATGGCCCAGGCGGTCTCCCGGCTGCGCAGCCGCGGTGATCTGCCCGGCTTCCTGCCGCTGCTGCAAAACTTCTTTCCCGGGGCCGAAATCCTGCTGGCCGCTCTCACCAAAGGCGACAGCCACTACACGCTGCTCATCAAAGAGGCGCCCGGCTCCCCGGCGCCGGCCCCCCCCACGGAGCCCCGCGATTGTGGCTACTGCGGCTCTTCGGTGCAGGAACTGCTCAAGCACCCGGGACCGGCCATTTTTCGTTTCGACGACATCCGGCAGCGTTTCCCGGAGGATTCCTTCGGCTGGGTTGCGCGGCCCGACCAGGTGGCCGAGGTGCTGGCGATTCCGTTGCACTGGGCGGGTAAAGTAACCGGGGCCCTGGTGGTGAATGCCTACCGGGAGGGCTACTTTCAGCCCGACCCCCTGCCCCTCTACGGCGGGCTGGCCGAAATGATGGCGGTGCTGGTCAACAACATCCTGGTCAACGAAGAACTGGCCCGGCGCGAACGCGAAGAAGCCCTCAAGCTGGAGATCGGCAACCTGCTCACTTCCCACAAGAACCGCGAACAGCTCGGCCAGGCGTGCGCCCTCGCCATCGCCCGGGTGGTGCCGTCTTCGTTTTTTGCCGTACGCATCTACGAAAATCCCGGCAAGCTGGGCTACCTGCGGATGTACGCCAAAAGCGCGGAGGGCCACTTCGAACTCGTCGAAAACGACGCGCTCATCCGCACTGCCGGCCTCGATCCGGGCCTCATTGCGGAGGATACGGGGCAACTGGCGGCCCGGCCCGGCCTGCTCACCGGGGAAGCGTTCGCGTCCGGGCAGGCGTCCAGCCACTTCACCCGCTACGCCCACGACGCCGCGGGCGTGCGGTCCCTGCTGGTGCTGGCCGTGGAGAGCCGCCGGGGGTACACCACCCTCATCCTGCTGGGCAACCCGCAGCCCTGCGGCTTTTTGCCCGAACACCTGGCCCTGCTGCAAACGCTCTCCCCGCAGATCCAGCTGTCGCTCGACAACCTGTTTGCCTTCGAAGACCTGGCCCGGCAGGAATACGAAAAGGAAGTACACCTGGCGATCACCAACATTTTCACCTCCAACCGGCCGGTGCGCAACCGCGTCCATTCCTCCA
>CADCTQ010000188.1 GCA_902805615.1 uncultured Cytophagales bacterium
GGCTTGCGGCAGGGCACTCAGCGGCGGGTACACCACCCAGCCGCCGGCGGCCGGACCGGTTTCGATGAACAACGAGGTCAGCATGATCACGCTGGACAGGAAGAAGAACCAGTACGAAAGCATGTTGAGGAAGCCCGAAGCCATGTCGCGGGCACCAATCTGCAACGGAATGAGGAAGTTACTGAACGTACCGCTCAGGCCGGCCGTGAGCACGAAGAACACCATGATAGTGCCGTGCATCGTGACGAGGGCCAGGTAAAACTCGGGGTTCAGCTTGCCGTTCTCGATCCACTTGCCCAGGATCGGCTCCAGGAAGGTCATGTCCATGGTCGGAAAGCCCAACTGGAGACGGAAGATCAGTGAGAGGGCGCCACCCACCCACGCCCAGAAGATGCCCGAGAACAGGTACTGCTTGGCAATGGTTTTGTGGTCTTCGCTGAAAATGTACTTGCGGATAAAACTTTGGTGGTGCTCGTGGTCATGATCGTGATCATCACCGTGACCGTGCGCCATATCGTGTTTTGCTGGAATATCAACCGCGGCCATAGGAACGGGGTATTAGGTATTGTGAGAAATGAATGTACTTGACTGGTATGAACTATTGAGCAGATAATTCCGGGTTTGCAACCATCTTAACGGCTCCTTTGGCGGGCAGTGCCGCGGCGTTGTTGGCCGGGGCGGCAGTCGTGTCGTCAGCATTTTCGGGGGCGGCGCCACCGTCGCCCGGGCCAATCACGCGCAGGGCCTTCTCCTGAAGGTTGGCGGGCACCTTGGCCAGGTAATCGCGGTTCTCGGCCAGCCACGGCTTTCTGCTGGCAACCCACTTGTTGTACTCGGCTTCTTCCTCCACGATGATGAGGGTACGCATGGAGAAGTGGCCGCGTCCGCACACTTCGGTGCAGGCCAGTTCGTAGTTGAAATCAGGGTTGTTCAGCGTCTCGCGCATTTCCTTGGTGGTCTTGTCGGGAATGAACCAGAACTTGGTCGGCATCCCGGGCACGGCGTCCATCTTCACCCGGAAGTGGGGCATGAACACACTGTGAAGTACGTCGCGGGCCCGGATCTTGAGGATCACCGGCCGGCCTTTGGGCAGGTGGATTTCCCGCGACATGAAGTCGTCGAAGGAGTTTTCGTCGGCCAGGTCAATGCCCACTACGTTGCTGGCATCAATGAGGCGGAAGTCGAAGTTGCCCAGCTCGGGCTTTTTCCGGCCCAGCGCCGCGTGCTTGTCGCCCGGGTAGCGCACTTCCCAGTTGAACTGCTTGCCGACGATCTCCACCACCACGCCGTTTTCTTCGGGCGGGTCGCTGGTGATGTCGCGCCACACCTTCCAGCCCGAGAGCACCAGCAGCGTCAGCACGATGGCCGGCACCACGGTCCAGATGACTTCGAGGCGGTTGTTGTCGGGGTAGAAGCTGGCCTTGCGGTTTTCGCGGAACTGATATTTCCAGGGAAAATAGAACAGCAGGACGTGGGTGGCAAAGAACACGGCACCCGTGATGCCCATGGTGATCCAGAACAGGTCGTCGGTCTGCCGGCCGTGCGGCGACGAAGCATCCGGCAGGAAGTAGTCGGCGGCGGCAATCGCAGACCATACGGCACCAATCGTACCCAACACCAGGAACACCACCCACATGGCGGCATTCACCTTGTTAGTCGTCGTCTCCCGCGTCGTGGGCGTGCCCCGGACGAGGGAAATCAGGGATTGTACCCGGAAGATCATGATGATGATGATCAGGATGAGTACAACGCCAATTCCTAAAATTATACTAGTCATAAGGCAATTTATTGATTGAGATAGTCAATTCCCGTTAGATATTATGGTGCAGGCTTTCCTCCAACATGGGATGGTTTCTCGCCACCAGCGGCGCCTTGGCCAGGAAGGTACCCATCACCAGGGCAAACGCCCCACCGAAGATGGCAACCATTCCAAACTCTACGGGGCCGAATCCACCGTTCGCCCCAACCGTTCCGGGCATGATCATCAGGTAGAAATCCAGCCAGTGGCCGCCGATGATGGCACAGCAAACGATCTGCAGAAAGATGTAATGGCGCTTGGCATCCCTTGTCATTAGAACCAGGAACGGGAAGACAAAGTTTATCAAAATGTTCACAAAAAATACAATTCTGTACCTGCCGTCGTATCCTTCAAAACGCTCCAGAAAGTAGATTGCTTCTTCAGGAATGTTGGCGTAGTAGATCAGCAGGAACTGGGAGAACCACACGTAAGTCCAAAAAATGCTGAAGGCGAACATGAATTTGCCCAGGTCGTGCAGGTGGTTGGCGTTCACCATTTGCAGGTAGCCCGCCTTCTTGAGGTTCACCGCCGTAAGGGTGATCACGGCCAGGCCCGTTACCCACCAGGAGGCGAACATGTACCAGCCGAACATGGTGCTGAACCAGTGTACGTCAATGGACATCACCCAGTCCCAGGCGGCCGTTACCGAAGTCACGGCAAAGAACATCAGGAACAGCACGGAAGTGGTTACGTTGCGGTCGTAGTTGAGCAGCCCGCCCTCCGTGTCTTCGCGCAGCGACCGGTTGCGCAGCTTGAGGAACAGCCAGAACCACACGGCAAAATACAAAACCATCCGGATCAGGAAGAAAGGCACGTTGAGGAAGGCTTGCTTGCCGGCAATGATGGCATCGTAGTTGGGGTGCTTGGGGTCACCTACGCCTTCCGCCGTCCAGTGGAACAGGTCGTGGTTGCCCACCAGGAACGTACCCAGCAGCACGATGCCCGTGATGGGCAGGAAGTACCCGAAAGACAGCGGGATGCGGAGGAGGGGTGCCGACCAGCCGGCCTGCGAAGCGTACTGCACGGCCACGAAGAAAGCGCCGATCACGCCGATGCCGGTGAAGAAGATGGCGTTGAGCCAAAGGTTGGCATAAATGCGTTCGTACCAGTGGTACTCGTGTCCCCCGGCGGCGTGGGCCTGCTCCCCAATGGCCTCGCCGGCACCGCTGTGGTGTTCGGCGCCTACGCCCGAGGCCAGCAGGATGGCCCCGAGGGCGACCAGCAATACCCCCACCCCGATGGCAGTCAGGGCGCGGGTGCGGGTTTTGGGTTGAAAAATGTACTGCTCGTCGAGCGAGACGGGCGTATGATGATGATGACCAGCCATTTCCTAAGCTATGTTTCCTTGTGAAGCTACCTTATTGCAGTTGTTGAAGTTGGTGTACGTAGTGAACGATCTTCCAGCGGTCGGGCGGCAGGATCTGCGTGCCGTGCGGCCACATGCGGCCCTTGCCGTAGGTGATCACGTGGAAGATGTGCCCGTCGTTCATTTCCTTGTAGCGGCCCACCGAGTAGTTGGGCACGCCCTTGTACACTTTGCCCACCGGGCCGTCACCCTTGCCGTTTTCGCCGTGGCAGGGCTGGCAGTACCGGGTGTAGAGCACGCGGCCTTCTTCCAGGATTGCTTCATTGACGGGCACGGGGTTCTTCAGCGTGGCTGAAGCCACTTCGAGGTCGTCCTTGGTGAGGTTGTACACCATCAGGTCAGTCACGGTGCTGTCGCCGCTGCCGTAGGTGGTCTGGTAGTTCCGGCGCGAAACGGTTCCCGTGACCGGGTACCAGAGGTTGTTGCCGTACGGGTTGAATTTGTTCTTGAAATCGGCCCGCTGCTTGTACGGTTCGTAGGATTCCGGATGGTACATATCCGGAGCGTATTCGGTACCCGTATCGTCGGGGTTGCGACCGCAAGAGGAGGCCCCGAGCAACGCAAGCAGACACAGGGTTATGTAACAGGTTGAGCGAATCATGTAATTGGTCTATTCTTTTAGGCTTCTACTTCTACAATTTTGGTATTCACTTCAATGGCTCCGCTGGTGCGCAGGATG
>CADCTQ010000189.1 GCA_902805615.1 uncultured Cytophagales bacterium
AAAAAGCCGCCGGTTCGGGCTTCCACGCCAACCCTTCGCCGGGCAACATCCGCGACGGGCTCATCACCGACGCCATTAAGTCGGCGGGGGCGGCCAAGAAAGGCGGCACCTCCCCCATCGTGGACGTACTCGACTACACCGAGCCCGTGCGCAAGCCCGGCCTGAGCCTGGTGTGTACGCCGGGCAACGACGTGGAGGCGACCACGGGCAAAACCAGTTCCGGCGCCACGCTGATCGTATTCACCACCGGCCTCGGCACGCCGACGGGCAACCCCGTCTGCCCGGTCATCAAAATTGCCACCAACTCCACGCTGGCCCGGCGCATGGCCGACATCATTGACATCAACACCGGCGACATCATCACCGGGGAAGCTACCATCGAAAGCAAGGGCGAGGAAATCCTCGAATACTGCATCCGGGCGGCCAGCGGGGAAGAGATCCCCAAGTCGGTGCAACTGGGCCAGGACGACTTCATCCCGTGGAAACGCGGTGTGTCGTTGTAGGACAGTTCCAACCAGGTAAACTGCTCCCATTCAAACAATTCCCATAAAACGGGCAACCTCTATCCCATTCCATTCCCATGTTTGATTTAACCGGCAAAACGGCCGTTGTAACCGGGGGCGGCAGCGGCATCGGCCAGGCCATTGCCCTCCTTTTTGCCCGCCAGGGCGCCGAAGTGGTGGTACTCGACTTCAACGAAGGCGGTGCCGCCCAAACCGTGCAGGACATCGAAAGCGGCGGCGGGAAAGGCCGTTTCTACCGGTGCGACGTGTCGTCGGCCGAAAGCGTACAGGGGGCGTTTGCGGAACTGCCGCGGGTGAACATCCTCGTCAACAGTGCGGGCGTATCGCACATCGGCAAGCTCGAAACCACCACCGAAGCGGACTTCGACCGGGTGTTCCGCGTCAACGTGAAGGGCGTGTTCAACGTCATGCAGGCTGCCGTGCCGAAGATGAAGGCGCAGGGCGGCGGCGTGATCCTCAACCTGGCCTCGGTGGCGGCCACCGTGGGCATTGCCGACCGGTTCGCGTACTCGATGACCAAGGGCGCCGTGCTCAGCATGACCCTCTCGGTGGCCCGTGACTACCTCGACCAGGGCATCCGCTGCAACTGCATTTCGCCGGGCCGCGTCCACACGCCCTTCGTGGACGACTTCCTGCGGAAGAATTACCCGGGCCAGGAACGGGAAATGTTCGAGAAGCTTTCCAAGGCCCAGCCCATCGGCCGCATGGGCACGCCGGCCGAAATGGCTTTCCTGGCACTGTACCTCTGCGCCGACGAGGCCGGCTTCATCACGGGCACCGACTACGCCATTGACGGCGGGTTTACGCATTTGAAATAGGACCTTGATGGGAAGGATAGAATGATGGCATGATGCAGGGAGGGATGTTTTTGTGGTGATTCCGGGGATTGGAAAGTTGGGAATGAGAGCGTAAAACAAGAAAGCCTGGCTCCGGGGAGCCAGGCTTCTGTATTCATTTACCTGTTAACGCTTATTTGCCTGTTACTTACCTGTTTAGTCGTATTTGATGATCATTTCCACCCGGCGGTTGAGTGACCGGCCCTTGTCATCTTCGTTGGCGGCTACCGGGCGGCTTTCGCCGTGTCCGTCGGTGGTGATGCGGTAGTCGTCAATGCCGCGGGACATGAGGTAGTTTTTCACGGCGGCGGCCCGGTTCTGCGACAGGAGCAGGTTGGCGTCTTCTTCGCCCACGTCGTCGGTGTGCCCTTCGAGGTGCAGGTTGGTGCGGGTATTCTTGTTCATCACGTCGGCCAGTTCGTTGAGGGCCGCGTAAGAAGACTTCTTGATCACGTCTTTGCCGGTTTCGAAGAGCAGGTTGTCAAAGGCTTTTTTCAACGCGGCTTTTTCTTCGGCTTTGATCTCGGGGCAACCCCGGTTGGCGATGATGCCGGGGATTTCGGGGCAAACGTCTTCGTCGTCAAATACCTGGTCGCCGTCGGTGTCTTTCTTCTTGGGGGCGGGGCAGCCGGCGTAACGCAGCGGGCCGGGGGTATCGGGGCACTTGTCAATGTTGTCTTTTACGCCGTCGTTGTCTTTGTCACCCCAGGGGCAGCCGAAGTTTTCTTTCGGGCCGGGCTCCTTCACGCACTTGTCTTCGTAGTCGTACAAGCCGTCGAAGTCCGTGTCGTAGGGGCAGCCGAAGGGAGTTACTTTTTCCCCTTTGGGCGTGTTGGGGCACTTGTCGCGGCCGTTGGGAATGCCGTCGGTATCGTCGTCGTAGGAGTAGTAGGGCGAAACGTAGGGCTTGGCTTCGGGCTTGCCGCCCTTGCGGGACGTCCGCTTGGTGTCTTCGGCAACCGCGCTTTCGGTGGCGCCGGGTACCTCGGAGGCGGTTTTGGTATCCGACAAAGCTACCGTTTGCTGGGCAAAACCAATCGCTGAGAAGGCGCAGCAGGCGGCCCCCGTCAGCAGGGTAAGTAGGGTTGAACGCATATTTGAGAGTAAAAGCTGATTGAATCCGTCGCACTGATACCACCCCAACCGTGTGTGGCAGCATTGAATACGGGAGGGGTTGGGCCGGTAACAGGAGGTAAACGGCGGGGGGATGGCGGAGGGGTCAGGTTGCAGGCTTCCGCAACCGGAAAGCCCCCGCGGGTTAACACTTACGCCCAAAATCCGTCAGCCGCCGGGGGGCGTACGACCGGCATTTTGCCCCCGCGGAGGGCTTTGGCCGGCGGATCGCTTTGCGACTGGAGGCAAATATTACGTCACGGGGTCCGGGGTCGCTTTGCCCAAAACTTTTCCGGGGAACGGGCTTGCTTGGCAAGGGGTGAATTTCGATTTTTACTACTTTAGTGCCTGTCCCGCATGGAGCCCATCGAAGGAATTACCCTACTCATCATCCTGGTTACGACTTACTTTTCCTACCGCGGCTTCAAAGACCCGGCCTTTTTTGAACAATACATGTTCGAAACCGACGGCATCCTGGTCCGCAAGGAATATTTCCGGCTGCTCACTTCGGCCTTTCTGCACGGCAGTTGGCTGCACCTGATCCTCAACCTGGCGGCGTTGTACTCGTTCAGCTTCTCGGTGGGCTACGTGCTGGGCATCCGCAACTTCCTGCTCATTTACTTCGGCAGCCTCCTGGCGGGCAACCTGTTGTCGCTGTACTTCCACCGCAACCACGGCGATTACAGCGCCATCGGTGCTTCGGGGGCGGTCAGCGGGGTTATTTTCGCGGGCATTGCCATTTTCCCGGAAAGCCGGATGGGACTGCTGTTCCTGCCCTTCCAGATGCCGGCGTGGCTGTTCGGCACGGCGTTCATCCTGCTGTCCATCTACGGGGTCAAATCCAACGTGGGCAACATCGGGCACGACGCCCACCTGGGCGGGGCCATTGCGGGCGTCCTCCTGTGCATCGGCCTGGAGCCCCTCATCCTGGAAACGCACCCCGGGGTAATTGCGGCGTTGCTCGCGCCCTTCGTCTTGTTCATGTCGGTGGTGCTGCGCCGCCCGGAAGCGATGCTGGTGGAAGACTACGTGGCCTACGAACAAAAACGGCTTTCGGAGTACCAGTCCGTCAAGCAGCAAATCCGCAGTGAGGCCGAGCTGGACCGCCTGCTCGAAAAGGTGCAGGCGCAGGGCCTCCACAGCCTGAGCAAGCGCGAAAAAGCCACGCTGGATCAACTCTCGAAGAACCTGTAGGAAGTTTGGGAGGGCGGGAGAACGCCTTTGATGGGAGTAGCCGGCAAAGCTCCGGAGGAGCTTCCTGTTCCTAGCAAATGTATCCCATTATATAGAGAGCGTCACGACTTGTCGGAGAAACGTCTGCCTTGTACACCTTTCGGGTTTGGAAAACCCGAAAGGTTTTTCCGAGAGG
>CADCTQ010000190.1 GCA_902805615.1 uncultured Cytophagales bacterium
AAGAAACACCGACAACGATACGAAACTACCTCGATAAAGATCCGCACGCCGCCGTCAGTGTCTCACTGACGGCTCTGGATCGCCTTTTATGAATCTTCTGCAAAAGTGTCCTAATCGTAGCCTTTCTTCAAGGAGGGGACAGGGGTGGTTTCTCCCCAAAATCGAACATCGAAATTTTAAGGAACGACCAGGGCTTGTTCGCTCAGGTAGTCTTTGCCGGCGAGGTGCCAGGTAATTTTTACTTTCCAGAGGCCGGCGGCGAGGTTGCCCAGGGGAATGTCCTGGTTGCCGGCGGGGTCGAGGTGCAGGGGAATCTTCACGTCCTGGCGGGCATCGGCGGGGCGGAAGAAGAGGATATGCCCCTGGGCCGGGGCCTGGGAGGCGGGCAGCGTCAGCCGGGCAGCGCCGGCCCCGGCGTACCGGAGTTGCACGGGCTGGCTGAGGCGGCGCACGTTGGTGAGCTTTTCGATCTGGCCCTGGTAGGCAATTTCCTCCTTGTAGTAGTCCTTGCTGACCAGGTGAATGTCGTCCTGCTTCACGCAAATGGTGATCATGGTGGCAACCAGTGCCACGAACAGGCTGTATCCCAGGATGATGCGGTGTCCCCAGTTCATGGAGTAGTATTGAGTAGTGAGTAGTGAGTAGTGAGGCCTCCGTACAGGGACAAAAATGGGAAAGCCCGGCGGCCCGGGCGATGGGGATGGTCATGTGGGCGCATGAGAATTGTCATTCCGGCGGGCCGGGAGCGCCGGGGTACCAGACAAAGTCGGGCAGGACGATCATACGTCTTACGGCACGGCTGGGCACCGCTACCGGGCAAACGCGTAGTTACCAACCAAACGCGCGACAGCTTTACTCAGCTGGCCCGGAAGCTTACAAAGCCTTGCCACGAGGCTTTGTGGGCAGGCAGAAGCCGATCAGTTGGATCGTTACGAGGGGGAGTTAACGGCAAAAGAGAGGCAAAACTAAGTTTTGCACGTAAAAAAGGGGGTAGTCCGGAGACTACCCCCAGCGCGTACCGGTACTGAGCCGGCGCAGTGAAAATGAGCAATGGAAAATGTGGTGCGTCCGGTATTTTCCATTGTCCATTTTCAATTTCGAATTTTCACTTTCACTGCACCGGCCCCAGGAAATTCGTGGTGACCGTTTCCAGCTTTTCGCTGCCGTGGTAGACGCCGAGTTGCAGCGGCGTTTTGGCTTTGCGGATGGCGCCTTTGGGCAAGGCAATGAAGCAGACCACCTCGGCCGTGGCGCCGGCCGCCACCACCACGTTGCCGCCCACCACCTCCACCGTGCCGGGCGTCCCTTCGAGCCGCAGTTGCAGGGGCAGGGGTTGGTTGGTTTTGTTGAGCAGGCGCACGTTGTAGAGGTTGCTCACCCGGCCGCCGGGCTGCTCCTGGTAGAGCATGCCGGGCACCCGCAGCACCGACGTTTCGAGTTGGCCGCGGCTCACGGTCAGGAAGCCCATCAACCCCAGCAGGCCCAGCAGCACCACCGAGTAGGCCACGATGCGGGCATTGAGCTTCAATGGTTTTTTCTCCGCGATGCCCTGCTGCGAGTCGAAGCGGATGAGGCCGCGGGGCTTGCCGATCTTGTCCATCACGCCGTTGCACGCATCTATGCAGGCCGTGCAGTGGATGCATTCCATTTGCAGGCCGTTGCGGATGTCAATGCCCATCGGGCACACCTGCACGCAGAGTTTGCAGTCTACGCAGTCACCCTGGCGCAGCAGGTCGTCGAGGGCCAGGGGACGGGCCGGCACCACCGCATCGGCCGCCGTGCCGGGCTTTTCGGCGTGCAAGTGCATGGCCGTGCAACCCGCGCAACTGCCCGGGCAGGCGTTGCCGGCGGAAGCTTTCTTGTGCGCTTTCCTGCGTTTGCCGCGCGGTTCGCCCCGGAGGTAGTCGTAGGCGACCAGGATGGTTTCGCGGGTAATGAGCACGCTTTGCAGGCGGCCGTACGGGCAGATCACCGTGCACACCAGTTCGCGCAGCCGGGCAAACACCAGGTAGAACACGCCGGTAAAGGTCAGCAGGCCCACGAAGCCGGCCCGGTGGTCGGCGGGGGAATGCGTGACGATCCGGAGCAGCTCGTCCACGCCCACCAGGTAGGCCATTGCCGTATGGGCAATCCCGAAGGAAATCAGCCCGAAGAGCAGGTGCTTGCTCCCTTTCCTGGCGATCTTTGCGGCCGTCCAGGGCGCTTTGTCGAGGGCTTTTTGCCGGTTGGCATCCCCCTCGATGAGGTATTCGATGGGGCGGAAGACCATTTCCATGAAGATCGTCTGCGGACAGGCCCAGCCGCACCACACCCGGCCAAACACCACCGTAAACAGGATGATGAACACGAAAAAGGTGATCATCGCCAGCCCGAACAGGTGGATGTCCTGCGGGAAGAACGGGAAGCCGAAGAGCACGAACTTCCGTTCGAACACGTCCAACAAGAACAGCGGGTGGCCGTCCACGCGCCCGAAAGGCGCCCCCAGCAGCAGCGTGAGCAGCACCGCCGCCACCCCCATCCGCCGGCGGTAGAGGCGGCCTTCGGGCCGTTTGGGGTACACCCACACCCGTTTGCCGGCGGCCTCGTCAAGCGGGGCCGGGGCGTCCGGGAAAGATTCTCTGGCAGGGGCAGGCATGGCGGAGTATTTTAGATGTGAGATATGAGATGTGAGATATGAGACCGGGGACCGTAGTCTCACGTCTCATATCTCACATCTCATATCTCATGTTTTCCTTACTTCATGGACAGCTTGTCGTTGGGAGCCGGTTGCATGGCCACTTTTTCGCCCTGAGGTTCCTTGCCGCCCGCGGGCCGGGTGCCCTGCAACGACAGGATGTAGCTGGACAGGTCCTGGATTTCGGCCGGCTTGAGCTTCTGCTGCCAGGCGATCATCCCCTTTTCGGGCACGCCGTACTTGATGGTCTTGAACACCTCCCCCACCGTGCCGCCGTGCATCCAGTACTCGTCGGTGAGGTTGGGTCCCACGCCGCCTTCCCCGGCGCCGCCGTGGCAAGCCTGGCAGTTCTGGGCGAAGAGGGCCTTGCCGGTTTCGAGGGCTTTGGGGTCGGTCACCAGTTTGGCCGTGTTCTCGTCAATGCCCGCGGCCACGGTTTTCTGGTACTCGGCAATCTGCGCTTCGGCCAGGGCTACCTCGGCGGTGTATTCGGCTTCACTCGTCGGCACGGTTTCCAGCACCCAGAAGCACACCATGTAGACGACGGCAAAAGCCACCGTGCCGTAGAAAAAGTAGGCCAGCCAGGGCGGCATCCGGTGGTCGAGTTCGCGGATGCCGTCGTAGTTGTGGTCGAGCATGATGCTTTGCTCCCGGGCGATGGGCTGCATGTCGCCCGTGAGGAACTTGCGGCGGAGCCGGGCCAGCAGGCTTTCGGTCACGGCCGGTACGGTTACGGGGCTTTCGGCGGCGATCAGCAGGCGCACGACCTGCAACACGCACAAGAGCACGATCAGGATGAGCAGGCTGGTGGTGATCAGCAGGCCCGCTGCGGTGTAGAATAAAAAGGTCTCTTCCATTGTCTTTGAATGCTTGGGTAGCTGTTGGCTATTGGCGGGGGGCGGCGTCCCGGATGGTCTTGTCTTCCAGCGGCAACGCTTCCATCTCGCCCAGGTACTGCTTGTTGGCCCGGATCACCCACACGGTGAGCCCGACGAAGAACGTAAAGAAGATCACCAGGGAAATGAGCGGCATGGTGGCAATGCCTTCGATCTGCTCGAAATAGTGCTTGAACATGGGAGTAGTTGTTTTTTTGATGTTCGATGCCCGATGCTCGATGTTCGCGGGTGCCTTATCGAACATCGGACATCGAACATCGAACATCGTCTTTTACTTGGTTGCCATTTCTTCCTTCACCTTGATGTCGGTGCCGAGGCGTTGCAGGTAGGCGATCATCGCCACGATCTCCTTGTCTTTGGTCGTCTGCACGCCGGCTTCCCGGAGGCTCTGGACAATCTGCTCGGCCTGCCCGTCGAGGTCGCGGTTGGCCTGGTCTTCGTAGCCTTCCGCGTAGGGGACGCCCAGTTGGCGCATGACGGCGATCATGCCGGGGGTCAGGTTCTTGTCGTACGATTTCTCCAGCAGCCAGGGGTAGGCGGGCATGATCGAACCGGGCGACATCGAGGTGGGGTCTACCATGTGGTGGTAGTGCCAGCTGTCGGGGTACTTCTGGCCCACCCGGTGCAGGTCCGGGCCGGTCCGCTTGGAGCCCCACAGGAACGGGTGGTCGTACACGAACTCACCGGCCTTGGAGTATTCGCCGTACCGTTCGGTCTCGGAGCGGAACGGACGCACCATCTGCGAGTGGCAGCCGACGCAGCCTTCCTTCACGTACAGGTCGCGGCCGTGCAGTTCGAGCGGCGTGTAGGGCTTCACGGCGGCAATCGTGGGCACGTTGGATTTGATGAGGAACGTGGGCACCATCTCGAAGGCGCCGCCGATCAGGATCATGATCGTCGCCAGCACCGTCAGCAGGATGGGCTTGCGTTCGAGCACGTGGTGCCAGAATTCACCCGGTTCGGCCACTTTCCTGGCCAGGGCCGGGGCTTCGGCGGCTTCGTCGGCCACGAAAGAACCCTGCCGGGCGGTTTTGACGAGGTTGTACACCATCACGAACACCCCGGCCAGGTACAGGGCGCCGCCGGCGGCCCGGGTGGCGTACAGCGGGATGATCTGCTGCACGGTTTCGAGGAAGTTGGGGTATTTGAGGAAGCCGTCGGGCGTAAATTCTTTCCACATCAGGCTCTGCGCAATGGCGGCCCAGTACAGCGGCAGGGCGTAGCAGATGATGCCCAGCGTGCCCAGCCAGAAGTGGACGTTGGCGAGTTTCTTGGAGTAGAGGGGCGTTTTCCACATTTGCGGGATCAGCCAGTAGAGCATGCCGAAGGTGAGGAAGCCGTTCCAGCCCAGGGCGCCGACGTGCACGTGGGCCACGATCCAGTCGGTAAAGTGCGCAATGGCGTTCACGTTCTTGAGCGAAAGCATGGGGCCTTCGAACGTTGCCATGCCGTAGGCCGTCACGGCCACCACCAGGAACTTGAGCACCGGCTCCTCGCGGACCTTGTCCCAGGCGCCGCGCAGCGTGAGCAGGCCGTTGATCATCCCGCCCCAGGAGGGAGCAATGAGCATCACCGAGAAGGCCGTGCCCAGCGCCTGCGCCCAGTCGGGCAGCGAGGTGTAGAGCAGGTGGTGCGGACCCGCCCAGATGTAGATGAAGATCAGCGACCAGAAGTGCACGATCGAGAGGCGGTACGAGTACACGGGCCGGTTGGCGGCCTTGGGCAGGAAGTAGTACATCAGGCCCAGGTAGGGCGTGGTGAGGAAGAAGGCCACCGCGTTGTGGCCGTACCACCACTGCACCAGGGCGTCCTGCACGCCGGCGTAGAAGGAGTAACTCTTGAGGAAAGTGAGCGGCAGCGCGAACGAGTTGACGATGTGCAGCACGGCCACCGTCACCAGCGTAGCCAGGTAGAACCAGATGGCTACGTACAGGTGGCGTTCCCGCCGCCGGAGGATGGTGCCGATCATGTTCCAGCCAAACACCACCCACACCACCGTAATGGCAATGTCAATGGGCCATTCGAGTTCGGCGTATTCCTTGGAGGTGGTGATGCCCAGCGGCAGCGTGATGGCGGCCGCCACGATCACCAGTTGCCAGCCCCAGAAGTTGGCCCAGCTCAGGGCGTCGCTGAACATGCGGGCCTTGAGCAGGCGTTGCAGCGAGTAGTACACCCCGGCAAAGATGGCGTTGCCCACGAAGGCGAAGATCACGGCGTTGGTGTGCAGCGGCCGGATGCGGCCGTAGGTGGTGTAGGGCAACTCGAAGTTGAGGGCGGGAAAAACCAGTTGCAGGGCTATCGTCAAGCCGACGGCCATGCCCACCACGCCCCAGACCACGGTGGCGATTGCGAAGAACTTCACAATCTTGTTGTCGTAATTAAACTGTTCGATTTGCATATGAGAATGCGTTTCCTGGTAATTGAGTTACGCCTCAAAACTACCCGGACCGCCGCCCGTGCCCTATGACTGGGGTTAGGCGAAACGATGACATTCGTCAGTGCGGGTGCGGAAAGATGGCAGGCACGGATGGCGCATTGGCTGCCGTGACACGGAGGTACGAAGAGGCGCTAAGTTGCCAAGCCTCCGCGCTTCTTGGGGTGTTGTCAGCACAAAAATGGATTGAATAAATTATTTTGTTGACTATTGTACTAATATTATTAAAATATTATATGTTTGCTGCATGAAATTGCAGGAACGCTACATAGACCCGTTCACCGATTTCGGCTTCAAGAAGCTGTTCGGTGAGGAGCCCAACAAGGAACTGCTGGTTGATTTTCTAAACCATCTGCTGGCGGGGCGCAAACAGATTACGCAACTCACGTACGCCCGGAATGAGCACCTGGGCAAGACGGACACGAACCGCCGGGCGGTGTTTGACCTCTACTGCGAGGGAGACCGCGGGGAGAAGTTCATCATTGAACTGCAAAAGGTAAAGCAGCAGTTCTTCAAGGACCGGAGCCTCTACTACGCCACGTTTCCCATCCAGGAGGAGGGCAACAAGGGGGCCTGGAACTACCGGCTGCCCGAGGTGTTTTCGGTCGCCGTGATGGACTTTGCCTTCGACGATTCGCACCCCGGCCAGTACCGCCACGAGGTAAAGCTGATGGAGACCCGGACCAAGGAAGTGTTCTACGACAAGCTCACGCTGATTTACCTGGAAATGCCTAAATTCCGCAAGGAGCCGGAGGCATTGGAAACCCATTTTGACAAATGGATGTATTTACTCAAAAACCTGCATCGTTTTACGGACATTCCGCCGGTGTTGCAGGAAAGGATTTTCCGGCGGGCCTTTCAAATTGCCGAAGTTGCTAACCTAAACCCCCAAGATATGGAACGTTATGAATTAAGCCTCAAAGACAAAAGAGACTGGGAAAGTGCCATCGAAACGGCCGTGGAAGAAGGCCGCGAAAAAGGAATCAAGGAAGGAATCGAGAAGGGCATTCAGGAAGGACGCGAGAAAGGAATGAAAGAAGGCGTGAAAGAAGTAGCCCGGAACCTGAAACGCACCGGGGTGGACATCGCCCTCATCGTCCAGGCGACGGGCCTGACGCCGGAAGAGATCGAAAAATTGTAAGCCCCCGTAGAAGAAACAGGGCCGTTCCTTGTAGTGAAGTATGTGATTAGCGCCGCGGCTAAGGGCTGTACTGGGGACACGACTCAGTGCCCTTACGGCTGGGGGTAGTCTCCAGACTACCCCCTTTTTTGGCAAAACTTAGTTTTGCTTCTGGTGGCCTTGCCTGGAAGCTTACAAAGCCTTGCCATGACGTCATGCGGGTAGCTGGAATGAAGATTCCCTGGATCGTTAAGCTACGTTTAGGACACATTTTTGAGATTAGGTAAAAAGCCGTCAGTGAGACACTGACGGCGGCGGACAGTAACAGCGGCGCAGCCAGTACGGGCCCGGGTCCTCAATTACCCAAATCAGGAAGGTGCAGGCCGCCCTTATGGGCCGCCGTCAGTGTCTCACTGACGGCTCCGGAAGCGTTTTTAAAGGGCTTCACCCTTGTAAAAAAAAGTGTCCTTAAGGATCGTGAAGAGGGGCAGAAGACAGGTAAAACTAAGTTTTGCGCGTTGAAAGGGGGCCTTTCAAATTGCCGAAGTTGCTAACCTAAACCCCCAAGATATGGAACGTTACGAATTAAGCCTCAAAGACAAAAGAGACTGGGAAAGTGCCATCGAAACGGCCGTGGAAGAAGGCCGCGAAAAAGGAATCCAGGAAGGACGTGAGAAAGGACTGAAAGAAGTGGCCCGGAACCTGAAACGCACTGGGTTGGACATTGCCCTCATCGTCCAGGCGACGGGCCTGACGCCGGAAGAGGTCGAAAAACTGTAACCCTTAAAAGCAGAAAGGGGGCCGTTCCTTGCGGGGAACGGCCCTGCCTGATTGGCCGGCTTACTTACCGGCGGGGTTGCTCGTCTTTTGGGTCACGGACCTGGTCTTCGAACAAAATGCGCACGGCCGGCGAATAGGTATCCTCGTACTGCCCGCTGCGAACGGCCCACAGGAAGGCGCCCAGGAATCCCCCGGCCACCACCATGCTGAACACGACCAATAGAATGATAATTGTCATCTCTGTTTTGTTTCTGAACCCGTTTACTTTATAACCCGGCCCGGCGGGCCAGCAGCCGCGTGCCCACGTTGGCAAACACCACCACCGACAGGGAACTGAGCGGCATGAACACCGCCGCGAACACGGGCGACAGGTTGCCCGATACGGCCCAGCTCAACCCGATCACGTTGTACACCACCGACAAGAGGAAACTCGCCTTTACCATGTTCAGGGCCGTACGGCTGAACCGCAGGAAGTCGGGCAGGCGGGAAAACTGCGCGGCGTCGAGCAGGGCGTCGCTGGCCGGGAAGAAGGCGTTGACGTCTTCGGTGATGGCTACGCCCACTTCGCTTTGCCGCAGCGCCCCGGCGTCGTTGAGGCCGTCGCCGACCATCAGCACCCTTTCGCCCCGCGCCTGCAAGCCCTGCACGAAATGCAGTTTGTCGGCCGGGCTCTGGTTGAAGCGCAGATGGTCTTCCGAGGCGAAGCAGGGCGACAGCCGGTTCTTCTCGGTGGGCCGGTCGCCGGAGAGCAGGAACAGCCCGTAGTGCTGCCGCAACCGCGCGGCCAGGCGTTGCAGTCCTTCCCGGTACCGGTTGGCGACGCGGAAGTGCCCCCTGACCACGCCATCCAGGGCGAGGAAGACGACCGATTTCCGGGAGGGGTCGTCGGCTGGCACGCCCAGGTACGCGGCCGAACCCAACCGGATCGCCCGGCCGTCCACCACGGCTTCCAGGCCCTGCCCGGGAAGTTCCCGGAAACGGGTAATCTCCCCCGCGGATGCACCGGGCAGGGCGGCGCACACGGCCCGGCTGAGGGGGTGCGTGGATTGGGCGGCCAGGGATTTTACCCACCCGCTTTCGGCGTCCGTGAGGGGCGTCCCCGCAAAGGTGGCCGTCATTTCCCGGCTCTCGGTAAGGGTGCCCGTCTTGTCGAACACCACGCCGCTGACGGCGGCCAGGTGCTGGATCACGTCGGGGCTTTTCACGTAAAATTTGTTGCGCCCGAAGATGTTCATCACCGTGCCCATCGTGAAGGGCATGGAGAGCGACAGGGCGCAGGGGCAGGCCACGATGAGCACGGCCGTGACGGCATTCCACAGCACGGTGCGGTCCGCGAAAAACCAGTAGGCGGCGGCCCCGGCGGCGACCAGCAGGGTAACCAGCGTAAAGTACCGGCTGAACCCGGCCGCCAGCCGCGTAACGGGCACGGCCTTTTCCTTGCGGAAGGCGTCGTTGTTCCAGAGCCCGGTGAGGTAGCTCTGCGACACCCGCTTTTGCACGAGCAGTTCGATGCCGCCGCCCGTCTGTCGGCCCCCGGCGTACAGGTATTCGCCGGCCTTGCGCGTCACCGGCTCCGATTCGCCCGTCACGAAGCTGTAGTCGATGGAGGCTTCCGGGCTGACCAGCGTGCCGTCGGCGGGGATGAGTTCCTGGTTGCGGATCAGAAGGCGGTCGCCGGGCTGCACGTCGGCCACGGGGATGCTTTCGGGCTTGCCTTCCCGGACCACCGTGACGGCCAGCGGGAAGTACGATTCGTAGCTGCGCTCGAAGTACAGGTGCTCGTAGGTGCGGCCCTGCACCCACTTGCCGATGAGCAGGAAAAACACCAGCCCGGCGAGGCTGTCGAAGTAGCCCGGGCCGGTGGCGGTGAGGATTTCGTACCAGCTCCGCCCAAACAACGTGCTGATGCCCACGGCCAGCGGCACGTCGAGGCTGATGACCCTTTCGCGCACCGAACGCCAGGCCGCCGACAGGTATTCCCATGCCCCGTAGAAAAACAGCGGCAGCGACAGCAGGGCGTTGACGATCACGAACAGGTGCTTGAACGGCCCGTCCACCACGCCCTCCAGGCCCAGGTACTCGGGAAAGCTCAGGATCATGCTGTTGCCGGTGCAGAAGCCGACCACGCCCAGCTTGAGCAGGATGTCACGGCCCGTCTTTTTCTGGTCCGGCTTCCCGTACGCTTCCAGGCTGATGTGCGGTTCGTAGCCCAGGGTTGCCAGCAGTTCCACCAGCTTGCGCAGGGAGAGTACGGTGGGGTCGAAGGCCAGGGCGATTTCCTTCTTGAGGAAGTTGACCCGCGAGGCGCCGATGCCGTCGCGGAGTTTGAAGAGGTTTTCGAGCAGCCAGATGCACGAGCTGCAATGCATCGCCGGGAGGTAGAACGTGACCCGGGCCGTTTTGTCGTCGGCGTAGTCGAGCAGGTGCCGGCCGATGGCGGCGTTGTCGAGGTAGGCGTATTTGTCGCCGTAGTCGCGGCCCTTGAGGGAGATGCCGGCGTTTTCGGAGAGGTCGTAATAGGTACACAGGCCGCTGGCCGACAGGATTTCGTACACGGTTTTGCACCCCTGGCAGCAGAAATGCTTGTCGTCCCCGATGCGGATGGAATCGTCGGGGCAGGCGTCGCCGCAGTGGTGGCAAAGGGTTTTTTGGGCAACGGGCGGGGTTTGCATGCCTCAGGTTGGTTTTGGGGGTAAAGATGACCCCTTCCGCTCCGCCGGCAGATGACGGGCGGCGGCTTGCGGAATGATGCATGTCAGTTTATGAAAGGGATACCGGAGATGAAAGGGATACCGGAGACGGGAGGAAAGGAGACCGGAGGAGGATCGGGAACGGACTTTGGCAAGGCTCCGGTACTGGTTGGAGATGAAACGGTAGAAAGGGAAAAGGAAAGCAGGAACAGGAACAATATTCTGATCTACGAGAAATGCCTTTTCCCTTCCTTTTTGCCCGGCCCGTCCGCACTGCCAATCATTTTGCGCGTTGCGTGGGTACGCCTTCTCCGGTCTCCTTTCCTCCGGTCTGCGGTCTCCCTTTTTCTCCTGCTGACGAATATCATCTTTAACTTCTGCTTCCGTCATCGTACGCCGTCCCCGTTTGGGGCAACTTCGTGCCATCCAACCGCGACTTTCGCCCCATGAGAACCATACTCTGCCCGATTGATTTGAGTGGCCTTTCCCACCGCGCCGTCCAGTACGCCAGCGACATTGCCGTGCGTACCGGCAGCCGCCTGGTGCTGTTCTACGCCTTCGACGCCCCCTACCTGGAACCCCATTGCGCCCTGCGCTACGCCGGGGAAGCCCGCGAACGGCTGGAAGCGGTGCGGCAGCAACTCATCGGGCAGGACGCCCTGGCCCGGCTCAACTGCCACTGCGAGGTACGCATGGGCGCCACGGCCCGGGAAGTGCAAAAGTACGCGGCGGCCACCGAAGCCGACCTGATCGTGATCGGCACCTGCCCGGCCGAAGAGATCTGCTGCGGGTCACGGATTGCGCTGCTGACGGCACTGCTGGAAAGCAATGCCCACCGGGTGCTGTGGGTGCCCCAAGGGGGCCGCTTCGAGCCCCTGCGCCAGATCGTGTACGCCTCCGACCTCGACGGCGCCTCCCTCACCGACGTGAGTTTCGTGCTCAACCTGGCCCGCCGGTACGGCGCCGAAACGGCCTTTCTCCACATCCGGCAGAAGCAGCGGGCCGCCGTTCCCGCGGGGGGCTTCGACGACGAGGACGCCGAAAGCTTCGAGCCGACCGGCTACGGCAACCTTTCGCTCTGCCTGTTCGACCCCGGGCAGACGGCCTTCTGCATTGACCGGTTCTGCGAAAACCTGCACGCCCACCTGCTGGTGCTGGCAACCACCCGGGCCACGCTGCTGGCGCGGGTGCTGGACTACCTCCGCGGCGAAACGCCCGAATACCTCAACCGCCACCCGGTCCTGTTCCTGCCTTCCCACGGGCAAGGTTGAATGACGAAATCAGGACTTTCTCAAAAAGTCTTGTGAAGCCGTCAGTGAGACACTGACGGCGGCGTGCAGATCTTTATAAGCATGGTTCCAGACCGCAGTTGGTGTCGCTAACGCCGTAGTCAGTGTCTCACTGACTACTTCTGAGAAAGCCTTGAATTACCGAATAAAGGCGCGGGGGCCGGTTCTCAAACCGGCCCCCGCGCCTTTATTTTTGCCCTGCTTAATACTTACCCAACACTTTCTGCCCACTACGCATTGCCCGGCAGCACCAGCAGCGGCAGGGAGGCGTGCAGGGCCATGTGGCGGGTGAAGCTCCGGTGGAAGAGGCGGTTGAGAAAGGGATACCGGTGCGGCAGCATCACCAGCCAGTCGGGACCCGTTTCGGCCAGGTATTGCTCCAGGCCGTGCACCTTGTCGTCGTCGGTGACCAGTTCGTAGGTATGTTCCAGGTCTTCCAGGGCATTTTCGAGGGCCGAATCGCTGCCCGCGGCCACCACATCCGGCTTGGTGCTGCGCACGTGCACTACGCGGATGGCCGCCCCGAACTGCCGCGTGAGCGTACCCAGCACGCCGAACGCGTGGGGATCGGGCACGGTCTGAAAATCCGTCGCCAGCACGATCTCTTTCGGCTGCCGGAACACCACGCCTTCCGGAATTACCAGCACGGGCACGGCCGAACGGCTGATGACCCCCGTGGTTACGCTGCCCAGCAGGCTCCGGGTCGGGTCGCCGTTGCGCCGCGTGCCCATCACCACGAGGTCGGCGGCCAGGGCTTCGGCCAGGGACGGCACCTGCTCGGCGGCCAGGCCCGGCATCACCAGCATCCTGGCTTCGATGCCGTACGCCTCCGACAGGTCGCGCCGGAACACTTCCAGCTTTCTGCCCTGCTGCTTTTCGAGCCGCGCGGAACGCGACGCTTTGCCGGCAACGCTCCCGTACGAAACGGGCACGTGGTACGTGTGGAGCAACACCAGTTGGGACCGGGTGGCCCGGGCCAGCGCGGCGGCGTACTGGCAGGCCATCTGGGCGGCTACCGAGAAGTCAGTGGGAACCAGGATCGTTTTCATGGCAATGCGGGTAAAAAGCAATTTCGAATGGTGGATTTCAGGTTTGCGTCGGGTACGTAAGGGATTGATCGTCGGCAATCCCAATTACATAACACCAAAACGGCCGGCAACATCCCCGATCTTTCATTATATACGGATATGATTCGGAGATTACGTATTTGACTGGATGCGATCATCTATTGATAAAATAAATATCCTCCCATTCATCCATTTCATCATGGTCATCATGGTATTGCTTTGCTTTCCCAAAATTACCCCCTCCCCGTCCGCCGCCGGATGACGAAGAACAAGGCCGCCGGTGACCTAAATCAGCCGGGGTGCATCCGGTACCGGGTACTTTTGCGTACACCACATGCGTACACCACAATGGAAGCGTGCCCGCCAGCGTTGCAGTTAAACCGTCCTGATTGTAAAGAAAGTATGTCCGGCTACTTCTACCAAAACGACTCCGAAACGGCCTCGCGGCTCAAAGCCATCTTCGAAAGCGCCATTGATGGCATCATCACCATTGACGAACGGGGCGTGGTGGAATCCATGAACCCGGCGGCGGCCCGGCTGTTCGGCTACGACCCCCGCGAAGTGATCGGCGGCAGCATCAACCTGCTCATGCCCGAGCCCGACAAGAGCCGCCACGACAGCTACGTGCAGAACTACCACCGCACCGGCGTGGGCAAGATCATCGGCATCGGCCGCGAGGTGTCGGGGCGCCGCAAAGACGGCACGGTGTTTCCGTTCCACCTGAGCATCAGCGAAGTGCAACTGCCCGGGCGAAAAATTTTTACGGGATTCATTCACGATATCAGCGCGTTGAAAATGTCGGAGGAAAAATTGCGCCGGTACGCCGCCGAACTCGAGCGGAGCAACCGGGAACTACAGGACTTCGCCTACGTGTCGTCGCACGACTTGCAGGAGCCGCTGCGCAAGATCCAGGCGTTCGGCGACCGCCTCAAGTCGAAGGAGGGCGAAAAGCTCAGCGACCAGGGCAAGGACTACCTGGACCGGATGCTCAACGCGGCCTCGCGGATGCAGAACCTGATCAACGACCTGCTCACCTTTTCGCGCATCACCACCAAGGCGCAGGCCTTTACCCGCGTGCGCCTCGACCAGGTCGTGCGGGAGGTACTGGGCGACCTGGAAGTGGCCATCGAGCAGTCGGGGGCCCGCGTGGAAGTCGAACCGCTGCCCGACATCGAGGCCGAGCCCACGCAGTTGCGGCAACTGTTCCAGAACCTGATCGCCAACGCCATCAAGTTCCGCAAGGCCGGCGAGGCGCCCCGCATCCGCATCTACGCCCGCGGCATCCAGCGCCGGGCCCACCTGAAGGGCACGCCCGGCGACGAAGTGGTGGAAATCCACGTGGAGGACAACGGCATCGGCTTCGACGAGAAGTACCTGGACCGCATTTTCAACGTGTTCCAGCGGCTCGAAGGGCAGAAATACCAGGGCTCCGGCATCGGCCTGGCGATCTGCCGCAAGATTGCCATCCGGCACGGCGGCGACATTACGGCCCGCAGCCAGCCGGGCAAAGGCGCCGACTTCATCGTGACCCTGGCCGTGCGGCACCCGGAAGGGGGAACGCAGTAGAAAATACTTTTAAATTTTTCCATCCTTATGCCCAACAACCGAAATACGCCCATTGTGATCCTGGTGGCGGAAGACGACGCCGAAGACCAGATGCTGGTGAAGGAAGCCATGGAGGAAAGCCGCCTTTCCAACCACATCCACTTCGTGTCGGACGGCGAGGAGTTGCTGGCCTACCTGCGGCACGAAGGCCCCTACGCCGACATTCGCCAGTACCCGCACCCCGGCCTGATCCTGCTCGACCTCAACATGCCCCGCAAGGACGGCCGGGAGGCCATGAAGGAGATCAAGACCGACCCCAAACTGCGGGTCATTCCCATCGTGGTGCTCACCACGTCGAAGGCCGAAGAAGACGTGCTGCGCACCTACGACCTGGGCGTCAACTCGTTCATCACCAAGCCGGTGTCGTTTTCGTCGCTGGTGAACGTGATGCGCACGCTGGGCAAATACTGGTTTGAAATCGTGGAACTTCCAATCGGGCGCTGAGTTGAACCAGGTGACGCACATATTGCTGGTGGACGACGACGAGGAGGATTACCTGCTCACGCGGGACCTGCTCGAAGACATTCCGCACAAGGGCTACCTGCTCGAATGGATTCCCGACTACGAGGAAGCCCGGGCCGCCATTGCCGGCAACCTGCACGACGTGTACCTGATTGACTACCGCATCGGGGTGCACAGCGGCCTGCAACTGATTGCCGAAGCCGTACGCGGCGGCTGCACCGGTCCCATGATCCTGCTCACCGGGCAGGCCGACGCCGACACCGACGAAAAAGCCCTCAAGGCCGGCGCCGCCGACTACCTCGTGAAGGGCACTTTCCGGCCGGCCGACCTGGAACGGTCCATCCGCTACGGCATCGAACACGCCCGGCACCTGCGCGAAATCCGGCAGCTCAACGTGGAACTCGAAAAGCGGGTGGAGCAGCGGACGCAGGCGCTGGGCTCAGCCCTCAAAAAGCTCGAAATCACCAACGCCAGCCTCAAAAAAGCCGAAGCCGAAGCCCTCAAGGCGCTCGAAAAGGAACGCGAACTGAACGAACTCAAGTCGCGGTTCGTGACCACGGCCTCGCACGAGTTCCGCACGCCCCTGAGCACGATCCTCTCGTCGGCGTCGCTCATCGAGAAGTACAACGCGCCGGGCGACACCGACAAGCGGCTCCGGCACACGGGACGCATCAAGTCGTCGGTGCACAACCTCACGCAGATCCTCAACGACTTCCTCTCCATCAGCAAGCTCGAAGAGGGCCGGGGGCAGCTCAACCTCTGCGAGCTGGACCTCAAGCCGTTCGTGGAAGAAGTGCTCGAAGAAATGGCGGCCCTGGCCAAGCCCGGCCAGCCGTTGCAGTACCGGCACGCCGGCCCTTCGCCGTGCCTGTGCACCGACAAGCAGTCGCTGCGCAACATCCTCATCAACCTCATTTCCAACGCCATCAAGTATTCGCCCGAGGGCAAGCCGGTGGAAGTCGACAGTGCGTTGCAGGACGGGCAGGTGACGCTGACCGTGCGCGACCACGGCATCGGCATTCCCGCCGCCGACCAGCCGCACCTGTTCACGCGTTTCTACCGGGCCCACAACGCGGCCAACATCCAGGGCACGGGGCTGGGGCTCACGATTGTGAAACGGTACGTAGATTTGCTGCGGGGCACCATCACCTTCCGCAGCGAGGAAGGCGAGGGAACCCGGTTTACCGTCACATTGCCCACCGTCCACCCCGAAGCATGAAGAAGATTCTCATCATCGAAGACAACAACGACGTGCGGGAAAACACCGCCGAAATCCTCGAACTGGCCGGCTACCAGGTGTTTACGGCGCCCAACGGCAAGCGGGGCGTGGAGGCGGCCCGCGCCGAGCGGCCCGACCTGGTGATCTGCGACATCATGATGCCCGAACTGGACGGCTACGGGGTGCTGCACCTGCTGGGCAAAAGTCCCGACACGGCGGCCATCCCGTTCATCTTCCTGACGGCCAAGGCCGAAAAGGACGACTTCCGCAAGGGCATGAACCTGGGCGCCGACGACTACCTGACCAAGCCCTTCGACGACCTGGCCCTGCTCGACGCGGTGGAAATGCGCCTCCGCAAGAGCGGGTTGCGCGGGCCGGCCGGAACCGCCGATGCGCCGGCACCCGCCGGGGAACGCCGCGGCCTGGAGGAGTTCAACCGGCTGCTCGGGGAGGAACGCAAGGTGCTCACGGCCAAAAAGAAGCACCGCATTTTTACGGAGGGCAACTTTGCCAACAGCCTCTACTACGTGAAGGACGGCAAGGTCAAGACGTTCAAGACCAACAAGGAAGGCCGCGAATTCATCACGGGCCTGCACGGGGAAGGCGACTTCATCGGCTACCTGGAGCTGCTCGAAAACCGCAACTACACCGAGTCGGCCGAGGCGCTGGAAGACGCCCAGCTGGTGGTGATCCAGAAGCCCGACTTTTACGACCTCATCGAACGCAACCGCGACGTGGCCGCCAAGTTCATCAAGCTGCTGTCGCGCAACGTGATCGAACACGAAGACCGGCTGCTGAAGCTGGCCTACAACTCGGTGCGCAAGCGGGTGGCCGAGGCCCTGCTCATGCTCTGCGAACGGTACCAGCCCGACAACCCCGCGGCGGCCGTGCTCCGGGTGTCCCGCGAGGACCTTTCCGGCCTGGCCGGCGCCTCCAAGGAGACCGTCATCCGCACCCTCTCCGACTTCAAGGACGAAAAGCTCATTGACATCACCGGCAAGGAAATCCACATCCTGAAATTTGACAAGCTGAAGACGATGCCGAATTAGTAGGCGGAGAGTGGTCAGTGGGTACGCGATGCATGGTGTATGGGTTGGCGACGGAACTTGGGCCGTCGCTTTTATTTTGTTTGGTGATTTGGGGGAGTAA
>CADCTQ010000191.1 GCA_902805615.1 uncultured Cytophagales bacterium
ACCCAGGTCTAACCCGATGGGTGCATGTACCCGGCTTAGGGCAGTGTTGGAAAAGTGTTTCCCCGATTTGGTCAGCGCTGCCTGCATCTTCTCGAAGCGTTTGCGCGGGCCCAGTATGCCAATGTAGGGGACATCAGTTGCCAGCAGACTTGCCAGTACCGCCAGGTCATACTTGAAATTGTGCGACATCAGCACGGCAGCAGTCCGGTCGGTAAGGGTGATTTTTTCCAGCACTGCGTGACGATCGGCATGGAGCACGCAAGTGGCGGCGGGAAAGCGTTTGGGCGCCAGGTGCGCAATGCAGTCTTCGGTGACGGTTGCGTGCCAGCCTATTTCCCCGGCGAGTTTGGCCAGCGGGATGGTATCGTACCCCGCCCCGAAAATCACCAGTTCAATTCCCGGATCAATACGCTCCATAAATACTTCCACCATTCCTTCCGGAAGCAGATAGGTCTTAACAAACGGTTTGCCCGAACCAAAAACCTGCTGCATATCTGCTTTGAGCCAGCCCGGAATAAACTGCGTAGGCTGCGCGGTTAGTATAAACCGGGCACCGGCCTCTAATCCCGTACCGGGATGGCTGCTGAATACAGTAGCCATCACGCGCACATCGCGGTGCCGCAAAAAGTTTCTTAACAGGGCAATGGGATTGGTAGCCTCCGCCGGATCAACCGGCTCGATCAAAACATCAATAATGCCATTGCAACCCAGTCCCACTCCCAGGTTGTTGGCATCGTCATCCATTGTATCGTACCTGACCACGATGGGTTTACCATCCAGCATCACCTGACGTGCTTTCCGCAGGACGTCGCCTTCCAGGCAGCCTCCGCTCACGGCGCCTTCCCAGCGGCCGTCGCTGGTAATAAGCATTTTGGCGCCAGGCCGGCGATAAGAGGAACCTTCTGTCCTCACCACGGTAGCCAGGGCTACTTTTAGCCGCGAGCAATCTACCTGCTCATATACTTCCAGCATGCGGACAATCTCCTTCATGGGTGTGGTGAATAGTGGTGAATAAGTGATGAAAAGCTGTTTCCCCTTAAGCGTCGCTATCTTTTGCCCCTCTATCCCCCGATGGTAGACATGGATTCGGAGGCCGGTTGGTGCGAACTGCGCCGCGCTTCGGCTTCGAAGCCGTCTTTGGCCCGGCGGCTGAAGGCAGCCCGGAAGGCAAGCGTGAGTTGTTCATCGGTGGCTCCCGTGCGGAGGAGTTTGCGCAGATCGAGCCCCCCGTCGTCGTAGAGGCAAGTCTTGAGCAGACCCTGCGCCGTAATGCGGATGCGGTTGCAGGTGCCGCAGAAGCTCCGGCTGAAGGCGGCAATAATGCCCAGCCTGCCAGCGTGGCCCGGGATACCGTATTCGTAGGCGGTGGCGTTGGGTTCGTCAGCCAGTTTGTAAAGCGCTGGGTAGTGTGCTTTCAGTTCCTCGAGAATGCGGCGGTAGTTCCAGGTGAACCCTGCGAAGCGGTTGCCTTCCCCGTTGAAGGGCATTTCTTCGATGAAGCGCACCGACACCGGGTACTGCCGGGTGAGTTCGGCCATTGGCAGGATGTCGCCGGTGTTTTTTCCTTCCATCACCACCACGTTGAGCTTCACTTCAATGCCGTTTGCCAGCAAGCCAAAAAGCGTATCGAGCACTTTGGGCAGTTCATCGCGGCGGGTGATGTGGCGGAAACGGTCGCGGTCCAGCGTGTCGAGGCTCAGGTTGACGCTGCGGACGCCGATGACTTTCAGTTCCGTCACGTGGGGCGCCGTAAGCACGCCGTTGGTCGTCAGGTGCAGCGCGTCGATGCCGGGTATCTGACCCAGCCGGCCCAGAAAGTAGAGCAGGCCATTGCGCACGAACGGTTCTCCGCCGGTGATGCGCACCTTATTTACCCCCATTGCCGCCAGTACCCGCACCATCCGTTCCATCTCCTCGTAGGTGAGCAGCGCCTTTTTGGGCAGGTATTTGATGCCCTCCTCGGGCATGCAGTAAAAGCACCGGAGGTTACAGCGGTCGGTGACGGCCAGGCGCAGGTAGTTGACCGGCCGGCCGTGGTTGTCGAGAAGCGGAGGATTCGATGTGGTCATTGCCGTAAAATATCATTCGTCTAAACTATACCTCAATGCTCGCCCTCCCGCCCGGCAATTTGGAATCACCTTTTCGCTGTGTGGTAGCTGCACTCGAAACCATCCGTGAAATCGTACGCCTGCCTGTGGTTAGGAAATGGTTCTCCGCTTGCGCATCAGGGCGTTTTCCATACGCGCTACCAAACTATTTTGCTGCCCATAGTGCATATTCTGTTGCATCAGTTTACCACCCCATCCATTAAAGGCTCCTGAGAAAGCTGAGCAGGGCGGCGTTGAACGCGGGCGTGGCCTCGCGGTTGGGCCAGTGGCCGACTCCGGGCAATTCCAGAAAGCCGCGCAGGCCGGGCAGCCCCAGATGCAGCTGCGCCTCGGTGGTTTTGAGCATCACGTGCAGGGCGTCAACTTCTCCTGCCAGGAAGAAGGACGGCTGCTTAATGGTGAGGCCTTGGTAGGCGCCTGCCAGGTCAAAGAAGGGCTGAATGGAGCGGTAGTAGCTCAGGGGGCCGTTGAAGCCGGTTCGCCCGAATTCGGCCACGGCATAGGCCATGTCCTCGGGGTCGGCCCACGGGGGAATAGCAACGGGGGCCGGGCGGACCATGTTCTCGCCTCCCGCCAGCGGGTTCCAGCGCGCTGCTGCCGACGGTGTGCCCGACGACCAGTAGAGGAAGGCCGGATACGTGACGGCGGCATTCGCCCAGCGGGTCGCCGCTTCGGGCTTTATCTGGTCGAACATGTAGAAATTAGTGTTGCCGGCCGCGGCTATTTCCTGGAGAAAGCCCGGACCACCCAGCGGTATGAACGGCACACTGACCGCGAAAACTGCCGTGAACCGGTCGGGCCGCAGCAGCGCCGCGTTCCAAGCAACGGTGGCCCCGAAGTCGTGGCCCACAATGGTCACCGCCGGCAGCTTGAGCGCGTCGAGCAGACCCACCAAGTCGCCAACGGTGTGGAAGGGGGTATAGGCCAAAGAGTCAGCCGGGGCGGAGCTGCGGCCGTAGCCGCGCATGTCCACCGCAATGGCGTGGTAGCCGGCGTCGGCCACGGCCTCCATCTGCAAGCGCCAACCCCGCCACAGATCGGGAAAGCCGTGGCAGAACAGGACAGGCTGACCCGTGCCCAGCTCGACGACGTGCAGCGTGATGCCGTTGGTGGCTACTTGGGAATGTTTGAAAGGCTGGTTCATCTAGGTTGGTTGCGGAAGTGGGTTGTTCAGAGAGGTCCCATTTGTAACTGGATTTCTCTTGAAGGTTGTAGGCCGGTAAAGTTATCCCCTCGTACTACCGGGCACATAACGAGATTCAATGGAAAGGTTAAGAAATTCAAAGATTGGCATCTGATTCAGCAGAAATACCCAGCTGCACGCCGCCGGTTTATCTGTTCGCTACGCCCTTGCGCTTTCTTGCCTGTAAACCCTTCATTCTCTCCTTAAGCTTCTGACTGCCCACGCCATCATGCCGGAGGACATTAAAAAAATTTTTGATACCGTATTCCGGCGAGTCCGGCGGGCAACGGGAATTTTTTCGGGGAACTGAGCCACTTTGATCCGCCGGGCGTTTACACAAGGGTAGCGGACCCGCAGATGGCAATGGGAAGCCTTGAACCTCCCGCACGCCGGGGCCGCCCTTCATTATCCCATGTATGATCACTGTTAGAACGACACTCCTGTTTTTGATTGGTTTATGCTGGATCGGTTCGCTCCCGGTCACGGGACAAACCTTGCCCGCTACGCCGGCCGATTCGGCCCCGAAAGATA
>CADCTQ010000192.1 GCA_902805615.1 uncultured Cytophagales bacterium
CCACGAAGTAGGGCCAGCCGTAGTTGCCCGGCCGCCGGGCCACGTTGAATTCGTCGTAGGCGGCGGGGCCTTTCGGACCGGGGGCGTTGGCGTCGGGACCGATGTCGCCGAAGTACAGGTAGCCGGTCCGGGCGTCCACCGAAATCCGGAAGGGGTTGCGGGCCCCCATCACGTAAATCTCGGGCTTGCCTTGCGAACCGTCTTTCGGGAACAGGTTGCCGTCGGGCACGGTGTAGGTGCCGTCGGGCTGCGGCCGGATGCGCAGGATTTTGCCGCGGTAGTCATGGGTGTTGGCGGACGTACGCTGGGCGTCGAAGGAAGCGCGTCCGGGCCGTTCGTCCACCGGGGCGTAGCCGTCCTGCTGGCTGGGGTTGGTATTGTCGCCCACGGCCACGTACAGGTCGCCGCCCGGGCCGAAAGCCAGGGAGCCGGCCGAGTGGCAACATTCTTCGCGTTGCGTGGGAATCCGGAGGAGAATTTTTTCCGTAGATACGTCAAGCCGGCCGTCGCGCAGGGTAAACCGCGAAACGTGCTGCTGCGGCGTGGCGCCGGCCGGAGAGTAGTAGAGGTAGAGGTGCCCGTTGGCGTCGAACCCGGGGTCCAGGGCGAGGCCCAGCAGGCCGTCGTTGTTGCCGGCAAACACGTCGAGCCGCGCCACGGACGTCGTGCGGCCGGTGGCCGGGTCGTAGTGGTGGAGGCTGCCGTACCGTTCCACCCAGTACACGTCGCCCTTGCCGCCCACGGCCAGTTCCATCGGCTCCCGCAGGTCGGCGGCCAGGATGGTGCGGGTAAACCGGTTCTCGTCCGGGGGCCGGCCGGCCCTTAAGTCCCGCGGCGCCGTGCGGGTTTCCCGCCGGGTGGCGGCTTCCCGGCCGGTGTAGAGCACCGACAGGAGGACCGGGAGGAGGGGAAGCAGGAGTTTGACCGGGTGCATAAAGGGAGTTGTATCCGCCGGGGCGCAGGGCCGTCCGGCTACGAAAGCAAAAGCGGAATTAGTACCAATTATACTCGCTATCGTCATATAAAAAGAGAAGCCGGCGGGGGCGGCGCGAAAATTATCCGTTTATTCACCGGGGGGTGCTTTCCTTTTAAGGAATAAATGTTAAAATTAGCAGTATGATGCCAGCGTGACAGCCAACCAGCCTGCCCGGATCAGCTGCATACCATAGAAAAAAGTACCCGCAGAGCCACTTACCTTTTAATTCCTTCCGGTATTAAGGGGTCACCAGCTATGCCCATCCATCTCAGCGTGCTTTTTCTGACATTTCAGGCACCCAGGTAACCTCAGGAGCAGTACTACCTGTTCATCCTGCAACCATTCCTTACGCGGATGCTTGCCGGCCGGATTGTGCTGTCCCGCGTCCAAAATTCATTGAATACTTTCTTATTTCAGATTACCCACTAAACCTAATCTTTTCCGTATGCCTTGTACTTCTATTCCCCAAGTGATTGGAGAGAAGCATGTTGTGCGTCCGTCGCGGCGCATTTCCTCAAAAATCCTGCTGTCCCTCGTGCTCCTTGCCCTGGGCGCCTTCCGCGCAGCGGCCTCCGTACTGCCCACCGGCTTCGTGGAAAGCCGCCTGGCGACGGGCCTCGACCCCACATCCCTCGAAGTTGCCCCGGACGGGCGGCTGTTCGTCACCGAGAAAAACGGCCGCATCCGCATCATCAAGAACGGCACCATGCTCACCACGCCCTTCCTGACCCTGTCGGTGGACAACAACAACGAACGGGGCCTGCAAAACATCATTCTCGACCCTAATTTCGCCAGCAACGGCTACGTGTACGTGTTGTACATGCCGGCCGGCACCAACGAGAACCGGGTGAGCCGCTTCAAGGCCAGCGGCGACGTGGCCGTTGCCAACAGTGAGTTCGTGCTGCTCCGCCTGGGCTTCAGCAAGACCACCGTCCACAACGGCGGGGGCATGTACTTCCTGGACGGCAAGTTGCTCATCACCACCGGCGACGGCGGCGACTTCAACCTGCCGCAATCCCTGGGCAGCTTGCAGGGCAAAATCCTGCGCATCAACCCCGACGGCACCATTCCCACCGACAACCCGTTCTACACCTCGGCAACCGGCGTAAACCGGGCCATCTGGGCGCGGGGCATGCGCAACCCCTTTAAGGCCAGCGTGCAGCGGGGCACCAACCGCGTGTTGATCACCGACGTGGGTACGGCCACCTGGGAGGAAGTCAACGAACCCATCGCCGGCAAAAACTACGGCTATCCCATGCTCGAAGGGTTCCGCACGGCCGGCCAGTTCGCCCCGGGCAACTACCAGGACCCCTTCTTCGCCTACACCCACGGCGAAGGCTGTGCCATTACCGGCGGCGCCTTCTACAACCCGGTCAACGCGCAGTTCCCGGCGGCTTACGTGGGCAAGTACTTCTACGCCGACTACTGCGCCGGCTACATCCGCACGGTGGACCTGGCCACCAAAGCCAAGGGCAACTTCGCCACGGGCGTCAACCGCCCCGTAGACATCAAGATCGGTCCCGACGGCAGCATGTACTACCTCGTGCGGGGCAGCACCAACAGCAATACGTCCACCACCAACGGCGAAGTGTGGCGCATCACCTACACGGCGTCGCAGTCACCCTTCATTTCGGCCCAACCCACCAGCCAGACCACGTCGGTGGGCGGCTCGGTGACCTTCACGGTAGGCGCTTCGGGCAGCAACCCCCTTACTTACCAGTGGCAGCGCAACGGGGTAAATATCTCCGGCGCCACCTCGTCGAGCTACACCCTTTCGAACGTCAGCCTAGCGAGCAGCGGCGCCACGTTCCGGGCCATTGTGACCAACGGCTTCGGCAGCGCCACCAGCAACAGCGCCACGCTGACGGTCATCAACAACCAGGCCCCCACGGCAACCATTACCAGCCCGGTGGCCGGGGCCCGGTACAACGCGGGCCAGACGATTACCTTCGCCGGCACGGGCTCTGACCCCGACGACGGTACGCTGCCCGCCTCGGCCTTTACCTGGTGGGTGGAATTTTACCACGATGACTCCGGCCTGCACACCCACCCGACCGTGTCGGCCACGAGCGGCATCACCAGCGGCTCGTTCCAGGTGCCGTTGTCGGTGCACGGCTTCAACGTGTGGTACCGCATTTACCTGCGGGTGACCGACTCGGACGGCCAGGCGACCACGACGTTCCGCGAAATCTACCCGAACCGGTCTACGTACACGATCACCTCCAACCCGTCGGGCCTGCAACTGTTCCTGGACGGTGAGAGCATCTTCACGCCGTATTCCTACACCACTACCGTAGGGGCCGTGCAAACGGTGGAAGCCCGCAGCCCGCAGTTGCTCAACGGCACTTCGTACCAGTTCAGCAACTGGTCGGACGGCGGCGCGGTCACGCACTCCATCACGATCCCGGCCGCCAACACCACGCTTACCGCCAACTTTACGGCGGGCACCAGCACCCTGCGGACGCCCGAAAACCCGGCCAACGCCGTCAGCGGCCTGAACTACCAGTACTACCAGGGCACCTGGAACTTCCTGCCCAACTTCAGCGCCCTTACGCCCCAGGCCACCGGCACCGTGACCACGTTCTCGCTCACGCCCAAACTGCGGGCCGACTTCTACGGCTTCCGGTACACGGGCTTCGTGGACGTGCCCGCTGACGGCACCTACACCTTCTACACCCGCTCCGACGACGGCAGCCAGTTGTTCATCGGCAATACGCTGGTGGTCAACAACGACGGCCTGCACGGGCCCGAAGAACGTCCGGGCAACATCGGCCTGAAAGCCGGCAAGC
>CADCTQ010000193.1 GCA_902805615.1 uncultured Cytophagales bacterium
CGGGGTTTCGGGCGGCTGCAACCCTACGCACAGCTTTCGCACGTCGCTTACCGGCGCCTCAACGACACCTATACGCTGCCCGAAGCCGGCATCAACTGGATTCTGGCCGGGCAGAACGCCAAGATCACCCTGCACTACCGGCCCCGTCCCCTCTTCTCGGCGGCCACCGGCCCCGACCTGCTCGGCGGCATGGAGCGGGCCGGCCACCGGCAGGAAGTCATCATGCAGTCCTTCATCTACTTCTAGACATGAGATGTGAGATGTGAGACATCAATCATGTAGTCATGCAGTCATGTAATCACCCGTTCTACTCCTAAACCGGTGCGCCGGGCGTGCAACGCGGCAGGGGCTCTCACTTGGATGCTGATGCGAAAGCTTTATATTTATCCAAGAATGGAGCGCCGTACTGTCCCGGGCGTTGCACGGACCGAAAGCCACCACCCCCGAAACCCATGAAGCCAGTATTTCTCTTCCTCCTGCTGCTGACGGCTGCCCTCGGCCAGGGTTGTTCGAGCTTTAAACCGCGGATGCCCCGCCCGATCACGGTTCCCTGCGGGGTGAGCAAAGATGAATTCATCCGCACGACCACGCAGCTCCTGCAGCAGAGCGGCTACCAGATCGCCGAGGCCGACGCGGGCATCGGCAAGGTGCAGGGCAACCACGTGCCGGTGTACACGGGCCTGGGCGAAAACCTCCAGGTCAACGGGCCCTACGTGTTCGAAGCCAACTACGCCGGCGACAACATCATCGTGAACGTGTTCGTGGTGCTGCGCGAGCAGAACGGCCGGGTTAAAGTGCTGCGTACGCTCGACGAAACGGGCAACACCAGCGAAAACGACAAACGGTATTTCGCACCCGTGCTCAACGGACTGCGGCAATTGTGCGGGAAGTAGGACCTTGATGGACCTGATGAGCTTGATGGCCTTGATGAAAAGGATCAGCGGAATGAGCCTGATGAGCTTGATGGTCTGGATGAAAAGGATCAGCGGAAACAGATTGGAGGATACCGATCCGGGACGCTGATAAAAAGATTGGAAATAAAGCGAAGTGCCCATGAACCAACGCCTTAAAGCCCAGCAGTTGCTGCTCGTGAGCCTGCTGGCCGGGATGCTGCTCATTTACCCGGTGCTTTCCATCGCCAACGTGCCCCGGCGGGTGGGCGGCATCCCGGCGCTGTATGCCTACGTGTTCGGCGGGTGGGTGGTGCTCATTGCCCTTTCGGCCTGGCTGGTGGAGCGGTATTACCGGAACGCTTTACGGAACGAAGATGAATAGCGGACTGGTCATCGGCTTGTCGTTCGGGTACCTCGCCCTCCTGTTCGCGGTAGCGTACCTGACCGAACGGCGGGCCCGCACCGCCCGCAGCCTGGTGAACAACCCGTACGTGTACGCCCTGTCGCTGGGCGTGTACTGTTCGGCGTGGACGTTCTACGGCAGCGTGGGCGGGGCGGTCACCAACGGGCTGGAATACCTGGCCGTGTACATCGGTCCTGCGCTGATGGCCCCCGCGTTCTGGTTCGTGCTGCGCAAGATCATCCGCATCTGCAAGGTGCAGCGCATCACCTCCATCGCCGACCTGATCTCGTCGCGGTACGGCAAAAGCAGCCTGCTGGGCGTGATGGTCACCGTGTTCTGCCTGCTCGAAGCGGTGCCGTACCTGGCCCTGCAACTGAAAGCCATTGCCAACAGCCTCGACACGCTCACCGGGGCGGGTATCAACCGGGACGGCGGGCTGGTGTTCGGGGACGCCACCTTTTACCTCACCCTGGGCCTGGCGTTTTTCGTGATCCTGTTCGGCACCCGCCGCGTGGAAGCCACCGAGCAGCACGAGGGCATGGTGGGGGCCGTGGCCTTCGAGTCGCTGGTAAAGCTGGTGGCGTTCCTGGCGGCCGGCGTGTTTGTGACCTACGGCGTGTTCAATGGCTTCGGCGACGTATTTGCCCGGGCGGCCCGGGTGCCGGCGCTGGAAAAGCTATTCGTGCTGCAGGAGCCCTTCGGCTTCAGCAACTGGACGGGCACGATCTTCCTGTCGGCCATGGCGGTGCTGTTCCTGCCGCGGCAGTTCCAGGTGGCCGTGGTCGAAAACCTCGACGAGAAGCACCTCAACAAAGCCATGTGGCTGTTCCCGTTGTACCTGCTGGTGATCAACTTGTTCGTGCTGCCGATCGCCTTCGGCGGGGAACTGGTGTTCGGGGCCGGCCGGGTGGACGCCGACACCTACGTGCTGGCCCTGCCCATGCACTTCGGGCGTCCGCTGCTGGCGCTGCTGGTGTACATCGGCGGTTTTTCGGCGGCCACCGGCATGATCATCGTCACCACCATTGCCCTGAGCACCATGATGAGCACCAACCTCATCATGCCGCTGGTGCTCAAGAGCAACTGGTTCAAGCGGCGCTTCGCCGACCACTTCGTGAGCGTGCTGCTCTACAGCCGCCGGGCGGGCATGGCGTTGATCCTGTTGCTGGCGTACGCGTACTTCGAGGGCGTGGCCGAACACTACTCGCTGATTTCCACCGGCCTGGTGGCGTTTGCGGCCGTGGCGCAGTTCGCCCCCGCGGTGCTGGGCGGCATTTTCTGGAAACGGGGGTCGCGCAACGGGGCCATTGCGGGCATCCTGGCCGGCTTCCTGGTGTGGCTGTTCACGCTGGTGCTGCCGTCGGCGGCGGGGGCCGGCCTGACCCCCCCCTGGCTTACGGCAGAAGGACTCCTGGGGCTGCGGTCAACGGCGCTGCTGGGGCTCGAAAGCTTCGACCACATCCCGCACACCTTGTTCTGGAGCATGTTTCTGAACGTGTCGCTGTACGTGGGCTTTTCGCTGTTCGGGCGGCAGAGCCCCCTCGAACGCAACCAGGCCGAGATTTTCGTGGACATTTTCAAATATTCCCGGGCCGGCGAAACGGCCGTTACCTGGCGCGGCACGGCCTACCTGCCCGACGTCCAGTCGCTGCTGGTGCGGTTCCTGGGCGAAAAGCGGACGGCGCAGGCCCTGCAAACGTTTTACCGCAACAACGCTTCGGTCGAAGTGAAAACCCAGGGGCGGGCCGACGCCCGGCTGGTGAGCTACGCCGAAAAGCTGCTGGCCGGCGTGATCGGCGCGGCCTCGGCCCGCATCATGGTGGCGTCGGTGGCCAAGGAGGAGGAAATCCGCATCGGCGAGGTGGTGGACATGCTCAAGGAGTCGCAGCAGTGGATCAGGCTCAACAAGGAACTGCGCCGCAAGTCGGCGGAGTTGCAGCGGGCCACGGCTGAGTTGCAGCGGGCCAACCAGCGGCTGCGCGAGGCCGACGAACAGAAGGACGAGTTCCTCTACACGGTGACGCACGAGATCCGCACGCCCATCACTTCGATCCGGGCCATGTCGGAAATCCTCTACGACAACCCCGACCTCGACGAAGCCCAGCGGCAGCATTTTCTCGACACGGTGATCAAGGAAACCGAGCGCCTGTCGCGGCTCATCACGCAGGTGCTCGACCTGGAAAAATACGAGTCGGGCCGCTACCAGCTCAAGCAGGAGCGGCAGCCGGTGGGGCCGCTGCTCGACGAGGCCGTGACGGCGGTGGAACCGCTGGTGAAGGAAAGAAACATCGGCCTGCGGGTGACGGTTGTGCCCGGAATCCCCGAAATTGCCCTGGACCACGACCGGATCATCCAGGTACTGATCAACCTGCTGTCCAACGCCATTAAGTTCTGCGACCCCGCCGACGGGCAGATCACCGTGCGGGCCGAGGGGCGGGGCGAGGTGGTGCAGGTGACCGTGACCGACAACGGCCGGGGCGTGCCGCCCGACGAGCAGACGCTGATTTTCGATAAATTTTACCAGGCCCAGCAGCACCGGCGCGGCAAGCCGGCGGGCAGCGGCCTGGGGCTGGCCATCAGCCGGACGATTGCGCAACTGCACGGCGGCCAACTGTGGGTGGAAAGCGTTCCCGGCCAGGGGGCAAGCTTTCACCTGACCCTGCCCGTAGAGGTGAGACCGGAACTGTCAGTGGTGAGACAAGAGATCGTAAATGTTAGACAGGAGATGTGAGACGTTGGACAGGAGACGAGGCGCTGACCGGAAACCGCGTGCAAGTCTCCTATCTGACTACTCATGGCCAACGTCTTAAACAAAGAGTGGCATGAAAATACTGATTGTGGACGACGAACCGAACATTGTGATGTCGCTGGAATTCCTGCTGCGCAAGAACGGCTACGAGGTATTCATTGCCCGCAACGGCACGGAGGCCATGGAGACGATCCGCCGCGAGAAGCCCCAGATCATCCTGCTCGACGTGATGATGCCCGACGTGGACGGCTACGAGGTGTGCCGCTTCGTGAAACGGGGCGAAGACACCCGGCCGGCCAAAGTGATCTTCCTCAGCGCCAAGGGCCGCGAAACCGACATCCAGAAGGGCTACGAGGCCGGGGCCAGCCTCTACCTCACCAAACCCTTCTCCACCCGCGTGCTGATGGAAAAAGTAAGAGAACTATCGGAGGGGATGGTACACTGATTTATTATGATGACTATGATGGGATATGATTAAATGACTACATGACTGCATGAATACATGATTAAAGGATTGCATGACTTGATTCGGTAATTGGTGGGAGCAGCCACCTAATCCTGTAGTCATTTAATCATGTAGTCATGCAATCCTTTAATCATAACAAATCATAGTCATCATAATAAATCAGTGTACCATCCCTTCCCCCATAAACCCTAAACTCCTAAACTCCCATGATACCCAAGATCAACACCTTAAGCGGCTATTTGTACGAGTACCAGAAGAGCGTGACCAACCCCGAAGCCTTCTGGGAAAACATCGCCCAGAGTTTTTACTGGCGCAAAAAGTGGGACAAAGTGCTCGAATGGGACTTCGTGAACCTGGACGTCAAATGGTTCGTGAACGGCAAGCTCAACATCACCGAGAACATCTTCGAGAAGAACCTGTTCATCTTCGGCGACAAGCCGGCCATCGTGTGGGAACCCAACAACCCCAGCGAACCCGGCGTGACGCTCACCTACCGCCAACTGTACGAAAAGGTGTGCCAGTTTGCCAACGTGCTGGTGCAGAACGGCGTGAAAAAGGGCGACCGGGTGTGCATCTACATGCCGATGGTGCCCGAGGCGGCGGTTGCCATGCTGGCCTGCGCCCGGATCGGGGCGGTGCATTCGGTGGTGTTCGCCGGCTTCTCGGCCAATTCCCTCGCCGACCGCATCAACGACGCCGAAGTGCGGGTGGTCCTCACCTCCGACGGCAACTTCCGCGGCCCCAAGTCCATTCCCGTCAAGGCCGTGGTGGACGAAGCCCTCGAAAGCTGCCCGCTGGTGGACCGGGTGATCGTGCTCAAACGCACCAGCATGGCAGTGACCATGAAGCCCGGCCGCGACGTGTGGTGGCACGATGCCGTCCGGGGCGTACCCGCCGACAACAAGGCCACCGAAATGGATGCCGAAGACAACCTGTTCGTGCTTTACACGTCGGGCTCCACGGGCAAGCCCAAGGGCGTGGTGCATACCACCGGCGGCTACATGGTGTACACGGCCTATACCTTCGCCAACGTGTTCCAGTACGATTCGGACGACGTGTACTTCTGCACCGCCGACGTGGGCTGGGTCACGGGCCACTCGTACATCGTGTACGGCCCACTGCTCAACGGGGCCACGGTGGTGATGTTCGAGGGCGTGCCCAACTACCCGGGCGTGGACCGCTTCTGGGACATCATCGAAAAGCACAAGGTGACGCACTTCTACACGGCGCCCACGGCCCTGCGTTCGCTGATGGGCTACGGCACCGAACCCATTGAACGCCACGACCTCCGCTCCCTGAAGGTGCTCGGCTCGGTGGGCGAACCCATCAACGAGGAAGCCTGGCAGTGGTACTACACGCACGTGGGAAAGGGCAACTGCCCCATCGTGGATACGTGGTGGCAAACCGAAACCGGCGGCATCATGGTGTCGCCCATTGCCGGCGTGACGCCCACCAAGCCGGCCTACGCCACGCTGCCCCTGCCCGGCGTGCAGCTGATGATCGTGGACAACGAGGGCAACGAGCTGAAGGGAAACAACGTGGAGGGCAACCTGTGCATCAAATTCCCCTGGCCGGGGATGCTGCGCACCACCTACGGCGATCACCAGCGGTGCATCAACACGTATTTTGCCACGTACAAGGGGCTGTATTTCACCGGCGACGGGGTCAAACGCGACGCCGACGGCTACTACCGCATCCTGGGCCGCGTGGACGACGTGATCAACGTGTCGGGGCACCGCCTGGGCACGGCCGAAGTGGAAAATGCCATCAACTCCCACCCGCTGGTGCTGGAGTCAGCGGTGGTGGGCTTCCCGCACGACGTGAAGGGACAGGGCATCTACGCCTACGTGGTGCTCGACGCGGCCAGCAAGACGCACGACCCCGAAAAGATCAAGGACAGCCTGCTGGCGGCCGTTACGAAGGTGATCGGCCCGATTGCCAAGCCCGACAAAATTCAGGTAGTGAGTGGCTTGCCCAAAACGCGTTCGGGCAAGATCATGCGCCGCATCCTCCGCAAGATTGCCGAGGGCGACGCTACTTCGCTGGGCGACACCTCCACGCTGCTCGACCCGGGCGTGGTGCAGGAGATCATTGGCGGGGCGCTGGTGCGGGTGAAAGCGTAGATCAATTGAGAATTGACAAGGAAAAATGGTAAATGAGGGCATGGCGAAACTCCACTGCCGAATGGTCTCGTGAGGGACGGAAAAAGCAAAAAAAGGGGCAGCCCGGAACTTTCCGGGCTGCCCCTGCCGTTTAGCAAGGGATGATTAACACCGGCTACCCGGTGATCCTTGTCATCGCAAAGGGAGGGACCGCACCCAAGACAGACGCCGCTCCCGTTTCAGACTACGATCAAACACGATCAAATCGGTACTTCCAATGAGGTTGGGCAGGTTACGCCGGACGGCGTGCCGCAGGAAAGAATGAAACTTTTCGGAAGGAGACAATGTTGAAAAAGTCTTGAACGTTTAAAACCAAAAACAGTTTCACCGCATGAGAAGAATCGCCCTGACCCTTGCCCTGTTACTTTTTGCGGCCATCATCACGCTGAAAGCCCAGCCGGGAGCACCGGCCGTGGAATCCGCCCAGTCCGTGACCCCCATTGAGTCGGTGGCATCTGCCAGGACCATCAAACGCATTTACCCCGAAACGTTATACCAGAAGGCCATGCACGCCATCACCAGCGACAAAACGCTGGCCGGCCGCCGCATCGCCTGCCTCGTGGATTTCTCGAAGCCTTCCTACGAAAAGCGCCTCTGGATCGTGGACCTCAAGACTGGCGAATGCCTGCTCAACACGTGGGTATCGCACGGCAAAGGCACCGGCCGCTCGGCAGTTGCCAAAAACTTTTCCAACGTGCTGGGCAGTGAATGCTCCAGCCTCGGCCGCTTCGTACCCCGCGAAGTGTTCGACGGCAAGCACGGCCTCAGCCTGCGCCTGTCGGGCCTCGACAAGGGCCTCAACGACCTGGCCGAGCAGCGCGGCATCATCTTCCACGCCGCCGAATACGTGAACGAACACAACGCCAAGGTGTACAAGCGCCAGGGCAACAGCCAGGGCTGCTTCGCCGTACCGCAGCGCGACATCAAAAAAGTGATCAGCCTGCTCAAGGGCAACGCGGCCCTCATCCTGGCAAGCTCCTAAAGAAAAAACGCACATAAAGGGGGAAAACGACAACGTATCCTCACGGCTGGGGGTAGTCTCTGACTACTCCCTTTTTTTACGCGCAAAACTTTGTTTTGCCTGTATTAACCCCTCTCTCAGCATTGCAATCAAAACGGATGAGTGAAGCCTACCAAATCACGGACCCCGGCGCACCTTACTTCATGACATTTCAAATCGTGGATTGGGTGGACCTGTTTACGCGGCAAACTTACCGCGACATTTTCCTGGATAGCCTTTCATTCTGCCGTTCGCAGAAAGGCTTACAAGTGTACGGCTACGTGGTAATGAGCAACCACGTACACGTGATCCTGCGGGCAGGAGAAGAAAATCTGCCGGCAGTGGTACGGGACCTCAAGAAGTATACCTCTTCAACCATGCTGAAAGCAATCACAGAAATGCCCGAAAGCCGGAGGGAGTGGCTGCTTAACCGTTTTGCTTTCGCTGCCCGCAAACACACCCGTAACAGCGCCTACCAGGTGTGGACACACGAGAATCACGCAGTTATTCTCTACGACCCGGAATTCGCAGCGCAGAAACTGAATTACATCCACCTCAACCCAGTGCGGGCCGGGCTGGTAGAGAAGCCGGAAGAGTACTTGTACTCATCAGCCCGCAATTACGCTGGCTTACCGGGATTGATTGAAGTTGATTTGATGTAGCAGTTTGGCGGGGAGGCAGCGCTGAGTGATGAACGAGAAAAGGAGTAGTCATAAACTACTGTATGTGATTGGCCCCCCTGTAAGTAATTAAGGTGGTTAAAGGGGAACTGTATTTTGGGAACGGCAGCGCGTTGTTACGGCTGAGGTAGTATCCTGAGAACGGCACATCCTCCTTACGGCTGGGGCAGCATCTTGAGAACGGCTCGGCCTCCTCACGGCTGGGGCAGCATCCTGAGAACGGCACCGCCTCCTTACGGCTGGGGGTAGTCTCTGACTACCCCCTTTCTGCGTGCAAAACTTTGTTTTGCTCTCCTTTAGACCTTTATGATTAGATTATTATCATCTAATCGACGCGTCGCTGCCCAAAAGCACGCAGCAGGGGCAGCAGTGTCGGCTAGCGAAACTGCGGGGATAGCATTGAACTGAGAAGGCAAAACTAAGTTTTGCCCGAAAAAAGGGGGTAGTCAGAGACTACCCCCAGCCGTAAGGAGGATGTGCCGTTCTTAGGATGCTGCCCTCAGCCGTAATGACTCACTGCTGTTCTAACTACCTCCTGCCGTAAACAGGCCGTGTATTTGGTACATTACACTTCCTCCCCTACGTTTCCCGGTCGCTGTGGGGGTACTTGGCAATGGTAAGCTTGACTACGTCAATGCGGGCATTCTGCACCGACAGCACCGTAAACACGAACCGGCCCGACACGATCTGTTCGTTTACCCGCGGCACCGCCTCCAACTCCGCGAAGATCAGCCCGCCCAGCGTTTCGTAGTCGCCCTTGGGCAGGCCCAGGTTGTACTTGCGGTTGAGGTAGTTGATCTCGTGGCGGGCACCCAGCAGGTAGGTGTGGTCGTCCAGCTTCTCCTCCACCCAGTCTTCGCTCTGGTCGTACTCGTCCTGGATTTCCCCGAAAATCTGCTCCATCACGTCCTCCAGGCTCACCAGGCCCGACGTGCCGCCGAACTCGTCCACCACCAGGGCCAGCGTTTTCTGCCCCGACGTGAACTTGACCAGCAGTTCGCTGATGGCCGTGGATTCGGACACCACCGGGATCGGCTCGATGAGTGACTGGATGTCCTTCGGCTTTTTGAACAGGTCGAGGGCGTGGCAGTAGCCGATGATGTTGTCAATGTTGTCCTTGTAGACGATCACCTTCGAGTGGCCGCTTTGCAGGAAAGCCTGCCGCAGTTCGCTCACCCGGGCCTTGGCCTCCACCGCCGTGATTTCCGTGCGCGGCACCATGCAGTCGCGCACCCGTACCGTCTTAAACCGCAGGGCATTGTTGAAAATCTCGGGGTTTACTTCGGGCTCCTCCTTGCCCTGGTCGCGGCGGGCCAGCCGGGCCAGGTACTCGTTGAGGTCCGTGAGGTTGAACACCGCCTCCGACGGCGGCCGGGGAATGCGCAGCAGGTGCGTGACCACCCAGCGCGACAGGCTCGACATGCCCGCAATGAGCGGGTACAGCGCGTAGTGCAGCAGCCGCACCGGCAGGGAGAGCACTTGCAGGAAGGCGTCGGGGTTGACCAGGAATACCAGCTTGGGCAGGAACTCGGCCACCAGCAGGAAGGGAAAAAAAAGCAGCAGGGCCAGCAGCGGCAGCGAAAGCATGGGCATTTGCCACGCCTCCGGCAGCACCGACAGCAGCCAGGGGTAGGCGGCCCCGGCGGCCAGCAGCCCGTAGGTCACCATTGCCAGCACGTACCCGATGAGGGTGGTGCCCACGAAGGCCGACGGGTTTTTGACGAACCGGTACAACATCCGCCCCGAGAAGATGCCCTTCTGTTCCAGGAAGTGGATGTGCAGCTTGTTGGAGGCAATAAAGGCGATTTCGAGGCAGGAGAACAGGGCCGCAAAGAGCAGGGAGCCCGCAATGCCGGCGGCTTGCCCGGGGCTCATCGGGTTTTGCGGGCCTTGCCGGCCGGTTTAGCGGTGCGGACCCCTTTGGCGGGGGGCGGGGGAGTGGCTTTTTCGGCGGCCTCCTGCTTTTTCTTGCGCAACTGGAAGGTCAGAAACAGCGTGACCGACAGCATAAACACCCAGTAGCTCTGCGCCAGGCCCACGTTGAGGTTCTCGTTGTTGGTAATTACCACCAGTTGGTGCACGCCGATGATGAAAAAGCCGGCCGCCAGCGAAAGCAGGATGATGTCAGTTAGTTTCATTGGCTGGTTTTATTGGCAGGAGTGGTCTGCTTGAGCGGGAATACGCCGGTGGGTTTGCGGATGCGGTAGCGGGTCATGTCCTGCATGGCGTCGAGTCCTTCGCCCTTCAGAATTTCCTCGGCCGTGGTGATGGTGACGAACTTCTCGGTAAAGATCTTTTTGGTTTCGGGCTTCCAGGTCAGTTCTTCCGTGTTGAGCGTTTCGCCCTTCTCCAGGTTGCGCACGATCACGTTGCCCCGCACGTTGTAGAGGTTCGTGCTGGCGTACCGGATGCCCTTGTTGGCCTTCAGCGTGGTGCTCTTGACGCCGTCTTCGTTGTAGAATTCAATGTATACGCCCTTGGGAAAGTGCTGGTCGCCGTTGGTCTGTTCGAGTTGCAGGGGCGCTTTGAGGTGAATTTTGAGGCGGGCCGAATCGCTGAAGAGCATTTCCAGGTTCCGCACTTCCCGCAGGGGACCCTTGTAGGTGACGGGCTGTTTGATCTCTTTTTCGGTGCCGCCGCAGCCGGCCAGCAGCCCCAGCCCCGCCAGCAGGGGCAGGAGCAGCGCACGAAAGAGCATTTTGGAGTAATCTTGTTGCATAATGAAGTAATGAGAAGTGAGTATCAAGTATTGAGTACTGGCGTTGCCCGTGCATCCCGGTAAAGTTCAGATACGCGGTACTAAATACTCACTACCCAATACTCATTACTTAACTAAGCGTTTTAGTCAATTTTTGGTTTCAGGAACCAGCCGAAATCGTTGATGGTGATGCCGAGCACCACGTTGACGTACCGCTCCCGGACCAGGCCGGCGCCGATCTGGCCGCGCTGGCCCAGGGCCACGCCGAAGTTGAAGTAGGAGAGGCTGCGCCGGTCGCCGGGGGTGATGGGCAGGAATACGCCGGCCCGTACGCTCATGTCGCGCAACTGCTCGCCCTCCGCCGACACCAGCGGCATCTGCGCGTAGTTGACGCCGAAGCGGTAGGTGGAACGGCTGAAATAGTTGTTGATCGAATTGATGTTGGGGGTCCATTCGCCGCCCAGCCCCACGGTGATGCCGTTCCGCAGGGAGAAGTTGAGGTTGTCGCCCCCCTCCAGGTCGCTCCAGCGGCGGAACGACACGTCGGCGGCTACGGCCCAGTGCAGGGGCGCTTCCAGGCTCACGCCGAACTGGTAGGTGGCGGGCAGTCTCGTGGACACGCCGACGGTGTCCAGGCCGTAGGTCGCCAGCGAGTCGGCGTCGGCGGCAGTGCGGTACTGGATGCTGCGGAACCGGTTGCCGTTCAGCGTCCGGGAAATGTCGTAGGTAGCCCCCAGGTTGAGGTACGCCCGGTCGTTGACCCGCTGCCGGTAGGCAATGCCCGGCTTGAAAAAGAAGTCGGAGTAGTTGGTGCGGCGCACCTGGGCCACGTAGTAATTGGTCAGCACCGAGTCGGCGCCGGCCCGCGAAATGGCTTCCTTGGTGATGGGGCCGAACACGTAGCTCGTCTGCAACCCGACGGAGAGTTCGCGGAGGACGCGGTTATCCTTGTCTTCTTTCCGGTACACGCTCACGCCGTTGTTGAAGCTGACGGCGGTGAGGCCGTTGAAGCCGCGGTACGTGATCTGGGCCGGCTCGTTGCTGCCGGTTACCTGGCCGCGGGAGGCGGTTTCGTAGTTCACCGAACTGAAAGGGGCCAGGTTGAGGCTCATGGTCCAGCGCCGGGAGGCGGGAAACGCCATGGCCAGGTAGCCCAGGTTGAGGTTGAGGTTGCGCTGGGAAGCCTCCTGGGTTCTGAGTTGCTTCCAGCCGCCCGCGAAGCCGATGTCAAAGGTGGCGCTCCGGTTGCGCGTGAGCAACGCCGGGTTGATGTTGTTGATGAAAATCCCGTTGGCGTAGGCAGTGCCCACGCCGCCCATCGTGAAATTGGGGGCGTAGCCGGGGTAATAGAGTTCGCCGATGCCGATCTGGGAGTAGGGAGAGTTGCCGATGCGCTGCGCGGATACGCTTTGCCCAACCAAACAAACCAGCAGCACGGCCGCGATCCTAAGTGAGTGAGACATTATAAAGTAAGATACGATTCAGTCCGAGTAACACAAGTTCCGGAACCACAAAGATGATGCCTTTTAATTGAGTTTCAAAGAAAAGCGCATCGCCGCCGCACAGGATCGTGGTCAGCGGGGCGAATTGCGCCCCGTAGCGGCTCATCGTGCCTTCCAGTTCGGCCACCAGCCCGTTGACCACGCCGCTCTGCATGGCCGTGCGGGTGGTGGTGCCGATGAGGGCCGCGTGGGGTTCCGGTTCTATTAACGGCAGGCGGGCCGTAAACGTATGCATGGCCCGGAAACGCATCCGCAGGCCGGGCGAAATGCCGCCGCCGTGGTAGTAGCCCGCCGCGTCCACCAGGTCGTAGGTGATGCAGGTGCCCAGATCCACCACCAGGCAGGGCCGGCCGGGGTGCAGCGCCGCGGCCCCCGCCACGGCCGCCAGGCGGTCCATGCCCAGCGTTTCGGGCGACGCGTAGCCGTTGGTGACGGGCACCGGCAGGCGGTAGTCGAGCACGTACACCGAGGGCACCAGCGGACGCAGGGTTTCGCGCAGGGCCGCCGCGTCGCCGCTCACCGAGCAGACGATGGCGTGGTCGGGCCGGGCCGCCGCCACGAAGGCCGGCAGCGCCGCCACGTCAATGCGTTCCGGGGGCCGCACGAGGGTGGTTCCTTCGAACAGCCCTACTTTGGCCGACGTGTTGCCGAGGTCAATGGCGAGGTTCACTTCGAAAAATTACGTAAAGAGCTTAAAAACAGGCCGAGTCCGCCGCCCATGAGCACCAGCATCATCAGGAGTTCGAGGGCCGGCAGGGGCCGCAGGTGGAACTGGAGGCTGGCCAGCACGCCGAAGACCAGCATCACCACCGAAGCCGCCGTGCACACCCATCCCCACACGTTGCGGGCATTGAAGAAGATGAGGCCCACGCCCAGCAGGAACGGGATGAGCACCAGGCCCGGCGTGACCCGCAGGCCGCCCACGCTGAACAGGCCGTAGCCCAGCGAAAAGGAATTGCTGACCTGGATGCTGCCCAGGAACAGGTACAGGCCCGCCATCAGCAGGATGAGCCCCCAAAAAAACCGCCCGGTTCCGCCCGGCGTGCCCCCGGCTCCTGTCATGTGCGTACTGGTTTAATCGTAATGCCTCCCCGCGGGAAAGCGACGGGGCAATAATGCGCATTTTCCCGGATATTATCTTTATTTTGAGGCACTTGAAGCCGCCGGCTAACCCGCAACCGGGCCTTGCGTGGGTGGCCTCATGCGCGTCCCCCTTCCTTTCCGTAAACCACGCCAACCGATGCAAGGAAAATCATTTACCCGCCCGTGTGGCCTGTGCCTGGCGATACTCCTGGGCCTGGCCGGCCTCCCGGCCCGGTCCCAGACGGCGTTTTACATCCCCAAATCCCTCATCACGCCGGTGCATACCCACCAGGGGGAACTGCACCTGTCGGTGGGCCGGGGCGGCGGCTACGACGCCAACGTGTCGTACGCCTTTTCCCGCCACTTCGCCGCCTTTGCCACCGGCACGCTCAAGCAGCAAACCGAGGCCAGGCCGAGTCTCTTTGGCGGCAATACGTACGACATCACCCGCAACGATTACGCCCTCAAGGCGGGAGTCGGTGTATTTAAGCTCACCCGCAGCCGCGTGTTTCACCTGCTTGAATCGTACGCCGGGCTGGGCATGTACCGGGCCAACAATTACGTCTTCAACCGGGAGCACCCCGAGTGGGGGCGGGATTATACCCAGGCCCGGTTCTGGAACGTGTTCTGGCAGTTGCAGGCGAGCAGTAAGTTCGGCCGGGCCGAGTTTACGGCGGCGGTCCGGTTGGCGTACTCGCGGTACCCGCACCTGTACACCTGGGAAACGGACAAGGGGGCTGACGTGTGGGACCGTTACGAAAACCTGGGTTTTTACACGGTGGACCCGGTGGTCGGCAAGAGCCTCGTCCTGGGCCGGCTCAAACTGAATCTCCAGGCGGGATTGTCAATCGTGCTCGACAAGGCAAGGGCTACGGAAGTAAGTTCGCGCCCCTCCTCAAGCGGCATCATCGTTACCGCCGAGCGGAAGTCCATTCCACACCTGCTGGGGGCCGTACTGTTCCGGGGGGCAGTGCAGTACAATTTCGACCTGCGGAAAGCCGAAAACCGGGCCAGGCCGGCGATTGGCGCCAGAGAATGATTCCGGAGGAGGAATGAGGCCGGAAACCGGATCGTAAAACCTGTCCCCCTCACCCCAGCAGCAGCCCGTAGAGGATCATCAGGGCCACGCCGGCCGCCAGCACCACCAGGCCGATGAGCAGGTAGTTGACGGATGGAGCCTCGGGAGGGACCTCCATGCGTTCGGGCCGGCCGGGGAGGGGCAGGCTGAGCCGGGCTTCCAGGGATTGCTTGCTCTGCTCGAGGGCGTAAATGATGTTGTTCTGCTCGCGGTTCCGCTCGATGAGCTGGCCGAGCTGGGCGTCTTTGGCGGCCAGTTGCCGGTCTTTTTCGGCCAGTTGCGCTTCCAGCAGGGCCAGCAGGGGGGATGGGGCGGCCGAAGAGGGTTCGCGGACGGGTGGTTGGGGAACGGGTGGTGGAAGAACCGGTTCGGGGGCCGGCGGGGTGTCGGCTTGGGTGGCCGGGGCGGGCAGGTCGAAGTGCCGCACCAGGAAGTCGAGCCGGACGCGGTAGATGCCGTCCTCGAACCGGACGTACTTGCTCCCGCGGTGCAGTTCGCAGAAGCGGCTGACCTCACGCACCGGCCGGCCGACCAGCCGGGCCGCCTTTTTGGCGGAAATAAACTGCTTGCCTGCCATCGGCTGCTTCCCTTTTCGCCGAAAGATGCGCAAAAATGTTGGTTGCCGGCAAATAAAATAATAGTTTTAAACCTGCCTCCCCCGTACCGGGGCGCCGGCGCCGCTCACCAACCTTACGCTAAACTTGCATGAAAAACACCTTACTTACCCTTCTCTCCGGCGGACTGATGGCCCTGGGCCTGACCACCGGGGGGCACGCACAATCCCAAATGGCAACGACTTCCACCGTTCAACCGCCCCTGGCGAAGAAGAACCCCAAGCAGCTCACCATGCACGGGGTGACGCGCACCGACAACTACTACTGGCTCAACCAACGGGAAGACCCGGAAGTGATCGCCTACCTGAACGCCGAAAACGACTACCTCAAGAAGAAAATGGCCCACACGGAGGCCCTCCAGGAAAAGCTCTACGGGGAGATGCGCGGCCGGGTGAAGGAAGACGACTCTTCGGTACCGTTCCGGCAGGACGGCTATTACTACTACACCCGCTACGAAAAGGGCGGCGAATACCCGTTGTACTGCCGCAAAAAAGGGTCACTGTCGGCCCCCGAAGAAGTGATGGTCAACGGCAACGAGATGGGCAAGGGCAAGGGCTACTTCGCCATCAGCACCTGGGAGGTGAGCCCCGACGGCAACCTGCTGGCTTTCGCCGTTGACACGGTGGGCCGCCGCATCTACGACATCCGGTTCAAGGACCTGCGCACCGGCAAACTGCTGCCCGACGTCGTGCACGCCACCACGCCCAACCTGGCCTGGGCCACCGACAACCAGACGGTGTTCTACACCAAGCAGGACCTGCAAACGCTGCGCTGGGAAAAGGTGTACCGCCACAAACTCGGCGCCGACCCGGCCAGGGACGCCCTGGTGTTCCACGAAAAAGACGAGACCTTTTACGCCGGCGTGAACCGCAGCAAGTCGCGCAAGTACATCATCATCGGGTCGGGCAACAACTCTTCGATGACCTCCGAGTCGCTGTACCTGGAGGCGGCCAACCCCACGGGCAGCTTCAAGGTGTTCCTGCCCCGCCGTAAAGGGCACCAGTACGACCTCGACCACGCCGACGGCAAGTTCTACGTCCGCACCAACGACGGCGCCCAGAACTTCAAACTGATGGCAACCGCGGAAGGCAACGTGGCCCGGGCCAACTGGAAAGAAGTGGTGCCGCACCGGCCCGACGTGCTGCTCGAAGGCTTCGAACTGTTCAAGGATTTCCTCGTGCTCCAGGAGCGGGGCAACGCCCTCACGCGCATCCAGGTGCGGCCCTGGACCGGGGGCGGCGACCACTTCCTCGACTTCGGCGAACCGGCCTACACGGCTTCGGTGGCTTTTAACCCGGAGTACAACAGCAAAACGCTGCGCTACAACTACACGTCCATGACCACGCCGCAGTCGGTGTTCGACTACGATATGGCGGCCCGCACCCGGCAACTCATGAAGCAGACTGAGGTGCTGGGCGGCTTTGATTCGAAAAACTACCAGACCGAACGGCTCTACGCCACGGCCACCGACGGCACGAAGGTGCCCGTTTCGCTGGTGTACCGCAAGGGCATTAAAAAGGACGGCTCAAACCCGCTGCTCGTGTACGGCTACGGCTCCTACGGCATCTCGATGGACCCCTCGTTCAGCTCGTCGGCGCTCAGCCTGCTCGACCGGGGCTTCGTGTACGCCATTGCCCACATCCGGGGCGGGCAGGAGAATGGCCGCGCCTGGTACGAAGACGGCAAGCTCTACAAGAAGAAAAACACGTTCACGGACTTTATCGCCTGCACCGAATACTTGCAGAAAGAAGGCTTCGGCCGGCCCGAACGCACCTTTGCGATGGGCGGCAGCGCCGGGGGGCTGCTCATGGGCGCCGTCATGAACATGCGGCCCGACCTCTACAAGGGCATCATTGCGGCCGTGCC
>CADCTQ010000194.1:0-8315 GCA_902805615.1 uncultured Cytophagales bacterium
ATGCCCACGCTGAGGCGGATCAGGGTGTCCTTCAGGCCGGCTTTCTCCCGCTCCTCCTTGGGAATGCTGGCGTGCGTCATGGTGGCCGGGTGGGTGCAGAGCGACTCCACGCCGCCGAGTGATTCGGCCAGGGAAAAGACCTGAAAGTTTTCCATCACCCGCCGCGCCTGCTCCAGGTCGTCGCCCCGGAGCGTAAAGGACATCATGCCGCCGAAGTCGCGCATCTGCGCCTTGGCAATCTGGTGGTTCTTGTGCCCTTCCAGGCCGGGCCAGTACACTTTGCTCACTTTCGGGTGGTCGGCCAGGAACCGGGCCACGGCGCGGCCGTTTTCGCAGTGGCGCTGCACCCGCACGTGCAGCGTTTTGATGCCGCGCAGCACCAGGAAGCAGTCCTGCGGACCGGGCACCGCCCCGCTCGCGTTCTGGATAAAGGCCAGGGCCCGGTACAATTCAGCGTCGTTGGTCGCCAAAGCCCCCATGATCACATCCGAGTGGCCGGCCAGGTACTTGGTCACCGAGTGCATGGTCACGTCGGCGCCCAGGTCGAGGGGATTTTGCAGGTAAGGGCTGGCAAACGTGTTGTCGGTCACCACCTTGGCGCCGTGCCCGTGGGCCACCCGGGCCACCGCCGCCAGGTCAATGATGTTGAGCAGCGGGTTGCTGGGCGTTTCCACCCACACAATTTTCGTGGCCGGCGTGATGTACGAATCGAGCGTCCGGATGTCTTCCATGTCTACGAACTTGAACTTGATGCCGAAGTTCTGGTACACCTTCGTGAAAATGCGGTAGGTGCCGCCGTACAGGTCGTTGTTGGCGACCACTTCGTCGCCCGGCCGCAGGGTTTTGAGAATGGCGTCCGTGGCCGACACCCCCGAAGCAAAGCACAAGCCGTACTGGGCGTTTTCCAGGGCCGCCACGCTCTTTTGCAGGGCGTCGCGGGTGGGGTTCTGGGTCCGGGAATATTCGTAGCCCTTGTGGACGCCGGGCGAAGATTGCACGTAGGTAGAAGTCTGGTAGATCGGCGTCATGATGGCCCCGGTGGTGGGGTCAGGCTGCACGCCGGCGTGGATTGCTTTGGTGGCGAATTTCATAATTTTAGTATACTATAGAGTTAGTAGACAATGGATGTCGTGCAAATGTGCGGATTATTTCGGGTAAAAGAAAAACCCCGCCGAAAAGAAGACGGCAGGGTTTCGGGAAATGTTCGGATCAAAACGATCCTTTTGCTTGGTTACTACTCCTTAAAAGGCGCCAATCTCGGCGCGCAGGCCCTTGACGGGCAGCAGCGGCTCGGTGATGCCGTCGGCCTTGCGGCCGGCAGCCAAAGGTGCCGAGAACGTACCGGTCCGGATGAAGTGCAACGCCTGGGCGAAGCAGTCTTCGTTGACGTCGCCGAACGGTGCCGTCAGGTCGTCGGCCGCGGCGCCGTCGGCGGGAATGCCGTTGAAGTATTCGGCCTGGCCCCCCGCGTTGGCTACTTTGAACATGATCGGCAGGAAGACGAACCCTTTCGTCTGGTCGTTCACCTCGTTCCACTTGAGCAGCTTGCCTTCCATATCAATGGGTAAGGAGTTCATGCCCACCGGCTTGCCGTGCGAGGCAGACCCGATGGTGTACACGGGCAGGTACGATTCCAGGCCGTTGATGATGGCTTCGCTGGCCGAGGCCGTGTTGCGGGTGGTGATCACGAACAACCGGCTCAGGTTGATGGCCTGGGCTTCGGCTTCAATGTTGAACGGCTGGTTCTGCGCCTTGAGGTTGTTGTTGTAGGCCAGTTCCACGAACTTCTGACCGGCCTTGCCGGGGGCAATGAGCCCGGCCAGGTGCTGGGCCACGTCGAGGCTGCCGCCGCCGTTGTAGCGCAGGTCGAGCACCACTTCGCTCACGCCCTGGGTCTTGAAGAAGGCAAATGCTTCGTCGAGTTCAGCGTTGGACTTTTCGATGAAGGTGGTAAACACCAGGTAGCCTACTTTCTTGCCGGCCACCTCCGTTACGCTGCGGTGAATGACGGGGTTGATGGAAACGGCTTCCTTGGCAAGCGTAACGTCGCTGGTCTGACCGGCGGCATTCACGAAGGCGAACCGGGTTTGCACGCCGGCTTTGTCTTCGCCGAGGGCATCCACGATCTTATCGCTGCTCAGCAGGCCGGCAACGTCCTGGCCGTTGATGCGGCTGATCTTGAGGCCGCGGTTGAGGCCCGCCTTGCCGGCCGGCGAGTTGGGGTACACGTAGCTTACCCACAGGTTGCCGTCGCGGTCGAGCTTCAGGCCGAGGCCATTGCCCACGTACGCACCGCCTTCGAAGTAATCGCGGAACACCTGGATGTCTTCGATGTAGCTCCAGCGGTCATAGTCTTTGTACGTAAGGGCCTCCAGCGCTTCGTCGTTGGTACGGTACGCGGTGGCGTCGAACGTGGCGGGCAACTTGTCGTTCCACAGGTACACCTCTTTCATGATGTCGTACAGACTCTTATTTACCTTGGCAACGTTATCGGGTTCGGCCGGGGGCTGCGGCGCCACGGTTTCGGGTTCCTTGCAACCGGCCAGCAGGCCCAGTACCAGCACTGCGTACAGGGCCCAATTCGTATTTTTCAGCATGAATGAACTGATTGGAGATGTATAAGAAAGGATAGATTGAATTGCATTCTCTTGATAATAAACACCCGCAAAGGGGAAAAAGGTTTCCCCGCGTTGGGAATTAAACGCTGCCCGGCCGAATTTTATTTGAATATTTCACCCCCATCAATAACCCGCCGGGACGGCTTCCGTTTAAGAGCCTAGTATAATCAACGTTTGCTTTTCATTAAACCATTTATAACCATGAGTCAATCCGCAGGCCAAGCACTAAAGCAATTGAACGCCCAGGACGTTTCGAGAACGCTGGAGCGCACCATGAACGTTTTTCAGGGCAATCACGAACAGTTTCCGGAGTTGCTGAAAGATGCGGGCAGCTTCCTGATCAACCACTTCCGCAAGCTCGACCGCAGACAGCAATACGTAGCCCTCGGGGTAATCGCCGTTGGTGCCGTGCTCCTCGGCGTCCGGCTGATCAACCAGCTCGAAGAAGGCGAAGTAGAAGAAGTAACGCCCTAAGCATACGACCGGCACTTGCCGACCTTCCCCAAATCCAACACCCGGATTTGGGGTTTTTCGTTTTAAGGAAAGAGGGTTCAACACGGAGAAAGGGAGACGGGAGAAAAGGAGACCGGAGGAACTGAACCGCAAAGGGCGCAATGGAGACGCAAAGGACGCAAGGAGTACGCGTATTTCTTTGCGCCCTTTGCGCCTTCTCTTTGCGATCCTTGCGGTTCAGTTCTAACTCTCAAACTCCCTTTTTCCGTGAAACTCCGTGTTGCTCCGTGTCTCCGTGGTGAATCTCCGGAAAGACGCGATGAATCGCGTCTCTACCACAATACTCATTTCAATTCAACGAGACGCGGGCACGTACCGGGCGGGTCAGCTCTGCCATTCCGTCATGATTGGGCCGCCAACACTTAAAAGCCTGCCGAATCAGGGTAATCCCGTAAATTAAGCCCTTCAACCTTGCTATTCCCTATGAACCCTGCAACCCGTTACGCCCTGTTGCTCCTGCTTGGCCTCGCCCTGCCCGCCGCCGCACCCGCCCAGGTGGAGCGCCGCGAAAGAGGCAACCTGGTGATGGAAGGCATTCCCGAGGTGCCGGCCACCCTCACCGAAAAACTCTACCAGTACCAGAGTACGCGCAGCGCCGGCGTGGCCGACTGGCTGCCCGACGGCAAGGGCCTGCTCATCACCACCCGCTTCGGCGAAACCAACCAGTTGCACCTGGTGGAGCGGCCCGGCGGCGACCGGCGCCAGATCACGTTTTTTCCCGAACCCGTCACCGGGGCGACGTTCCCCGAAAGACGCGACGGTCGTACGTTCTACTTCCTCAAAGACGTGGGCGGCGGGGAGTTTTACCAGCTTTTCAGCTTCGACCTCAACTCGGGCGCCTACACCATGTTCACCGACGGCAAATCGCGCAACAGCGAACCGGAGTTTGCCAATGGAAGCAACGCATTCATCTACACCAGCACGCGGCGCAACCGCAAGGACTACGACTTTTACCTGGCCGACGCGCAGAACCCGGGGCAGGCCAAACTCCTGCGCGAAAACGAAGGGTCGTGGTCGGCCCTCGACTGGTCGCCCGACGACCGGCAGGTGCTGGTGTCCAACTACTTGTCGGTCAACGAAAACTTCCTGCACCTGCTCGACGCCCAGACGGGCGGGCTTACGCCGGTGAACCCGGGCAAAAAAGGCATTGCCTACAACGACGCCCGGTGGGCCAAGGACGGCAAGGGCCTGTTCGTGGTCTCGGATGAGGGCAGTGAATTTCAGACGCTGCGCTACTACGACCTGGCGACCAAACAATTCACGCCCCTCTCCGGGAACATTCCCTGGGACGTGGAAGACCTTGAGTTGTCGGACGACGGCGCCCGGCTGGCCTTCCGCACCAACGAAGACGGCATCGGCAAACTGTACGTGCTCGACACCCGGACCCGCACCTACGGGTCCGTGCCCGGCATCCCGGCCGGCGTGCTGGGCGGCCTCGCCTTCCACCCCGACAATGTGCAACTGGCCTTTTCGGTTTCCTCGGCCCAGTCGCCCGGCGACGTGTACGTGCTCAACACCCAAAGCAACGCCCTCGAACGGTGGACGCACAGCGAAGTCGGCGGCCTGAATACGGCCAGTTTCATCTCCCCCACGCTCATCCGGTACGACACCTTCGACAAGGTGAACGGCAAGCCCCGGCAGATTCCCGCGTTCTACTACAAGCCCAAGGGCAACGGCAAGTTCCCGGTGGTGATCTCGATCCACGGCGGGCCGGAAGGGCAATTCACGCCGGGCTTCTCGTGGCTGCCGCAGTACCTGACGGGACAAATGGGCATCGCCTTCATCGCCCCGAACGTCCGCGGCTCCACGGGCTACGGCAAAACGTACATCACGCTGGACAACGGCACCAAACGGGAAGAATCCGTGCAGGACATCGGCAAGCTGCTCGACTGGATTGCCAAACAGCCGGAACTGGACGCCTCCCGGGTGCTGGTGTACGGCGGCTCGTACGGGGGCTACATGACGCTGGCGAGCCTCACCAACTTTAACGACCGGCTCCGCGGGGGCATTGACGTGGTGGGCATCAGCAACTGGATCACGTTCCTGGAAAAGACCGAAGCCTACCGCCGCGACCTGCGCCGCGTGGAGTACGGTGACGAACGGGACCCCAAGATGCGGGAATACCTGACGAAAATATCCCCGGTCAACAACGCGCAGAAGATCACCAGGCCGCTGTTCGTGATCCAGGGCCTCAACGACCCGCGGGTGCCGGCCGGCGAATCGGAGCAGATGGTGCAGGCCGTGCGCAAGAACGGGGGCACGGTGTGGTACCTGGCCGCCAAGGACGAAGGGCACGGCTTCCGCAAAAAGAGCAACTCCGACTTCCAGACCGCCGCCATGATGCTGTTCATGGAGCAGTTTCTCAAGGGGGGAAATGAGATCAGGTAAATTGCCAGTCGTAAGTCGTAAGTAAGATCGGGCAGGAATCGCTTATGACTTACGACTCTATTTAATCAAAGGGTGGACACAAAAGAATTACCAGAAATCATCCCCCTGCCCCCTTCGGCTCTCGCGCCAGCCAGTCTACAAGGGGGACCGGTAGTTGGCGGCTCCCTGGCAAGGCACCAGTCCCTACCTATGACACAGGGGCAGTTCCCTTACGGCGGTACCGGTGGGCACACGTCCCCCTTGTGGGTGTGCCCGAGGGCAAGGGAAGGGGGCAGGGGGATGATTTCCGGTAATTCTTTTGTGTCCACCCCTCATTTAATCAAACACCGTTTCCCTGCCCGGGTTGTCGAGGAAGTCGAAGAGGAGACGGATTTGAGATTCGGTGTTGCGTTCAACCGACAGGGGCGGGAGTTCGTCGCGGCCGAAAAAGCCGGCGTCGTGGGTTTCCATGCCGGCCGCCAGGGCGCCGCCCGTGATGCGGCAGAGGATGAACATTTTGTAGACGTGGTAGGGCGATGGCGGGTGCGGGTGGCATTTTTTGTCGAGCACGGCCAGCAGCCGGACGGCCTCCACTTCGAGCCCGGCTTCTTCGCGGGCTTCCTTTACGGCCACCTCCGCCGCCGAGTAACCAATGTCGGCCCAGCCGCCGGGCAACGCCCAGCAGCCGTCAATCTTTTCGTGCACCATTGCCAGCTTGCCGTCCCGGAAGATCACGGCCCGTACGTCCACCTTAGGGGTCTGGTAACCGGTTTCGTTGGTAAACAGCGGCCCGATCTTCTCGACGGGTTCGTCGGTGAGCCGGGAGAGCATGGAAATACTCAGGTCCTGGAGTTCCTGGTACCGCTCCCGGTCGTAATCGTTGACGGCGTAGGTAAGGCCGGCCTGGGCAATTGACCCAATGCGCTTCGCGTATTCAAGCCAGGGGTGATTCATGGGATTGGTGTTGAAAAGGAGACCGGAGTTAACGGAGACGGCAGGCGGGAGGAAGGGAGACCGGAGGAGGCGCACCCATGCAGGGCGGAAAAGGGCCAGCCATGCGAACCGGTTGGGTGAAAGGGAGAACGGGCAAAGGCACTGCTGACGTTTCTGCGTATTCTGCTGCCAGCCTCCCTTTTCCCTTTCTCCCTTCCACGGTAGGAACCAGCCCGAATCCCCGCCAAAGTACCGGTACTCCTCCTCCCGTCTCCTTTCCTCCGGTCTCCTGTCTCCTTTATTTCTAGCTTTTCTTCGTTTCCTGGCCCTGGCCGCCGGCGGCGATGTTGTTGCGCATGTCGGTGTCGGCTTGCAGGTTTTGCATCCGGTAGTAGTCCATGATGCCCAGGTTGCCGCTGCGGAAGGCTTCGGCCAGGGCGCGGGGCACTTCGGCTTCGGCCTCGATCACCCGGGCCCGGGCGTCCTGCGCTTTGGCGCGGTTTTCCTGCTCCACGGCTACGGCCATGGCCCGGCGTTCTTCGGCCTTGGCCTCGGCTACTTTCAGGTCGGCGTTGGCCTGGTCAATCTGGAGTTTGGCCCCGATGTTGGCCCCCACGTCAATGTCGGCAATGTCAATGGAAAGAATCTCGTAGGCCGTGCCCGCGTCGAGGCCCTTCTGCAACACCAGGCGCGAGATCATGTCCGGGTTTTCGAGCACGTCCTTGTGCGACTTGGAAGAGCCGATGGACGTAACGATCCCCTCCCCTACCCGGGCCAGGATGGTTTCTTCGCCGGCCCCGCCCACCAGTTGGGCAATGTTCACCCGCACCGTCACGCGGGCCTTGGCAATAAGCTGGATGCCGTCCTGGGCCACGGCCGCCACGTTGGGCGTGTTGATTACCCGGGGGTTTACCGAAATCTGCACCGCTTCGAACACGTCGCGGCCGGCCAGGTCAATGGCGGCGGCCTGCTTGAAGGAGAGGTTGATGTTGGCTTTGTCGGCCGAAATGAGGGCTTTGATGACCGAAGGCACGTGGCCCCCGGCCAGGTAGTGCGTTTCCAGGTCGGCGGTGGTGAGGTTGAGGCCCGCCTTGGTGGACGTAATCATGGATTGCACGATCAGGCTGGGCGGCACCTTGCGGATGCGCATGAAGATGAGTTCGAACAGGCTCACGCGCACCCCCGAGAAGATGGCCGTGATCCACAGGTTGACGGGCACGAAGTACAGGAACACAAAGAACGCAATGATCGCCAGCACGATCACCACGAGAAACGTTATACCTTCCATAGATTGCTCAGGAAATGGCGTGAAGAGATGTGAATTGGGGAAACGATGCTACGGATTGGCGGAAAAATACGCAATACCGCCAAAAGCTTCAAGCGACTCGCCAAGGTACGCCATTCCGCTCAATCAGCCCCGGCCGTTTCCACGAATACTTTGTTGTGGTCAATGCGGATCACCCGTACGGGCCGGCCCTCGTCCACGAAGTTGCCCAGCGTGTGTACTTCCACCACGTGGTTGCCGAACTCGGCCTTGCCGGCGGGGCGTAGCGCCGAAAGGGTGTGCCCGGTTTCGCCCACGTGCAAGGGGAACCGCCGTTCGTCGTTCACCCGGCCGGTGATCCTGGTATTGAGGGCAAACCGCTCCCAGGCCCTTTTCTTAAGGCTGTAGTAAATGGTAACGCCGGCCACCACCAGGAACCCCGCCACCACGCTGAAGCCGGCAACCGTGCCCAGCGAACTAAAGCCGATCCAGAAGCCGATGATGGCGAGGATAAAGCCCGCCAGCCCGAACAGGCTGGTGCCCGGAATGAAAATGATTTCCACCACGATCAGCGCCAGGGCGAACAGCAGCAGCAAAACCAACGTGAGCCATTCCATAGG
>CADCTQ010000194.1:8415-17059 GCA_902805615.1 uncultured Cytophagales bacterium
AGCCGATGATGGCGAGGATAAAGCCCGCCAGCCCGAACAGGCTGGTGCCCGGAATGAAAATGATTTCCACCACGATCAGCGCCAGGGCGAACAGCAGCAGCAAAACCAACGTGAGCCATTCCATAGGGGTAAGTTTAAGGTTGATGCGTTCATGAGCGGATGAGCCCAAAGGTAAACCATCCGCTGTGGCATCCTTTTGAACGCATCCACGCATGAACGCATCAACCAGCCTTTAATATGCTCTCGCGAAGATCACCCGGCGGCTGGAGGGCTTGCCGGTGTAGATGCACTGGCCGGCCTCTTCGGGGGCGTCCAGCGGGATGCAGCGGATCGTGGCCTTGGTTTCGTCCTTGATCTTTTCCTCCGTTTCGGGCGTGCCGTCCCAGTGGGCCGCAATGAAGCCGCCCTTGCCGTCGAGCACCTCCCTGAACGTCGCGTAGTCGTCTACCTGCGTGGTGTTGGCCTGGCGGAAGGTCAGGGCTTTCTGGTAGATGCTCCGCTGAATGTCCTCCAGCAGGGTTTCGATGTGGCCGGCCAGGTTGTCGAGGCTGTACACCTTTTTCTCCTTGGTATCGCGCCGGGCCAGTTCCACCGTGTTGTTGTCAAGGTCGCGGGGACCGACGGCCAGCCGCACCGGCACCCCTTTGAGTTCGTATTCGGCGAATTTCCAGCCGGGCGTCTGCGTGTCGCGGGTGTCGAACTTGACGGAGATGCCCTTGGCCCGCAGTTCTTTGACCAGCGGTTCGATCTTGGCCGACACGGCGTTCAGTTGGTCTTCGTTGCGGAAGATGGGCACGATCACCACCTGGATGGGCGCCAGTTTGGGCGGCAGCACCAGCCCCTCGTCGTCGGAGTGGGCCATGATGAGGGCGCCGATGAGCCGGGTGCTTACGCCCCACGACGTACCCCACACGTACTCGAGTTTGCCTTCCTTGCCGGCAAACTGCACGTCGAACGCCTTGGCGAAGTTCTGCCCCAGAAAGTGCGACGTACCCGCCTGGAGGGCCTTGCCGTCCTGCATGAGGGCTTCGATGCAGTAGGTATCTTCGGCGCCGGCAAAGCGTTCGTTGGGCGTCTTCACCCCGCGGATCACCGGCAGGGCGATGAACTCTTCGGCGAAGGTGGCGTACACCTCCAGCATCTGCCTGGTTTCGGCAACCGCTTCGGCGGCCGTGGCGTGCGCCGTGTGGCCTTCCTGCCAGAGGAATTCGGCCGTGCGCAGAAACAGCCGGGTGCGCATCTCCCACCGGACCACGTTGGCCCACTGGTTGACCAGGATCGGCAGGTCGCGGTACGATTGTATCCAGTTTTTGTACGTACTCCAGATGACTGCCTCGCTGGTGGGGCGGATCACGAGTTCTTCTTCCAGCTTCGCCTCCGGGTCCACCATCAGCTTTCCTTTTTTGTCCGGGTCGGCCTTCAGGCGGTAGTGCGTGACCACGGCGCATTCTTTGGCGAAGCCTTCGGCGTTCTTTTCCTCGGCTTCAAACAGGTGCTTGGGCACGAAGATGGGGAAGTACGCGTTGGAGTGGCCGGTGTCCTTGAACATTTTGTCGAGGGCCGCCTGCATTTTTTCCCAGATCGAAAAACCGTACGGTTTGATGACCATGCAGCCCCGCACCGACGAGTTCTCCGCCAGATCGGCCTTTTTTACCAGTTCGTTGTACCAGGCTGAATAGTCTTCGCTGCGTTTGGGCAATCCTTTACTCATGGCAACAGTCGCTTTAAATTAGAAGGTTACAAATGGAAACAATTGATTATAAAACTGTAACTTACCGGGAAGCGCGGGACCGTCCCCACGTTCGGGGCTTCCGGCCTCTCCCGGCGGGCTGCGTTAAAATATGTTAAAAAATAAATTCCGGCGGCCGGTTTCCGGTACGGATTTTGTTTTCCAAATCATGCGTTTAATACTTAGTTTAGCACGATTGAATTTTCCGCGCCGGAATACGTTTTAAGCATGGGAAGTGCGGCAAAGATAGAATTTAAATGAACAACCGGTTCCATCTATTTGCAGCCCGGCCCGTATAATTAGACAGTAAGCCGTTACGCCGTTTTACTTTTAACTCTCTTAAAACATGAAAGCCTTGACCAAATACGCAGCACTTGCTTTAGTAGCGGGCTTGTGGAGTTGTACGAGTACCAAAGTAGCCCAGCAGACGCAGGGCGAATACGATGACCTGTATTTCACCAGCAAAGACCGCGAACAGGCGCTGACGGCTTCGGCATCTTCTTCCTCCGTGCAGTACGACCAAATGGATCGGGTTGAGGACGCCAGTGCCCAGCAAAACGCCAATCCCGACTACGTAGCGACCGACAACCGGCGGCAGAAAGACCGCAACGCCGATGCCTACAATGCCAGCGACACGTATTACGACGAAAGCTACGCCGACCGCCGCCGTTTCGGCAGCATCCGTCCGAGCGTGGCCGCCGGCGGGGTATACAGCTCACCGGCGTACTACGACCCGTTCTTCAGCCCGTACGGCTACGATTCCTTCCACGCCCGCAACGCGTACTCCTCGTTCTACTACGACCCGTTCTTTTCCAATCGCCCCTACTGGGGTTTCCGGCCGGGCGTAAGCATCAGCATTTCGTATAACACCTGGGGACGGCCCTGGGGCTGGAATGCGTGGGGCGCCGATCCGTACTGGAATGCCGGCCCGTGGGGGTACAATGCCTGGAACTCGTGGGGCTACGATCCCTTCTGGGGTGGCGGCTTTGCCTACGGCCCGGTGTACAACAACTGGTACGGCGGCGGCTGGAACCGGCCCTGGTACGGTGGCGGCAACACGTACATCATCAACAACAACGGCGACAATACGGCCACCCGTAACTTCGGTCCCCGCGGCAGCCGCAGCGCCGACCGCGTAAACGACCGGCTCGACAATTCGCCCCGCGACCGCAACAACAACGGCGGCCGGCTCAGCCAGGAGGGTGACGATACCCAGGTGACCCGCCCGACCCGTGCCCGTTCGCCCAGAAGCGTGGAGGGTGATCCTTACGGAACAACCCCCGGCACCCCGCGCGAAGGGTACCGCTCCGGCAGAACGGACGTCAACACCAATCCCGACGTGATCACGACCCGTCCGACGGCCCCTGCCGGTGACAGCCGGAGCCGCGAAGTGTATTCTGCGCCCCGCCCGACGCGTCCGCAAGGCAGTGATTACTCCACTGGCGGCAACCAGAGAAGCTCCGATTACTACAACAGCAACCGCAACAGCGGGGCGCCCAGCCAGCCGAGCCAGCCGACGTACAGCGCCCCCCGCAGCAACGGCGGCAGCTACGAATACAGCCGTCCCTCGCGCAGCAACTCGGATGGTGGTTACAACTCCGGTAGTTCCGGCGGCTACAACTCCGGCCGTTCGAGCGGCAGCAGTTACTCCGGTGGTTCCGCCCCGGCCAGTTCGCCGAGCCCCAGCAGCAGTGGCGGTTCTTCCGGTGGCTCAAGGGCCAGGGGACGGAACTAGTCCGCTCCAACGTTAAAAGCTTCGGCTGTTGTTTAGCAGAAACTACTCGGCAGCCGAAGTTTCTATTTATAAACCTTTCCAACCATGCAATTCAAGTATATTCTTCTACTCACGGGGATTCTTTCTCCCGTGCTGGCCGCGTACGGCCAATATGCAGAGGATGCACTGAGATACTCCCAGTCTTCAGTGTTCGGCTCTGCCCGGTTTCAGGCAATGGGAGGCGTTAACACGGCACTAGGCGCCGATGTATCTTCCGTGGCCGGCAATCCCGCCGGATTAGGGTTCTTCCGCAAATCAGAATGGAGCATTTCCCCGGCCCTGGGGTTTGCCAATACCCGCGCCGACTACCTTGGCAACTCCAACCAGGACGGCAAGTCCAACTTCAACATTGCCAACATGGGCATTGTGTTTGCTTCCCCCAAAGCAGGCGTGACGGGCAGCGCCTGGCGCGGCGGCTCGTTCGGCATCAGTTTCTCCCGGCTCAACAATTTCCAGAACCAATTCACGTACCAGGGCGTCAACAACCAGACTTCCCTCACCAACTTCCTGGTGGAGCAAACCGATGAACTGGACATTACGGAAGCGGAACTCCAGGTGGATGAAGACCGAATCGGCCTGGACATCCCCGCTGATCTCAGCAACGCGGGCTTAACCAGCGACGTAACCCTGGCGCAACTGGCCTACCTGGGCTTTCTCATTGACCCCCTGGACGATGACGGCGACGGCCGGCCGGACCCGGAGAACTACTACATCAGCGGCGTGGGGGACTTGTTCCGCGTAGACCAGCGCGAAACCGTCCGGACGACCGGGGGCCACTACCAGTGGAACTTCAGTTACGGCGGCAACCTGAACGACAAACTGTACTTCGGTGCGTCGCTGGGCATTGCCCGGCTGCGGTACAGCTCCGAAAAAGCTTTTACGGAAACGGTGCTCGAAAGCGACTTCCAGCGGATCAACAACTTCACCCTGACGGACTTCTACGACGCATCCGGAACCGGCTTCAACGGTACGCTCGGGATCATATACCGCCCCAGTGATTTCGTGCGCTTCGGGGTTTCGGCCACCACGCCGACCTACTACCGGATTCTGGAAGAATCAAACACGACGCTGTACACGGAAATCAGGGATCGCAGCCTGAGCGGTGGGGTGCCCAACATCCAGCTCGAAACCGTGCCCACCGACTTCAATTACACGCTGACCACGCCTTTCAAAGCCTCGGGCGGCGTGGCCTTCTTCCTGGGCAAAAGCGGCTTCCTCTCGGGCGACGTGGAATACATCGCTTACAACGACGCCAAACTGGGCAGAGAGTTGGATGCCGGCTATAATTCCGACATCCGCAACAACTACCAGCCTACGGTCAACGTCAGAGTAGGCGGCGAATACCGCCAGGACATCTACCGCGTGCGGGGCGGATTTGCCTACTTCGGCGATCCGTACGACGGAACCAACGACAACCTGGACCGCACGCGGCTGGCATTCACGGGCGGGGTAGGCGTACGGCTCCCGAGCTTTTACGTAGACTTAGGGGTAGTGCACAGCCGGTACAACTCGGGTTACATGCCCTATCCCCTGGATGACCGGTCAAAGGAACCTTCGGCAACGGTTCGCAACGCGTTCACCAATGCCGTCGTGTCATTCGGCACCTTCTTCTAGACCTTGGGAGCATACCCCCGGAACGTTTTTTTCGGGGAAGAAAGGAACGTACTTCAGGACCTCGCCGGCGTTTACCCGGCGAGGTCTTTTATTTTTTGCACCACCTGGTTGGGCCGCGCCTCGTTTTCCCGCACCCGTACCTGGGCCTGTTGGTAAAAGGGCAGCCTTTTGCGGTGCATGTCGGCGAGGGTAGCGGCGATCTCCGCCTTGCTTTTGCCCGCAAACAAGGGCCGTTGCCGGCTGGCTTCGGCGTTGCGGTTCATGCGGCCCGCAATGGTGCCCGGCGACACGTCGAGCCACACGGCAATGCCGTGGCTTTTCATCCAGGCCATGTTGTCGAAAAAGCAGGGCGTGCCGCCGCCGGTGGCAATCACCACCCGGTCCAGCGGTCCGGTGCCGTGCAGGGCCGTCTGTTCGGCCTGCCGGAAGTATTCCTCCCCCCGCGCCTTGAAAATGTCAGGAATGGACATGCCCTCCTGCGCCGTGATGAGTGCATCCAGGTCCTCAAACGCGTAGCCCAGCCGCCGGGCCACCGACCGGCCCAGGGTGCTTTTGCCCGAGCCGGGCATACCGATCAGGAATATTTTCATAAAATTAGGCGCAGGAAACCCCGATGGCTTTAGCCTCGGGGAGGAATGCGCGGCGGATGGCGAAGCACATCCGTTCGCTTTGCGCAACTCCTATGGGTACAACATAGATTAAATATTCAAGTGTTGAAGAAAAAGCGCATATTGAAGTGTGAAGCTGACTGCCCAAATCAAACTTCTGCCCACGCCTGAGCAAGCCCAAGCACTCGAAAAAACGATGCTGCTGGCCAACCAGGCGTGCAATTACCTTTCCGAAGTAGCTTGGGAGAAGAAAACATTCGGGCAGTATGCCCTTCACAAACTGGCTTACTATGCCTGCAAGGAACGCTTTGAGTTGAGTAGTCAGATTATCGTTGGTTGCCTTGCCAAAGTGGCCGATGCCTATAAGCTGGATAAGCAAGTTCAGCCCACCTTCAAACCACTCGGAGCCCTCACTTATGACAGTCGGGTAATCACTTTCAACATTGCAAAAAGCCTGGTATCCATCTGGACCCTTGAGGGTCGGCAGAAGATTGCCTTCGTGTGCGGTGAGAGGCAGCGGCAGTTGCTCCAGACCCAACAGGGAGAATCCGACCTTTGCCTGGTGAAGGGCAAATTTCTGGTCAATGCCACCTGTATCGTGGAAGAACCAACCCTGGAGGACGTGAAGGACGTGCTCGGGGTAGACCTGGGCATTGTCAAGTTGGCTACCGATTCTTCGGGTGAATCCTTTTCGGGAGAAGCCGTCGAAAACACCAGAAAGCGGTACGGTAAACTTCGGGCAGCTTTGCAAAGCTGCGGCACCAAATCGGCCAAACGACACCTTAAAAAACTCTCCCGCAAACAAGCTAAATTCCAGGCTGACACCAATCACGTAATCTCTAAGAAACTGGTTCTGAAAGCTAAGGCACAAAAATCCGCTTTGAGTATCGAATCCCTGACGGGCATTCGTAAAGGGGAAAAGAAACGGCTTCGCAAAACCCAAAGAGCTAAACATTCCAATTGGGCATTTTCTCAGCTTCGCCTTTTTCTCACCTACAAGGCTAAACGCTACGGGGTAGAACTGGTCACGATTCAGCCACAGTATACCAGCCAGCGTTGCTATTGCTGCGGGTATATTGAAAAAGCGAATCGTAAATCTCAATCCCATTTTGAATGCGTTTCTTGTGGTTACTCAAACAATGCCGACATAAATGCGGCACTTAACATCAGACTTTTGGGGCTGCCTATTGTCAAACAGCCTATCGTTTCAGCCCTTGCGGGTTAGGAACAAGCCCCTCACCCTTTAGGGTAGGGGTATTTGACGCGCTAAAATAAGCATTACGCCTTTACGGAATGCCCGCCGCGGGCAAATCCGCGCGGCGCCCGAACCAAAATCGTTCCCCGTCGTACACGTACGGCGGATACCACGTGGTTCCATTCAATCCCTCATCCTATGAATCAGGCATCATCTTCTTCCTCCGTGCAGGCGGAAACCCTCGACGCAACCATTACCTACCTGGAAGGCTTGCCCACGGGCGTAGATACCGAGTCGGCCGTATCCAGCGTTTCGGCCTGGATGGGCACCATCAAAGCCGACGGCCGCCCCGAATTGCAGGGCGTGGAGAACGAACTCAAGACGCTCCTGGGCCTGCTGACCGCCAGCAAACTCGACGGCCCGGCCATCGGCAACGTGATGATCCGGCTCGGCGACCTCACCCGCCAGACCACTTCGCTGGCCGAAGGCCCCATTGCCACGCGGCTTACCAAGCTGGCCGAATGGCTCACCAAGGCGGGAAAAGCCATGCAGCCCGTGTCGTAACGGCAGCCGGCGTTTCGGGCCGGCAGCTACGGCGTGCGTAGGATAATTCCTATCTTTGCCGCATGTACAAGCTGCTCCTGAAACCGCTGCTGTTTCAACTAGACGCCGAAAAAGCCCACCACCTCGTTTTTACCCGCATCAAGTCGCTGTTCCGGCTTCCCTTCGTCGCTTCCCTCTGCAAAGCCTTGTACACGGTAGACCACCCCGCCCTCCGGCGGCAGGTGTTCGGCCTGAACTTCAAAAACCCGGTGGGGCTGGGCGCCGGCCTCGACAAAAACGCCGAACTCGTGGAGGAACTGGCCCACATGGGCTTTGGCTTCATCGAGGTAGGCACCGTCACGCCGCAGGCGCAGAGCGGCAACGACAAGCCCCGCCTGTTCCGGTTGCCCAAAGACAAGGCCCTCATCAACCGGATGGGCTTCAACAATGACGGCGTCACCGAAGTGGCCCGCCGGCTGCGGCAGTGCCACACCAACATCATCATCGGGGGCAACATCGGCAAGAACAAGTTTACGCCCAACGAGAACGCCGTCAAGGACTACGTCACCTGCTTCGACGGCCTGTTCGACGTGGTGGATTACTTCGTGGTGAACGTGAGTTCGCCCAACACCCCCAACCTGCGCGAGTTGCAGGAAAAGGGACCGCTGACCCACATTCTGCAAACGCTGCAAGCCCGCAACCAGGCCAAACGCAATCCCAAACCCATCCTGCTCAAGATCGCCCCCGACCTCACCGACAGCCAGCTCGACGACATCATCGGGATCGTGCAGGAGACCGGCATCAGCGGCGTGATTGCCGCCAACACCACCATCAGCCGGACCGGGCTGCAAACTTCCGCGTCGGCCGTCGAATCGCTGGGCCCCGGCGGCCTGAGCGGCCAGCCCCTCAAGCAGCGTTCCACCGAAGTGATCCGGTACCTGCACCAGCAGTCGGGCGGACGGTTCCCCATCATCGGCATCGGCGGCATCGGATCGGCCGAAGACGCCCTGCAAAAAATCCAAGCCGGTGCTTCTTTGGTGCAATTGTACACCGGCTTCGTTTACGAAGGTCCGGCGCTAATAAAAGAGATTAATCAGGCAATTGTAAAGCAGAATGCTTAGATTTGGTCATTAGTGTTCTGCTATGGCAAAAAATACCCTTCGGCAAAATCCAGTTCCCCG
>CADCTQ010000195.1 GCA_902805615.1 uncultured Cytophagales bacterium
CCGAACTGAAGGAGCGGTCCGCCCGGTACGCCGCGGCGCTCAAAGGGCTGTGGGACGAAAAGGCGGGCATTTTCCTCAACCGCCGCACCGACACGGGAGCGCCCAACCCCCGCATCTCCCCCACCAACTTCTACCCGCTGCTGGCCGGGGTCGCCACGCCGCAGCAAGCCGCCCGCATGATGAAGGAACACTACTTCAACGCGAAAGAATTCGGCGGGGAATGGGTGCTGCCCTCGGCCCCGCGCAACGACCCGGCCTACCCCGAACAAGACTACTGGCGGGGCCGCATCTGGGGGCCGCTCCACTTCCTGGTGTACCTGGGCCTGCGCAATTACGCCCTGCCGGAAGCCCGCCAACACCTCGCCAGCAACGGGAATGCCCTGCTGCTGAACACCTTCCGCAAGACAGGCATGGTGCACGAGAACTACAACGCCGTCACCGGCAACGGCATCGACGCCGGCGACCCGCTCAACCGCAGCGACTCTTTTTACCACTGGGGCGGCCTGCTGGGGCTGCCGGCACTCTACGAAGCCGGGGTCATGGGCCCCTCGAAAGCAACCCTTCAAAAAAACCGGAAATGAGTAAACGATTGACCTTTTTCTTTGCGCTCCTGCTGGGGGCAAGTACACTGCCGGCGCACGGCTTCCAACCAAACCGCACCAACCGCACCGCACCCGTTCCCCAGGTGCTCTGGTACCGCCAGCCGGCGTGGCAACCCGAGGGCCAGCCCTACGGCCAGAAGCCGCCGGGGCCGCGCCAGGGCTGGGTAGAGGCCCTGCCCGTCGGCAACGGCCGGATGGGGGCCATGGTGTTTGGCGGCACCCGCCGGGAACGCATTCAGCTCAACGAGGAAAGCGTATGGGATGGCTACCAATCCGACCGCAACAACCCCGAAGCCTTGAAAGCGCTGCCGGAAGTCCGGCGGCTCATTTTTGCGGGCAAAAACGAAGAAGCCACCCAACTGGCGGCCCAATCGCTAATGGGCGTACCCACCAGCCGGGTGAAGTCCTTCCAGCCCCTGGGCGACCTGTTCATCGAGTTTCCGGGTTTGCCCGAAAATGTGTCGGGGTACTCCCGCGACTTGAGCCTGGATTCGGCCCTCGCCCGGGTGCGGTTCAAAGCGGCCGGTATTGGCTACCGCCGCGAAGTGTTCGCGTCCCACCCCGATGGCGTGATTGTCGTGCGGCTGGCCGCCGACAAGCCCCGTAGCATTACGGCCCGCATTTCGCTCACCCGCGAAGGCAACGACCATTCGGTCGCCAGTGTAAAGGGGACCAACCGCCTGCTGCTGCAAGGACAAACCCCGGCGGTGGACCCGACGGGCCGCAAAACCGGCATCCGCTTTACGGGAGGCGTGCAGGCTGTGGCCAAAGGGGGCCGCGTTGGCAACCAGGACGGCGTGATTACGATCACCGGTGCCGACGAGGTGCTGCTGCTGGTGGGTGCGGCCACCAGCTACGGCGGCAAAGACCCCGAACGGGTGGGTCGCGAAGGGCTGGAACGGGCCGCGGCCAAAAGCTACGGAGTCCTCCGGCAGGCGCACATCCGCGACCACCAGGCGCTGTTTGGCCGCGTGGCCCTGCAACTGGGCGCAGCCGCCGACCCCTTCGCCCTCTCCACCGCGGAACGGCTCGAAAAGGTGCGGGCCGGCGGGACTGACGACTACCTTTCCGCGCTGCATTTCGGGTACGGCCGTTACCTGCTCATTGCCTGTTCCCGGCCCGGCGACCTGCCGGCCAACCTGCAGGGTATCTGGAATGACCGGATGGTAGCGCCCTGGCAATCGGATTACCACACCAACATCAACCTGCAAATGAACTATTGGCCCGCCGAGGTGGCGAGCCTGCCCGAATGCCACCTGCCGCTGTTTGCGCTGATGGATTCGCTGGCCGTGCACGGGGCCAGGACCGCCAAAGTCCACTACGGCGCCCGGGGCTGGGTGGTGCACCACCTGACGGACCTGTTCTGGTACACGCCGCCCGCCGACGGGGTGCACGGTGTGTGGCCGGTGGGCGGGGCGTGGCTGGCCCGCCATCCCTGGGAACATTTTCTCTACAGCCGCGACGCCAGGTTTCTCCGGGAACGGGGCTACCCGCTCATGAAAGGGGCCGCCGAATTCATGCTCGATTTCCTGGTGGAAGTGCCGGCGGGCCTGCCGATGGCCGGCAAGCTGGTCACCAACCCGTCCCATTCGCCCGAAAACCGGTTCCGCAAGGCCGACGGCACCGAATCCATGTTCACCTACGGGGCCACCATGGATTTGCAGATCACCCGCGAACTGTTCACCCACTGCCTGGAAGCCATTGCGGTGCTGGGCAAGGACCAGCCGTTTGATGCCGCCTTCAAGGCGGAACTGGAAAAAGCCCTCGCGCGGCTGGCCCCGGTGCAGGTCAGTCCCAACACGGGCCGCATCCAGGAGTGGATGGAAGATTACGCCGAACCCGAGCCGGGCCACCGGCACATGTCGCACCTGTACGGCCTGTACCCCGCCAACCAGATTTCGCCCCGCCGCTCGCCGGAACTCGTCCAGGCCGCCCGCAAATCGCTGGAAGGGCGACTGAACACCGGCGGGATCGGCTTCAGCAGCGGCGGCGGCACGGGCTGGAGCCGGTCGTGGCTCACGCTGTTCTACGCCCGGCTCCTGGACAAGCAGGAGGCGTACAAGCACCACCAGGCGCTGCTGGCCAATTTCCTGCTGCCCAACCTGTTCGGGGACCATCCGCCCTTCCAGATTGACGCCAACTTCAGCGGGGCCGCCGGGGTGGCCGAAATGCTCCTGCAAAGCCACGAAGACGAACTTTCCCTGCTGCCGGCATTGCCCCCGCAGTGGGCAAGCGGCCGGGTGCAGGGACTCCGGGGCCGGGGCGGCTATACCGTAGACCTGCAATGGCGGGACGGCCGGCTGGCGCAGGCCGACGTTCACGCCTCCGGAAACGGCACCTGCCGGGTGCGCGCCGACGGGCCGGTGCAGGTGACGCTGAACGGAAAGACGGTGGAAAGCCGCCCCGCCGGGGAGGGCGTGGTCACGTTTGCCGTTGCCGCCGGGAAAACCTACCGGCTGACGGCGGCCCGGTAGGATGGGTAAAAAAACGACCCCGGTCCGCCTGACGGGAGAATCGGGAAAGCTTCGGCCACATTCTGAAACAATTGAACATCAATTACTATGAACTGGTTAATGAGCCCTTACGTAGATCTGAATGCCGTAGCCGCGCAGTTGTACGGCGGAGGCAGCCGCCTCCACACGCGGCGGTTGCAGGACCGGTTGCGGGGTGCGACGCCTTTCAAACCGTGGGAACTGGAGCGACTGGAAGTCATCCATCGCCAGGTGCTCCAGGAGATCAGCGGGAATGAGGTCCGGGAAGAAGCGGCGTTGCTGGAGGTGGCGTGAGCTTACGCGTAGGCGCAGCAACCTACTCTTTGCACGGGGCTTGTATCTTCCTGATTTTCGGAAATATGCATTTCCCCCGGAAGCAGACCACCCCTGTCCCCTCCTTGATGGAGGCTACGATTAGGACACTTTGTGAAATTGTGCGAAAAGTGGTCAGTGAAGACACTGACCACGGCAGCAAGAGACACCGACAACGGCACGGGACTACCTCCATGAAGATCCGCACGCCGCCGTCAGTGTCTGCCGCCGTCAGTGTCTGGATGACGGCTCGGGATGGTCTTTGGAGCAGGTTCCACAAAGTGTCCTAATCGTAGCCTTGAAAAAATGAGGGGAACCGTAACCACCGGCTGCGTGGCAAGAAGACGTACCCGATCCGACGCGTTTCCCTGTCAGTGCGGCGCATGGGCACGGCTCCCCTCCTTTTTGCAAGGAGGGGCCGGGGGTGGTTTTCCCTGCCAACTCATTCATCACCAAAAACACACCGGTCCGGTAATGTCCATTCCTCATTCAAATGATTTAAGACCGATCGTTCCTTTGCAAAAAGTGATTGCCGCCCGGCGTACCCGCCGCCTCACCCGGGGCGTTGCAACGGTACTGCTCCTGGTGGCGCTGGCCGGCACCGGCTACGGCCGCAACTACTACTTGTCCGGCAGCGGCAGCGACCGGGCGGGCGGCACCAGTCCCCGGACCGCCTGGCAAAGCCTCGCCCGGCTCGCCAAAGCCACCCTCCGGCCCGGCGACACGGTTTTCTTCCGGCGCGGCGACGCGTTCCCGGGTTCGGTATCCCTGCGGCACTCGGGTACCGCGGCGGCCCCGATCGTGTTCACGGCCTACGGGGAAGGAGCTCTTCCGGTACTTACCGGGGCCGTGCCGGTGGGAAGCTGGCAGGGAGCCGGCCCCGGCCGCTACGAGGCGCCGGTGGCCGGACGGGTGTACGAACTGTTCGTGAACGGCCGGCGCTTCACCCCGGCCCGCTACCCCAACACCGGCTTTCTAACGATTGACCAGGGTTTCGGCAAAGACTCCATCCGCAGTGCCGCCCTGACCCAGCCCGACGGCCACTGGAACGGGGCCACGCTGCGCCTGCGCACCATTGACTGGGCCTACGAAACCCGTACGGTGGGGCAGTACGCGCGGGGGCTGCTGGTCCAGGCCCGGCAGGAACGCTACGACATCGAAAAAAGCTTCGCGGAACGCACCCGGCAGGGGCGCACCGGCGTGTATGACTTCCGCAAGGGATACGGCTTTTACCTGGAGGGCCTGCCCCAGATGCTGGATTCGGCGGGTGAATGGCACTGGCAGCGGGGCCGCCTGCGGGTGCAGTTTCCTGCGGGAACCGATCCGCAAACCGCCCGGGTGGAAGTTTCGCTGCACCCCTACGGCCTGTGGCTGGCCCCCGGCACCCGCCACGTGCGGGTGGCGCACCTGCAATTCGAAAAATACGAAAAGGCGGCCATCGGCGGCAGCCACGGCCTGGTGGACGTCGGCGTGGCCCACAACGCCATCCGGCAGATTCACGGGGTGGGCGTGCTGCTGGACAGCGCCGCCACGGACTGTTTCGTGCGGCACAACCGCCTCGCCGACGTGCTGGGCCGGGGCATTGCCGCCCTCGAACCGGTGCGCCTGGACGTGTCGCACAACGAACTGCGCCGCATCGGGCTCGAACGCGGCCAGGGCTGGACGGGCGTCAACGGGGCGACGGCCATCCTGGTCCACAACGTGGAACGGAAAAAGCAAACCGATACCACCTATTCCCACCACAACACCGTGGGGTGGAACCGCGTGGACAGCGTCGGCTACAACGGCATCCGCGTGGACGGGCACCACAACCTGGTGGAATACAACCTGATCGAGCATTGCGGCCTGACGCTCAACGACGGGGCCAACCTCTACTGCTTCGCGCAGGCGCCGGGCGTCACGCACCATTCCGTGTTCCGGCGCAACATCATCCGCTACGGCGTGGGCGACAACCTGGCGACGCCGGCCAACGACATCCTGGTGTTCGGCATTTACCTCGACAACAATACGCACGACGTGCGGGTGGAGGAAAACACGGTGACGGGCATTTCTTCCAGCGGCATGGTCAACAACGACGCTTCGTTCCGCAATACGTTCCGCAAAAACACGGTGTTCGACTGCTCCGACGGGCTGGGCTTTGCCGAATGGGGCAACCTGGGCAAAATCCGCGACAACGTGGTGGAGGAAAACGTGTTCGTGGGTACCCACCCGGCCCAGCACGCCGTGAGCCTGCGCAACTTCATCGGCCCGACGCTGGACGCCGGCACGTTTGACCGCAACACGTACGTGAACCTGACGACCACCACGCCCTTTTACTACGAAACCAAGCAGGTGCCCCAGAACGTCAAGTTGCTCCTGCCGCTGCCCCAGTGGCAAAAGCTGACCGGGCAGGATGCCGGCAGCCGCTTCGTTTCGGCCGCCACCGACTGGGCCCGGACCCGCACGGCCAAATTGCTGGTCAACGCTTCCGATCAGGACTGCGAGGTGCCCGCCGAAGGGCTGGACCTGGACGGGAAACCGCTGGGCGGCACGGTACACCTGGAACCCTTCGGGTCGCGGGTCGTCTTCCAGTGAGTCCCGGCCGGCCCCGGTAAACGCATTTTTCAGACACGTTTGTTTTTGATGATGAATCGGTTGATAGAAAAAACCACCCCTGTCCCCTCCTTGAAAAAAGAAGAGGAACTGTGCCCCTCGGCTGCGGCTGGAGGGAAAGTATCGTATCGGGTACGCATCTTGCTGACGCAGCCGATTGGCCGAGTTCCCCTCCTTTTTTCAAGGAGGGGGCAGGGGTGGTGAAGGGTTATCAAACAACCTATTCCTTTAAAAATCAACCAGCAATGAACCCCATGCCGTCCCCAAAATTCACCGCAGCCGCGGGGGTGCTCTCCGCCCTGTTGCTGCTGGTCATACGCACACCCCCGAGTTTGGCGCAGGCCGCTCCGGCAATCCCGGAAATCAAGACCCGCGCCGGGCTGCCCGGCGTGGCGGCGATTCTGGCCCGTGCCGGCGATACGCTGCGCATTGCCTACCTGGGCGGCAGCATCACGCAGGCCGACAACGGCTGGCGGGAACAGAGCCTGGCGCGCATTGCCGGCCAGCATCCGCGCAACCCGGTGACGCACATCAACGCCGGGGTGGGCGGAACCGGCTCCGACCTGGGCGCCTTCCGGCTGGCCGGCGACGTGTTGCGCAGTCGTCCGGACCTGGTTTTCGTCGAGTTCGCCGTCAACGATTACAAACGCAATCCGCCCGAAGTGGAGCAATCGGTGGAAGGCATCGTCCGGCAGACCCGGCGTGCACTGCCCCGGGCGGACATCTGCTTCGTGTACACGCTTTCTTTCGACTCCAAACCCTTCGTGGAGCGGGGGCAATACGCCCCGCCCATTGCCGCCATGGAAAAGGTGGCCGAACACTACGGCATTCCCAGCCTCCATTTTGGCCCGGCCGTGTCCGGACTGGAACGCGAGGGAAAGCTGGTTTTCAAGGGGAAGCAGGCCGAGGCAGCACCGGGCAAAATATTGTTTACCGAAGACGGCGTGCACCCGCTGAAGGACGGCCACGCGGTGTACGCGGAAGTGGTGGCGCGCCGGTTTCCGGAACTGTTGCGAAGCGGTCGGGCGCCGCGCAAACTGCCGCGTCCGCTGCACGCCAACAACTGGGAAAACGCCCAGACCCTTCCCATCGAACAACCCGCCCTCACGGGTGATTGGGCGCGGCTGACCCCGGGCACCGATTCGCTGGTCCGCAAACACGCCGCCCGGATGCCGGTGGTGTGGCGTTCGGGCGGGGGCGGGGCGGCGCTGACCGTGCGGTTCCGGGGCACGCGCATCGGCATCTATGATTTGATTGGTCCCCCGACGGGCCGCATTTTGGTGCAGGTAGACGACCAGCCGGTGGTACCTCTGCTGCGCTTCGACAAGTACTGCACGTTCTACCGGCTGCACTACTTCCTGCTCGACGAACTGCCCGACGGGGCGCATACGGTCACGTTCCGCGTGGACGCCGAACGGCCCGACAAGGCGGCGATCCTGGAAAAGGCGCCGGGAACGCCGCTGGGCGCGGAATACGAACCGGCCTGGTGGATGCCGGCCCAAATCCTGCTCGTCGGCAAACCCCTCCCCTGACGCGGGGAGTGGTGCGTTGCTGGGATCAGGACTTGCTCAAAAAGTATTCTAAAGCCGTCAGTGAGCGTATGTAATTAACGTTGGACACTGAACGGGACTGGTTGGAGCGTCCACGCTTGAACCCCGCGCACCAGTTGAAGCAAGTGCAGCCGATGGGTACGCAGACAAGCGTCCACGCTTGCCGATTGGAGTTGTGCTCGGCAGGTAGATATAATGACCAAGCGTGGACGCTTGGGGAAGGGGCTCATCGAATGCGGAGATGTGTGGAAGGGCAGGGCAAGGGTTCAAGCGTGGACGCTTGAACCAGTCGCGTTCAGTGTTGAACGCTGATCATGTATGTCAGGTCTCACTGACAGCGGCGTGCGGGCCTTTGTAAGCGTGGTTCCGGGCCTTGTCATTGACGTTGCTGCCGTGATCAGTGTCTCATTGACCACGGCAGAAAAAGTCCAGAGAATTATAATAATCTGATGGACACGGGGCTGGCAACTGAGCTTATTCTAAACCAATTACCGAGAAGTACGCTAAATGCAACGATTCCCCTTTACCAAAACGGCCGCCGTCCTGCTGGGCTTGCTGGGTTCCGCCTACGCCGCGGCGCAGCAACCGGCAGCGCCGCAAACGGACCGGATGGCCGAAATCGGCACCAAAGCCTCCGCCGTGCGGCTGCACCTGCTCTACACGCCGCAGCCCCCGGACCTTCCCGACAAACGCCTGCCGGTTACCCACCAGCCCAAGGCCGCTTTCCGGCCGATGAACCGCCTCGACACGCCCGAAGAACTGGCGCAGGAACTGTCAACCCTGCGGCAAAAGCACCAGCCCTTCCTGCAAGACCTGGCCCCTGCCCTCGCCTCCGAACGGTTCGCGCAGGAACTGACCGCGTTCAATTGGCGCAAGGAAACGGAGGAGGACCTCGGGAATTTTACCGGCGTCCTCTCCGGGGAAGGCGCCTGGGAACAGGTGCAGTTGCCGCACTACGGCCCGCCGCTGGGGAAAGCCGTTACGTACTACCGCACCACCTTCCCGGTGAGTGAGGCGATGCTCGGCCTGGGCGCCGTGTTCGTCCGGTGCAAAGGCGTGGATTACAAGGCCCACGTGTTCGTGAACGGCTACTACACCGGTTCGCACGAGGGCATCTTCGCCCCGTTTGAATTTGACGTGACGCGCCTGGTCAGGAAGGGCGACAACACCCTGCTCATCAAGGTGGAGAACGACTACCCGATGGGGGGCCACGTGGGCGACGACGGCCGCAAGTTCAACGGCGACAAGATCTACGCCGCCACCGGCCCCGGCTACGACGACCCGCTGCTCGGCTGGCACCACTCCCCGCCCGGCATGGGCATTTACCAGGCCGTGACCGTGGAGGCGCGGCGCCCCCTGCACCTGAACGACGTGTTCGTGCGTCCGCTGGGCGAGAGTGACAGCGCCGAAGTGTGGCTCGAAGTGAACAACACGGGGCGGGAGGAGCAAACCGTAAGCGTCCGGCACGCGGTGTACGGGCAAAACTTCAGGGAGACCGTGTACGAAAACGCCGTGTACCACCCCGTGTCGGTGCACGTGCCCGGCGTGGGCGACCTGGCCAAGCCCACCGACAACCAGCGCACCGTGCTCAAGATGGGCCACGGCGTCAACTTCCTGCGGTTTACCGTCCGCGTGCCGGGGGCCCGGCGCTGGCACCCCGACCACCCGTGGCTCTACCAGCTCCAGCTGGCGTTGCTCGACGAGGCGGGCCGCGTGACCGACACCCGGCGGCAGCACTTCGGGATGCGTTCGTTCCGGATGGACACCCTCAGCGTGCCCAAAGGCATGATGTACCTGAACGGCAAACCCATCCGCCTGCGCGGCGCCAACACGATGGGCGCGTTCCAGCAGAGCGTGATCAAGAAAGACTGGGGGCGGCTCGTGGACGACATCCTGCTGGCCAAGCTCACCCACATGAATTTCATCCGCATGACCCAGTTGCCGGTGCAGCCGGAAGTGTACGAATACTGCGACAAACTGGGCCTGCTCACCCAGACCGACCTGCCCCTGTTCGGCGTGCTCCGGCGCAACCAGTGGCTGGAAGCCGTGCGGCAGGCCGAGGAGATGGAACGGCTGGTGCGGCGCCACCCCTGTAACGTGCTGGTCACCTACATCAACGAACGGTTTCCCAACGGGGAAGGCAACCCGCAGCGCCACCTGGAGGGCTACGCCGACTACGAAAAGTTCTTCCGGGCCGCCGACCAGGCCATCCTCATGAACAACCCCGACCGGGTGATCAAGGCCGGCGACGGCGACTACGACCCGCCTTCCCCCGGCCTGCCCGACAACCACGTCTACAACGGCTGGTACAACGGCCACGGGCTGGGGCTGGGCGAAATGCACAAAGGCTACTGGGTGCCCGTCAAGCCCGGCTGGTACTACGCCTGCGGCGAATTCGGCTCGGAGGCGCTCGACGCGTACGCCACCATGCAGCGGTACTACCCGCCCGACTGGCGGCCGGCCGGCGAAAACGCCCCCTGGTCGCCCGAAAAGATCGCCATGAACCAGACGTTCCGCTTCCACCGCATGTGGTACAACACGCCCACCGACGCCCGGGGCTGGATCGGGGCCAGCCAGGACCACCAGGCGTGGGCCACGCGTTTTGCCACCGAAGCCTTCCGGCGCGACAACCGCATGGTGAGCTTTGCCATCCACCTGTTCATTGACGCCTGGCCCGCCGGCTGGATGAAAACGATCATGGACGTGGACCGCCGGCCGAAAAAAGCCTGGTTCGCGTACCGGCAGGCGCTGATGCCCCTGGCCGTGCAGCTCCGGACCGACCGTTACCACTTTACCAGCGGCGAGACGATGCCCGTGGAAGCCTGGGTGGTGAACGACCGCAACGAGGTGCCGCCCGGGACGCAACTCCGGTACCAGCTCGAAAAAGACGGCAAAGTCGTGTTTGCCGGCCGGGCCAACGCCGACGTCCGCCCCAACGAAAGCCAGTTCCAGGGATTCCTCAACCTGCCGGTGCCCGAAGTGAAAACGCGGACCGGGTACACCCTCCGCCTGGCCCTGTGGGACCGGGAGAACCGGCCCCTGCACGAAACGGACGTCGAACTGACCGCTTTTCCCCGGCCGGCCGCCCCGGCCCGGAAGGTGTGGGCCGGTGGCGCCGGGGCCGCGCGGCTCTGCCGCGAGATGGGCTGGACGCTGACCACCGACCCGGAAGGGGCCGACGCCCTGGTCATTGACAGCCTGCCCCTGTACGGGCAAGCCCGGGAACGCCTGGACCGGCTCGTGGCGGCCGGCAAAACCGCGGTGCTGCTCGGGCTGCCCCCCGGCGAACACGAGGTGGCCGGCGGGCCGGTGAAGGTGTCCGCTACCGTTATGGGCCAGTATTACTTTGCCTCCCCGGCCACGGGCCACGCGTTGGTGAAGGACTTTGCGCCGGGCGACTTCCGCCTCTGGTACCACGGCGGCAAGGGGATGATCCAGCCCCTGCTGCCGGCCATGGTGGACGCCCCCGGCTGGGAACAGCTCCTGCGGACCGGCACGACCAGTTGGACGCCCAACAGCAGTTGGAGCAGCGCCGCCTGCGAGAAAAAGGTGGGGACGGGCGTTTTCCGCATCTGCCAGGTGCAGCTGGGCGACCGGGTGCGGCACAATCCCACGGCGCACGCTTTCCTCGACCGCCTGGCGAGTCCCGCGGGACGGTAGCGGGCCGTTATGCCCTCCGTTTGCATTACATTTGCCTTTTGCCCGTTTGCCTTTGCTCCCGGCGCCGATGCCGGGAAACTTTTCCAAAAACCCTCAATCCCAACATGAACAAACCCCGACTCCTTAGCCTGGCGGCGGCCCTGTGGCTGGCCTGCCTGGCCCCGTTGCACGCCCAGAAAAAGTACGAACCCACCTGGGAATCCATTGACAGCCGCCCCGTGCCGCAGTGGTTCCAGGACGCCAAGTTCGGCGTATTCATTCACTGGGGCGTGTACTCGGTGCCCTCCTACATCCACATCAACCGCGAAGGCTCCGTGTACGACTGTTACGCCGAATGGTACGAGGTGCTGGCCATGTCCAAGCCCGGTCCCAGCCGCCAGTTCCACGACCGGGTGTACGGCAAAGACTTCGCCTACCGCGACTTTGCCCCGCTGTTCCGGGCCGAACTCTGGAACCCCGACGCCTGGGCGAAGCTGTTCAAGGATGCCGGGGCCAAGTACGTGATCCTGACTTCCAAGCACCACGACGGGTACGCCCTCTGGCCTTCGTCGAGCCCGTACGCCAAAGGCTGGAACGCCGTGGAAGTCGGTCCCAAGCGCGACCTGGTGGGCGACCTGACCAAGTCGGTCCGGGACCAGGGGCTCAAGATGGGGCTGTACTTCTCGCTCATCGAGTGGGAAAGCACGCCGACCCAGCGGGCGGGCAACCACGAGGGGTATTACCTGCCCGCCGCAGTGGTCAACAAGTACAAGATTCCCGCCGACAAGATGATCTCCGGCCACATCATTCCGCAGATGAAGGAACTGGTGACCAAATACCAGCCCGCCATCCTCTACCCGGACGGCGACTGGGACGAGGATTACAACCGGCTGCAAAGCCTGGACTTCCTGTCGTGGCTCTACAACAATGCGCCCAACAAGGACGAGATTGCCGTAAACGACCGCTGGGGACAGGTGCGCGGCAAACACGGCGGCTACTATTCCCGCGAGTACGCCGACACGGAGGACGTGGGCGATGAACACCCCTGGGAGGAGATCCAGGGCATGGGGTATTCCTTCGGCTACAACCGCAACGAGGACATTGCCGATTACCGCACGTCGGAAGAACTGGTGCACCTGCTGGTCAACACGGTGGGCCGGGGCGGCAACCTGTGCCTGAACGTAGGTCCGGCCGCGGATGGCACCATCCCGGTGATCATGCAGCAACGCCTGCTCGACATCGGCGCGTGGCTGAAGGTGAACGGCGAGGCCATCTACGGCACGCGCACCTGGAAGAACCCGGCGGAGGTCAAAAAGACCGTGGCGACGGCAGCAGCGGCGGCGGGGGAGAAAAAGGAAAAATCAGCGGCCGAAGCGGCTTCCACGCGGTCGGCGCGGACCGTCTTTTACTCCCGCAAGGGCGACGCGCTGTACGTGCTCACCACGGAGTGGCCCAAGCAGGGCCTCAACATTGCGGGCCTGAAAGGAGACAAGGGGCTGAAGGTAAGCCTGCTGGGCACCGCCAAACCGGTGAGTTGGGAAAACCGGAAAGACGGCCTGCACCTGACGCCGCCGGTACTCTCCCCGACCGAATTGCCGGCCCGGTACGCGTACGTGTTCCGCATTGACGGCCTGGGACCGCTGAAGTAATACCATGATGAACATGATTCAACGGATGAAGCGGAGGATGTTGATTTGATTGAGGGGGATGAAAGCATTCGAAGCAAGTCATCCCCCTACCCCCTTCTGGTCAAACGTAGTATTGGAGAGACAGCACGGTACCCTTACGGCTAGGGGTAGTCTTCGGACTACCCCTTTTTTTACGTGCAAAACTTAGTTTTGCCTCTCTTACCCGGTTGGTTTCACGATTCAATTGATCTGTATTCTACTTACCCACATAGCATTATGGCAAGGCTTACTCTACCCAGCTTTTTTTAAGGTCTGAAAATCAACAAGTTGTAAAATAAATGACATTTTTTACCAATCAGGTTGGATTTAGAACAGGAGTTCATCCTCTATTCCTCCGGTTTCTCAGGTGAATGTCCGTATTCTTTCGGGCGGCAAGTCGATTTTTCCCCTTCATTGAAGGCATAAGCAAAGAGGAAAAAATGAAAACCGCGTCGAAAAAATGTAACTCATTGGTAATTAACCTTTAAAAAAAGCTGGGTAGAGTAGGCAAGGCTTTGTAAGTTTCCAGGCAAGGCCGGCAAAAGCAAAACTAAGTTTTGCACGAAAAAAGGGGGTAGTCCGAAGACTACCCCCAACCGTAAGGAGCATGGCGTACACGGGGATGCGGATACAGGCAGAAGGAGAGGTTCAAGCGTGGACGCTCCAACCAGTCGGTGATCTTCCTTCCACGCGTTTACCCTACAACTGACCGGCAACCCGCTTATTCGAAATACAGCCATTCCAGGTCAAAGGAGTTCCACATGCCCGCCACGGGCTTGCCGGGTTCTTTGAATACCACGTACACGTCGCGCAGCCCCGGCGTAGGCGGCGTTTTCAGGGGTCCCTGCACTTCCCGCCACGTGGCATCTACGGCCGTGGCATCGGGTCTTTTCTGCGCGCCGGTCGTGACGTCTGCCGCCACGGAATTCAGCAGGGGGCCGTCGGGCGCACCGAGGCGGAGTTCCAGGATGCCCGGGAAACGGGACGAGACCCGGTACGTCACTTTGCGCAAACCGCCCAGGTCAATGCCTTTGAACAGGATGTACGCCCCCGATTTGGTGAACTTGACGACCTGGTCGTTGAACTTGGCCGCATCCCGGTAATCTTCGCAGGAGACCGCTTTCAGCCGGGCATTCCGGAGGCGCACGTATTTTTTCGCGGTTTGCGGCCCCACGGCTTCCCCACCCTTGTCGCGGTAGGTGACGGCAAAAATGTAATTTCCCCCCTCCTCACTTTCCGGCGTGAAGCTGCCTTTTACCGGCACCCGGTTCCCCGCCTCCGGCGCCTGGTCGAGGCTCAGGATGTATTTGACCATTTCGGCCGTTTCTTCCTTTTTCAGTTGCGGGTGCGCCGACATGGCCGTTTCGCCCCACTTCCCGTTGCCCCCCTTGATGATCTTGATCGCTAAGGATTCCACGGCGCCGGCATCGCTGCGGTAGCGTTGGGCCACCTGCTTGTAGCTGGGCCCCACCGACTGCTCTTCGGGGTGGTGGCAGGACCGGCAGTCGCTTTTGTTGATGAGTTCCAACCCCGGGTGAAAGTAGTTGCCGGCGGTTTTTTCGTGGTTCTGGGCCAGGAAGGTCAGGTCGGTGCCCATGTCGGCCCGCTCCAGCGTAACGGCCACCGCTTCCGGCGGGATGCGGCCGTCGGCCAGGCTGCCGTCTTCCCGGTCGCGGACCTTCACCTGGTACTGCACGGGCTTGCCGGGCCAGTAGAACGTCTGGTTGCCCGTGAGCAGCACGTCCACCTGCGGCAGGTCGTTGCCGGCCCGGATTTCGAGTGCTTCGGTGCTGCTCTGGCCGTGGCTGTCGGTCACCCGCAACTGCACGCGGTACGTACCGGGTTTGGCAAAGGTATACTTGGCACCCATGCCCGCCGCCTTGGCGCCCGTCGCCGGGTCGAACGTCCACTGGTAGGTCAGGGCGTCGCCCTTGTCGTGGTCGTACGATCCCTTGCCGGAAAACGCAACCGTGAGGGGCACGGCGCCGGCGGTCTTGCTGGCACCCGCCCTGGCCACCGGCGCGCGGTTGCCCTCGTTGTAATCAACGCGCACCAGCCGGGCGTCTTTGTTGTGGGCAAACCAGAACGTCCCGTACTCGAGCACGTACAGGGCGCCGTCGGGTCCGAATTCCAGGTCAACCGGGTGGTCGAAGCGCGTGGCGGGCATGAAACGCTCGATGTCGGTGAGCCGGCCGCTTTCGTCCATCGTGACCACGTTGATCCAGTCGCGCATCCATTCGGCGATGAACAGTTTGCCGTGGTAGTAGTCCGGGAACCGGCGCGGCGTTTTTACCCACGCCGGGGTGGGCTGGTAGCGGTCGGCGTAAAAAACGGGGCCCGCAATGGGCGACTTGCCCCCGGTGCCCAGGTGCTTGAACAGCTTGGATTCGTCGTACGAATACCAGATGAAGGCCGGCTGAGCGGGCGGCAGTTCGCGGCTGCCGGTGTTGTTGCGGGACTTGTTGACCGGCTTCTTCGGGTCGAAGAAAGGCCCGATCTTTTCGGTGGCGAAATCAAATTCGGCGTAGGGCTGGTTGTCGCCGGCAAAGTACGGCCAGCCGAAAAAGCCGGGTTCCTTCGCCTGGTGAAACTCGTCGTAGCTGATGGGGCCGCGGGCCGGGTTGTTTTCCGTGTTCTGTCCCACGTCGCCCCAGTAGAGGTAGCCCGTTTTGGGGTCCACGTGAATCCGGTACGGGTTGCGGCAGCCCATCGCGTAGATTTCGGGTTTGCCTTGCGAGCCGTCCTTGGGAAACAGGTTGCCGTCGGGGATGGTGTAGGCCGCCCCGGTTGCCGAACCCCCGGGCTCGGGCCGGATGCGCAGCACCTTGCCCCGGAAATCGTGGGTGTTGGCCGCCGTCCGCTGGGCGTCCCAGAACTCGCGGCCGGGCCGTTCGTCTACCGAATTGTAATACCCCGGGTTGTGTGGGTTGGTGTTGTCGCCCACGGCAATGTACAGGTTGCCGCCCGGCCCAAAGGCCAGCGAACCCGCCGAGTGGCAGCATTCCTTGCGCTGGGTGGGAATTTCAATGATCACCTTTTCGGAGGCCAGCGCCAGTTGGTCGTTTTCCAGGCGAAACCGCGAAACGCGCTGCACCGGCTTTTCGCCCGGGGGCGAATAGAACAGGTACACCGACGCATTGTTGGCAAAATCAGGGTCCAGCGCAAGTCCCAGCAGCCCGTCCTCCAGTTCGTGAAAAACGTTCAGTACGCCCGCCTCCTTTACCCGTCCCGCACCGGGGTCGTAGAGTTTCAGCGCCCCTTTGCGTTCGATGAACAGCACCTTGCCATCCGGCAGGATGGCCAGTTCCATGGGTTCGTTCAGGTTAGCGGCCAGTTCCACTTTCTGGAAGCGGGTCTCTTCGGGCGCCGGCCCGGCCGGGGCGGGCGGCCTGGGTTGTCCGTACGTACGGAGCAGGGAAAAACCGGTGAGTAAAAACAGGAATAAAACGTTGCGTTGGCGGGAAAGGGTCATAGGGAAATGATGCAGTGCAGGAAAGGGTAAGCCTGGCGGGGTTGCAAATGGACACGCCGGGGCATTGTATTTTGCACGGGCAAAGTTGGATTTATTTGACTTCCTTTTCCACCACTATTCGGGCAAAAAAAGAAACTTTTTTGACATAAATCACCGCGGTCCGGGAAAAGGAAGGTATTTTTAACGGGTAAACCGCTCCCCAGGGCCGATGAAACCGCTGATCCAGAAACTGCCGCTTTCCGAACACTCCTCCTTCGTGGCCGACACCTTCCGGACGCCCTACTTCGAGACGCCCTGGCACTGCCACGAGGAGTACGAACTGGTGCTCATCCTGGAAGGCCGGGGCAAGCGGTTCGTGGGCAACCACGTTTCCGATTACCAGGAGGGCGAACTGGACTTCCTGGGGTCTAACCTGCCGCACTGGTACCGCAAGGAAGACGCCGGGGCGCCCGGGGCCTCCCTGGTGGTCCACTTCCGGGAAGGGTTCCTGGGGGAAGGCTTCGGCAACATTCCCGAAATGGTCCGCATCCGGCTGTTGTTCCGCAAATCGCGGATGGGACTGCACCTGAAGGGGGCGCTGCGGGAACGGGTGAGCGAAAAATTGCGGACCATGCTGGAATTGCAGGGCATGGAACGACTCATCAGCCTGCTTTCCATCCTGACGCTGCTGGCGGATGCGACCGAGTACGACCTGCTTTCGGGTCCCGAGCTGGGCACGCTGAACGTGAAGGACAGCGACCGCATCAACAAGGTGTTTGATTACGTGATGGAACATTTCCGGGAGGACATCCGGCTGGAGGAGGTGGCCGACATTGCCTCAATGAGCTACTCGGGCTTTTGCCGCTACTTCAAGAACCGGACGAAAAAGAACTTTTCCCACTTCGTCAACGAAATCCGGGTGGCGCACGCCTGCAAACGGCTGATCGAGAGCAACCAGCCCGTAAGCCAGGTTTGCTTCGAAAGCGGGTTCAACAACCTGACCAACTTCAACAAGCAGTTCAAGGAGATCGTCAAATGCACGCCCTACCAGTTCCAGCGCCGCAACCGGGTATAGGGGTGGTCTGAACCTTGATGTGCTTGATGAAATGATAACCGGGATTGGAATGGCAGCAATTCCCGATTTAGATTGCAGTTGCGTAAAGTCCCGGAGGGACCTCCGGGGCTTTCTACAACGCTTCCACCCATGGCATTTCTCTTTTCTCAAAACGCACACCTTGTTCACACGTCCAAATGCTAAAATGGGAATTGCTGCCTATTGGCAGCACACGCGTCTATCCATCAGCACACCAGTCCCGTAGGGACGACCTATTGGTAGAATACGCACCACATCCCTGACGGCCAGTCCCGTAGGGACGAAATATTGGTGAGGCAATTACCTGATGAAGGGCCGATAAACCCATAAATCCTCACCTGCTGGACAATCGCTTTACTCGTTTCGTTCTTACGGATTACCAATATGTCGTCCCTACGGGACTGGTGTGCTGATGGATAGACGCGTGTGCTACCTATATCACGTCCCTACGGGACTTTGCCCGGCTGCCATTACCTTTCCTGCCCTCTTGCGTAAGTCCTGCCTTAGTCATTTTATGTAGACGCCATCAGTTTTCGTCGGCGCCCGTGCGCTGGGCCTTGCCGGGGTTGACGAGGATGAACTGGGTCCAGTTCATGGTGGCCCGCAGGGAAGGCTTGATCTGCTGGAGTTTCTGCTCGATCTTCTTGTGAAAACTGTGACAGGTGCCTTCCCGGATCTCGATCTCCTGCGACAGCTTGTGGATGTTGGGGCCCGGCGTGGTGTAGGCGTAGTAGAGGATGTACAACGCTTTCTGGAGCGAAAACTTCACGTTCTCGAACAGCGTGTTGGCGGTGGGGCTTTCCGAATAGCGGCAGAGCTTGCACTGGCGGGAGTGCGGCCGGGTGCCTTCGTAAAACTTCTTGTACCCGCATTTGCGGCACGTAAAACCCGTTTGCCACTTGAGGCCCGCCACGAAATCAAGGCACCGGTCGTCGTCGGGAAACAGGTGGGAAAACGCCTCGTAACTCATGTTGTGCTCCAGCAGGCGGGCCTTGTTGACCAGCACGAGCTGCTGCGACAGCTTGCCGTTGTCCTCCTGGAGCATCTTGTTCATCTCCGTAATCACCTGGGCCTGCTGGCGCAGTTGCTCACTGGCCTGCTGGAGTTCGGCCGTCCGCTGGTCCACCAGCGTTTCGAGTTCCTGGTTGAGCGTCTCCTTGAGCCTTTCCTTTTCGCGCGACTCTTCGAGCATCTGCTGCTGGTACTGGATGATTTCCCGCTGGCTTTGCTCCTTTTCCTTCCGCAGGAACAAGTACCGCTCCGTGAGGGTAAACGAGAGCAGGATGACTTCGAGGACCGAGAAAAGGTAGAAGAATATCTCATTGTCCTGGTTGTGCTCAAAGAGCGACACGGGGATGTAGGCTTTGAACACCGTGCGGATGGTGTAGGCGACCAGCAGGATGGTGAGCGAAATAAAGAGCAGCCGGGCGTGCGAGAACCTTTTGCGCACGCACACCAGCGCCGCCAGGTACGCGGGAAACAGGCAGAAGTAATCAATGTACGTCCCGTGGAGGACCATCAGGTCGCTGGCGATGGCCGCCAGCAGCACCAGCACCCGGAGGGCCGCCACCCCGAGCAGCAACTTATGGAAGCCGGGCAGGTGCCGCTTGAGGAGCAGGGACTGGTCTACGTACAGCAGCAGCGACACGGTCATGCCGGCGTACGGAATGGTGATGAAGTAAAAATTGAAGGTAAAATGCTTCAGCAGCGGCAACGTGGCCCCTACCTGGGTGAGCGTGAAGGCCAGCAGGCTCACCAGGTACAGGAGGTAGTAGAAAAAGGCCCGGTCGCGGAGGCGAACCAGGAATACCAGCGTGTAAATGATGGCCAGCAGCAGCACGCCCGAGACCAGGAACACCTGCGTCAGCTTTTTGACGGCCTTGTTGTGGGCCAGTTTCCCCTCGAACAGCCAGAACCCGAGCCCGACCCGGATGTCACTGCGCAGGTGCAGGTAAAAGTAGCCGTCCGGGATGACGCCCGGCAGGGCAAACGAGGGGTTGTTGAAAATGTACTCGTTTTCGCCCCAGGGGCGGTAAATGTCGAACACAGTTTTGCGGTAGCCTCCCGCCGCAGGCACGTACAGTTCGGCCGTGCGGTACTCGCGCGGCGTTTCCAGCACCAGGGCGTTGCCCGAAAGGTTTTTGATCTTGAACCGCAGCCAGTAGTGCACGCCCGGCGCCGTCATTTTGCGTTTGTCGGGCAGTTGCCGGAAGGCCCCTTCAGGCAGCCGCGCTACGTCGCCAAACCCCGCCCCGCCCGTACTGTCCACGTACAGATCGTAGTGTCCGGGGGTCATGGCGTCTTTTTCCGTGATCGGATTGGTCACCCCGGTCCCGGCCACTGGGCCGATCATGAGCAGGAGCATAAACGCAAAGAGTGGTCCGTGCAAAAACTGGTTCATGGAAAGTCAATGAAGTTACCCGTGAGCACAAGATATTACTCCTGAGTACGAATGCAAGGGCAGCAGAGGCAAACAATCGGCATCTTTCAGCCCCAGAGCCACATGACACTTTGATATGAAAGTAAGCAACTGTTAATCAAACGGTTGCTTTGATAAATTGCGAGATTGCGTAGCATTTTACAAAGTATTTTTTGTGCCGACATCCCGGCTATACTGCCAGAAGGCTGGCAATGTTAACCCATTTTGGTATAAATTGAATCATTATTTGGACTAAAACAATAGGTTTCCGGCAACCGGAACCGCCGGGCAGAACGCCCCTTTCGTCCAGACCGCGTCCGCGTCCCGGCCCCGCCCGGCAACCGGGCCGCCCCGTTCAGTGAGCATGATTACCTTTTAAATACCCTTGTATGCAAAATGATTACTTCTCCTGTTTCGATTACTTCCCCTGCTTCCGTGCGGCTGCTCTAGTACGGCCACCGTTGCCCGGGCTTCCCGGGTAAGTACGGCAACGGCCGGCCCCCGGCAACCGCCCTTTCCTTTCAGATAGGTTTCCTGCCGCACTCTCCCCAAAGAGTGACCGGCCCTGCCTTGCCTTCCACCCGATGCCCCGGCGTACCGGTTTGCGGTGCTTACCCCGGCGCATGCCTCCAAGAAAGATACCCAAAGACCCATTTTAACTTAACCTACCTTAAACCCACATGAAAAAATCTTCTACCAGCTACCCCTCCTCCCCCTGGCGGCGCGCCGGCACGCAGCTTTACCGGTACGTGCTGCTGCTGCTGGGCTTCTGGGCCGCCGGCCAAGCGCAGGCGCAAACCGAGAAAAGAATCTACACCGTGGGCAACAGCGTGACCGACGGGGTAAACTTTGAAGGCTTCAAAGCCCTGGCGGAAAGCCGGGGGTACGTACACACGCTGGCCCGGCACATGATCCCCGGCGCGCCGTTGAGCTGGCTCTGGGACAATCAGAACAGTGGCTTCATCGTGGAGCCTTACGGGCCGCCCAACAACGCTTTCCCCAATTATACCTGGGATGCCATTACCCTCCAGCCGTTCGACCGGATGATCGAGGGCACCGACGGCGACCGGCAGATGGCCAGGAACTACATCAACCTGACCCGGAGCAAAAGCCCCGACGTCCAGTTCTACATCTATTCCCGGTATCCCCGCAAAAAAGACGGCCTGGCCGAAACGGCCGCCAACTGGAACAGCCTGTGGCTGGCCCAGTATACCGGCGGCTACGACGGCACCAACGAAACCCGCGATTTTTTCGAAGACCTGACCACCGCCGTAAGAACGGATTACGCCGGCACGACTTTAAAGCAGCCCCTGATGATCCCGCTGGGCCAGGCGATGCACGCCCTTAACATTAAGATGGCGGCCGGACAGGTGCCCGGGTTTTCGAGCATCTGGCAGGTGTACTCCGACGGCATCCACATGACGGGCACGGGGTCGTACATCGTGGCCTGCACCTTTTTTGCCACCATTTACAAGGAAAGCCCGGTGGGCCTGCCCGTGCCTTCCCAGTACGGCACCATCAGCAATACCACCCGCGACATCATCCAGCAAACCGTGTGGGAAACGGTCACGGGCAACTCGTCCTGGACCGGCGTTTCCGGCGGCACCGTGGGCGTGACCGGCGTTGCGGTTTCCCCCGCCAGCCTGGCGTTGACCATCAACCAGACCGGCCAGTTGACGGCCACCATCAGCCCGGCCAACGCGACCAACAAAAACGTAAGCTGGTCTTCGAGCAACACCGCCGTGGCTACGGTCAGCACGGCCGGCGTCGTGACGGGCGTAGCGGCCGGTTCGGCCACCATCACGGTCACCACCCAGGACGGGTCCAGAACCGCTACGGCCAGCGTTGCCGTCAGCAGCACTGCCGTACCCGTGACGGGCGTTTCGGTATCGCCGACCAGCGCCACGGTCAATACGCGCAACACCACCACGCTGACGGCGACGGTCGCCCCGGCCAATGCCAGCAACAAGAACGTAAGCTGGTCTTCGGGCAACACCGCCGTGGCTACGGTCAGCGCGGCCGGCGTGGTGACCGGCGTTTCGGCCGGTACGGCCACCATCACCGTCACGACCCAGGACGGATCGAGAACCGCTACTTCCACCATTACGGTAACGGCCAACAGCAAGCCCGTTGCGGTGATTTCGGCCACGCCCACGTCGGGTGCGGCGCCCCTGGCCGTGCAGTTCAGTGCCGCCAACTCCACCGATCCGAATCCCGGCGATTTCATTTTAGGGTTTGACTGGGATTTCGGCGACGGTTCGCCGCGGGCCAACAGCAACGCCCCCAGCCACACCTACACTGCCGCGGGCACCTACACGGTAACGCTCCGCGTGATGGACAACCACGACCTGTACTCCGACCCGGTTTCCACCACCATTACGGTAAGTGCCGGCGGCAGCATCGTGCGGGAATACTGGACCGGCATTACGGGCAACTCGGTAGCGGCCATCCCGGTTACGACCGCCCCTACGGGCACCGACAACCTTTCTTCCCTGGAAGGTCCCACCAACTGGGGCGACAGCTACGGCTCCCGCATCCGGGCCTTCCTGACCCCGGCCACTTCCGGCGCCTACACGTTCTACATTTCCGGTGACGACAATTGCCAGCTTTTCCTGGGTACCAACGACAGCCCGGCCACCAAAACCAAGATTGCCGAGGTAACGGATTGGACCACCCCCCGGGAGTGGGCCAAGCAAACCACGCAACGGTCTGCTGCCGTCAACCTGACGGCCGGCACCCGCTACTACGTGGAAGTGCTGCACAAAGAAGGCGCCGGCGGCGATAACGTAGCCGTGGGCTGGACCGGCCCGGGCATCAGCACCATCACGGTCATCGGCGGCAGCGTGCTTTCTCCCTACACGACCGGCTTCAGCGGCACCTACAAGCTCACGGCCCGCCACAGCAACAAGGCCCTCGACGTGGCCAACAGTTCGACGGCCGACGGCGGCAACGTGCAGCAGTGGACCGACAACGGCAGCCAGGCCCAGCAGTGGATCATCACCCCTACCACCGACGGCTTCTACAAGCTGGTCAACAAAGGCAGCAACAAGGCCCTGGAAGTAGGCGGCTTCTCGCTGGCTGACGGCGGCAACGTGCAGCAGTGGAGCTACGTGGGCGTAAACAGCCAGCAGTGGAAGATCGAAGCCACCACCGACGGCTTCCACCGCCTCATCAACCGCGAAAGCGGCAAAGCGCTGGACGTGGCCGGGGTTTCGACGGCCGACGGCGCCAACGTGCACCAGTGGACGTACCTGGGCGGCGGCAACCAGCAGTGGCGGCTTACCCAACTCTCCACGGCTACTGCCCGGGTTGCCGCTGACGGGGCAGACGCCCTGACCGGTACGCTGCGGGTATACCCCAACCCCGTTACGGGCGGCCGGCTCACCCTGCAACTGAAGGCCCGGGAAAAAGGGCAGGCCACCGTGACCCTTACCGGGGTGCGGGGCCAGGTAACGGTCCGGGCGCAAATCCCCGTGGAAGCCGGCGAAAATACGGTCAGCCTCTCCACCAGCGGTTCGGCGAGTGGTCTGTACCTGCTCACGGTCACGGAGGGCAACCACCGGATCGTCAAGAAGATCCACGTGCAATAACATCCCTTACATAGACGGAAAATGTTTCAGCAAAAGCCGGTGCCTGTACGGGTACCGGCCTTTCTTCCCCCTCCCGTCCATTCCCGGAACGGAAACCAACCTTTTCCCCGATGAAAAAAGGTCCGTACCCCCTCCGCGTGAAGAGAGCCACTGCTCCCCTTGATTTTTTCCAATTAAACCCAAGCAAACGTATGAAAAACACCTGCTTTGGAAAGAATTTGAACCGTTTCAGATTTTTTCTTCTCTCCTTCCTCCTCAGCTTGTACGGCGTCGTCCAGGCCCAGACCTTCAGCGGCACTTACAAAATCACGGCCCGCCACTCGGGCAAGGCCCTCGACGTGGCCAACTCTTCGACGGCCGACGGGGGCAACGTGCAGCAGTGGACGGCCAACGGCACCCCCGCCCAGCAGTGGATCGTGACGGCCACCACCGACGGCCACTACAAGCTCGAAAACAAGGGCAGCAACAAGGCCCTGGAAGTAAGCAACAACTCGCTGGCCGACGGGGGCAACGTGCAGCAGTGGACCTACGTGGGTTCCAACAGCCAGCAGTGGAAGATCGAAGCCACCACCGACGGCTTCCACCGCCTCATCAACCGCAACAGCGGCAAAGCCCTCGACGTGGCCGGCGTGTCAACGGCCGACGGGGCCAACGTCCACCAGTGGACCTATGGCGGGGGGGGCAACCAGCAGTGGAAGCTCGAACTGGTCTCGGCGCCCCAGCCCACCACCGTCACCCGCGAACTGTGGAGCAACGTACCCGGCAACGGCGTAGCGGCCATTCCCCTGACCACCACGCCCACCAGCACCAGCCAGCTCTCCAGCCTGGAAGGCCCCACCAACGTAGCTGACAACTACGGCGTCCGCATCCGGGCCTACATCACCCCGGCCACGACCGGCTCGTACACGTTCTACATCGCCAGCGACGACAACAGCCAGCTTTTCCTGGGCACCAACGACAGCCCCACGACCAAAACCAAGATCGCCGAGGTAACCGACTGGACCAACCCCCGCGAGTGGACCAAGCAAGCCAGCCAGCGGTCTACGGCCCGCTCCCTGAATGCCGGCACCCGCTACTACGTGGAAGTGCTCCACAAGGAAGCTACCGGCGGCGACAACCTGGCCGTGGGCTGGACGGGTCCGGGCATCTCGACCATCACCGTCATCGGCGGCAGCGTGCTTTCTCCGTTTGCGGGAACGGATACGCCTCCCAGCGGCATTGCCCTTTCCGTCAACAAGAACACCAAGCACCAGACCATTGACGGCTTTGGCTTCTTCGGCGCCCGGGACGTATGGTGGGGATCGGCCAACGCATCCCATTTCTACAGCGACGCCTGGCTGGACCGGATCGTGAGCGACCTGGGCGTTTCCATCTGGCGCAACGAACTGTACCCGCACAACCCGCCCACCGGCAACACCACGCCCAACCAGGACGCCCACTGGGACAAGCAAAGACCGATGGTGCAGGCCCTCAAAGCCAAAGCCGACCAGTACGGCGTGGACCTGAAAATGATCCTGACGGTATGGTCGCCCCCGGGTGAGTTCAAGTGGTGGAGCCAGATGGCCTGGGCCGGAGACCCCAATGCACTGCGCGGCCCGGGCGGCGACGGCGATTACTGGCCCGAAAGAGCCGGTGGCACGCTCAACCCCAACAAGTACAACCAGTTTGCGACCTGGTTGTCGCAGGGCCTCCAGATGTACAAGAACGCCGGGCTCAATGTGTACGCCATCAGCCCGCAGAACGAACCGATGTTCGCCCAGACGTTCAACTCGAACACCTACACTTCCCAGTGGTACAATGACATGCTCAAGGCGGTGATTCCGCAGGTAAAAGCGCAGCACCCGGGCGTGCGGGTATACGGCTCCGAGCACATGCTGGACAATGAAGGCGCCGACAACAATTTCCCCTACTTCTACCACAACAAGCTCAAGAGTGATCCGGCCGCAATGAGCCAGGTGGACATCCTGGCCGTGCACGGGTACCTCGATGGCGTTGCCGCCTCGTCGGGTTCGGTGCTGGCCGACTACTGGACCAACCACAAGGAGCAGTTCACGCAGCCCGCCAACAAGAAAGCCTGGATGACGGAGACCTCCGGGTACGTGGACGACTGGGAAGGGGCCAATGGCAAACCGGGTGCTTTTGGCCTGGCCAATGACATGCACACGGCCCTGTATTACGGCGATCTGAGTGCGTGGGTGTACTGGCAGGGCAGCGGCCTGGGCGGCATCAACGAGTATAATTTGATGTCGGACCTGGTGGTAGGCAAAAAGTACTACGCCTCCAAGAACTTCTACCGGTTCATCCGTCCGGGTGCCGTACGCCTCGCCACCACGTCACCCGATGCGTCCATCGCCCTGACGGCTTACGAACACGTTGCCAACGGTACGCACACCATCGTGCTCATCAACAACGCGACCACCGCCAAAACCATCAACCTGGCGATGACCGGTTCGGGCCTGCCCTCCTCCTTCGAGATGTTCGTCACTTCCGCGAGCCGGAACTGCGAATCGGTCGGCAGCGTACCGGCAAGCAGCATTACCCTGCCGGCCCGGTCGGTGGTCACCCTGCAGGCGGGTGGTACGCCGCTGGCGGGCAGCGCGCCGGCACGGGTTGCCTCGGATGACGCAAAGGAGAGCCAAATGGCCGGCCTGAAAGGCGTAACGATCTACCCCAACCCGACCAACGGGATCGTGACGGTCTCTACGGGAGACGCCAAAGCAGTAAAGGCAACGGTTTCTACCCTCCACGGCGTTCGGTTGAACCTGAGGGCCAAACAACTCGGTGCCGGTACGCTGAGCTTTGACGTTTCCGGCCAGCCGGCGGGCATCTACCTCCTCCAGGTGGAAGCCGACGGCAAACGGGCTACCTACCGGGTCTTCAAGCAGTAGTGCGGCAGCGAAAAAGGGGAAAGCATGTTTAAAGTGCCCTTTGCGGGAGCGGCAGCATCCAATGGCAGGTCCTCCAAAGTGGAACTTTAAACATGCTTCTCTTTACGAGGCAGTTTACCCATCGAATTCAACCATAAATTCCAGGAAGATGAAAGAAAATACTTCTACAAAATTTCACCGGGAATCCTCACTGCGGCCCGGCCCGGGCTTGTACGCCGGTTTGCTCCTCATCCTGACGCTGATCGGGGCAGCCGGGCTCCAGTCCCGGGCCCAGACCGGCACCCTGGCCGCGTGGGACTTCAGAACCAAAGGCGGACAATCGTCGGTGGCTACCACCACTACCGTGTCGGGCGTATCGGCCACCGCGCCCAGCCTGGTGGCTTCCCTGGCCTCCGGCTTCACGGCGGTTGACTATTTTACCAACAGCCTGATCGGCAGGAACCAGACGGCTACGACCCTGGCGGCGGCCATCAGCGGCAACGACTACATTTCGTTTACCGTCACCCCCGCATCCGGCAGGACCCTTTCGGTCAGTTCGGTAAAGATCCGGCCCGTCAGCCAGAACCGGGCCCGTTCCTTCACCCTCATGTCGAGCGTACGGGGATTCACGGCCGGCAACGAAATTTCGACTTTTACCTCCAGTGCCACCGACGGGGCCCCGCTGACGACCATCAGCACCACCGGCCACGGCAACCTGACGGGTGCCGTTGAGTTCCGGCTCTACGTGTACGGTTACACCGATACGTGGGAAGCCGTCGGGATCGGCAACCGGTCCGCAACCCTTGCGGAAGCCGACCTGGTCGTGGAGGGAAGTGTTGGGGGGGGTACGGCCCTGAGAGACCCGGAAAACCCGGCCACCACGGCAAGCGGGCTCAATTACCAGTACTACGAAGGCACCGGCTGGAGTGTGCTCCCCGATTTCAACGCCCTCACCGCCATCAAGTCCGGCACGGCGACCCACTTCGACCTGGGCGTGAGAAACCGCGACGACAACTTCGGGGTAAGCTTCACGGGTTTCGTCAACGTGCCCACCGACGGCACCTACACGTTCTACACCTCATCCGATGACGGCAGCAAGCTCTTCATCGGCACGACGGAAGTAGTCAACAACGACGGCCTGCACGCGGCCCAGGAAAGATCGGGTTCCATCGGGCTGAAAGCCGGCAAACACGCCGTCCGGGTGGTGTTCTTCGAAGCCACCGGCGGGGAGGTGCTCACGGTAAGCTACGCCGGGCCCGGCATTGCCAAACAAGCCATTCCGGCCACTGCCTTGTCGAGAACCGGTGGTGTTTCATCCGGTGACTGGCCAAGAGTAGGCGCCGGCCTGGACGGGTTAAGCTGGTGGGCGCCTTATTGTCCTTTCGTTGATGCGGTGAAGGCCATGCGCTGGAACAACGTCGGGTCGTGGGACGCCAATGGCTACCCGGCTTCCGCATCGGGAGGTACCGTTTCGGGCTGGGCAGGGTACGACAATGGAACGACCTGGCCCGACGGGGATTACGTATTGACCTGGGAAGGCAGCGGGGACGTGGTTGCCATCCAGAATGCAGTGTTGAAAAGCCAGAGCCTGACGACGAATCCCAAAAGGAGAGTGTATACCATCAACACCGGCCAGCACGCGCTGATGATCCAGGTAAATTCTTTCCCCGCCACCAACATCCGCCTGTTCCTGCCCGGGCTGGAAAACCACACCAGTCTCTGGAACCCCGATTACGTGGCCTACATGGAACCCTTCCGGGGCACCGTGTTCAGGTTCATGGATTTGAACGGCACCAATCATTCCCAGCAGGCCAACTGGAGCGACCGCACCCCGCGCAACTGGTCTACCTACGTAAACTCCAATGGCAATTCGGCCCCCTACGCCGTAAAAGGCAATGCTTCTTACGAAGCCATGATGGAACTCTGCAACCAGCTTGACTGCGACATGTGGGTTACCGTACCTCACCTGGCAACGGATGATTACGTGCAAAAATTAGCCAACCTCATCAAAACCGGCCGTGACGGTACGCAGCAGGTTACCCAGCCCCTGAATGCGAACAAGAAGGTCTGGATCGAGTATTCCAACGAAGTGTGGAACTGGAGTTTTACGCAGGCCCAATGGGTGAACAACAACACCTCCATCCCCGGCGCCAATGTGTACCAGAAATACGCCAACCAGGCGGTCAGAATGTTCAATGTATTCAGAACGGCCTTTGCCGACAACGGCCGGGTGAGACGTATCCTCAGCACCCAAACCGATTGGGGCGATGCGTGGGTAACCCGGGAATACTTCAGCGTGATCAACCCCAGAACCGACATCGATGCGGTGGGGGTTACGACCTATTTCTCCCACGGCCTCGAACAGTGGATGCACGACAACTGGCCCGTTACGCAGGCGCAGGCACTCGACCGGCTGAGGACAGCCGTAGGGTCCGGGCCGTTCACGGCAAGCGAAACGGTGTGGGCTAACCAGGTTGTCGCCAAGCAGTTTGCCATATCAGCCGAGTTTGGCAACATCCCGCTGGTCGCCTACGAAGGCAACTCTCACGTGACCACCAGCGCCATGATCACGGACCGAAGCGGTACACAGAGACACCTCTTCGATGCGATTCCCGAGTCAGTCAACTTCCTGCACCAGATGGAGCGCACCACTGCTTTTGCGGGCATTTATAATACCTGGATCAGGAGATACGAAGCGACGGGAAATGGCGTCTTCAAGACCAACATGCCATTCGTACTGGTGTCGGGCTGGAGCAAGTGGGGTCAGTGGGGCCACGTTGAGTACGTGGGGCAAACCGTTGACCAGGCGCCCAAATACAAGATGCTGCTCGATCATTACAACCTGCCCTACCCGGTCATCCGGAGCGCCGCGCGGGTAACGGCACCGCAAGGCGATGCAGCCCCGGGGTTGGAATCTTCTTTGGTGTTTCCCAATCCTACGGACGGCGTGCTGTACATCAGGGGCGTGCAGGATGATGCAGCGGTGGCGGTGTACAATACGTTCGGGCAGCGGGTGGCCCGTGGCGTGGGCCCGGTGATTAACCTGGGCAAGCTGGCCGCCGGCATGTACCTGGTGGATGTAGACGGCAAGCGCCACAAGGTGATTAAAAACTGATTCAGGAGCATCCGGAAAAAGCCACGCCTATCGGGTGGCTTTTTGCGCTGCCCACTCCCCTGCCAGGCGGGGCAATGGGCTTGCCTTGCCCAAACATTCATGCGAATAGTTATAAAAAAAATATAAAATATACAATTTACAGGACACTACAGGATACCAACCGGCCCGGGCGGCCCCATCTTTACGGTCAGCGTCATCACCCATCCATCCCCCTCTGTCTATGCACAATGATTACTCCCTCGGCTGGCGTGCAGTCGTCCTGGTGCCGCTTCCGGCATCCGGGCTCCCCGGGTAAGCACGACCCCTGCCGCCCCCCCGGAACCGCCGGTTTCCTTTCCGTCCCGTTCACTGCCGGCCGCTCCCCGAAGGGCGGACAGGCAGTCCATTGTATGCTTTAAGCACATCCCTTCTACCGGTTCGCCGGCAACCCTACATGCAGATCACCCTCTAAATTCAATTCCTATGCGAGAAAATCGTTCTACGAGAGACCACCAATCGCCATTGCTGCGGGCCGGTACGCAATTTTACCGGTACGTGCTGCTGCTCCTGGGCCTGTTTGCCACCGCCCTGCCGTCGCAGGCGCAGGCCGAAAAACGCATCTACACCGTCGGCAACAGCGTGACCGACGGGGTCAATTTCCAGGGATTTAAGGCGCTGGCCGAAAGCCGGGGCTACGTCCACACCTTCGGCCGCCAGATGATCCCCGGCGCGCCGCTGAGCTGGCTCTGGCAACACCCCAACGACGGCTTCACCGAACAGCCCTTCGGCTACCCGACCAACGCGTTCCCCAACTACACCTGGGACGTCATTTCGCTGCAACCCTTCGACCGGATGATTGAAGGGGCAGACGGGGACTTACAGATGTCAAAAAACTTCATTGACCTGGCCAAAGGCAAAAGTCCCGATGTACAGGTGTACGTCTATTCCCGGTATCCCCGGAAAAAAGAGGGACTGGCCGAAACGGCCGCCAACTGGAATACGCTCTGGAATACTGCCTATACCGGCGGCTACGACGGCACCAATGAGTACAAAGACTTCTTCGAGAAATTAACCACCCAACTCCGCACGCATTACGCCGGCAGTGGTTTGAAGGCGCCCATGATGATCCCGCTGGGCCAGGTCATGTACAACCTCAACAACAAGATGGCGGCCGGCGAGGTTGCCGGTTTTTCCAGCGTCTGGCAGTTGTACTCCGACGGCATCCACGTGACCAACGTGGGTTCTTACGTGGTGGCCTGTACCTTTTTTGCCACCATGTACAAGGACAGCCCGGTGGGCCTGCCCGTTCCTTCCCAGTACGGCACCATCAACAACACCCTGCGGGACATCATCCAGGAAACCGTATGGGAAACGGTAACCGGCATGCCCACCTGGACGGGGGTGTCCGTGGAGACGGTAAACGTGACCGCCGTTGCGCTGGCCCCGGCTACTGCGACCCTGGCCCTCAACCAGACGCAGCAGATGACGCCGGCCATTACGCCGGCCAACGCCACCAACAAAAGAGTAAGCTGGTCTTCGAGCAATGCCGCCGTTGCCAGTGTAAGCGCGGCCGGCGTGGTGACCGGCGTTTCGGCCGGTACGGCCACCATTACGGTCACGACCCAGGACGGGGCTAAAACCGCTACTTCCGAAATCACCGTCACCAGCAACCCGGTTGCCGTGGAGAGCATTTCGGTAACGCCCGCAAACGCCGTGGTGAATACGAGAAATACGGTCACCTTAACCGCTGCCATTACCCCGTCTTACGCCACCAACAAGAACATCACGTGGTCTTCCAGCAATGCTGCCGTGGCCACCGTGAGCACGGCCGGTGTGGTGACCGGGGTTTCGGCCGGTACGGCCACCATTACGGTCACGACCCAGGACGGCAACAAGACCGCCGTTTCGCAGATCCAGGTGACGCCCAACGCCAAGCCGGTTGCGGTACTGTCGGCAACCCCTGCCTCGGGTTTTGCCCCCCTGAACGTGCGGTTCAGCGCCGCCAATTCGAGCGACCCCAACAACGGCGATTTTATTTTAGGGTATGACTGGGATTTCGGCGACGGTTCGCCGCGGGCCAACAGCAACGCCCCCAGCCACACCTACAACACCCCCGGCACCTACACGGTGACGCTCCGGGTAATGGACAACCACGACCTGTACAGCGACCCGGTTACGACTACCATCACCGTCAACGCCATTGATCCGAATGCTTCGGTGGTGATTGAATACTGGTCAAACGTGTCAGGTACCAGCACCGATGAGGTTCCGGTAAGCACCCCTCCTACCCGTACTGATTTCCTGACTTCCCTGGAAATGCCTGCTGACGTGGCCGATAATTACGGCGCCCGGATTAAAGGTCTTTTGAAACCAACCGTTTCCGGCGCGTATACTTTCTACGTCGCTTCCGACGATGGCAGCAAAGTATTCCTGAGCACGGATGCCACGCCGGCAAACAAGGCGTTGATTGCCTCCGTTACCGGCTGGACCAGCCAAAAGGAATGGACCAAATATCCGAGTCAGCAATCTACCCCGGTTAGCCTCGTCGCGGGACAGGAGTATTATTTCGAGATATTATACAAAGAAGGAAACGGCGGCGACAACCTGGCTTTGGGCTGGACCGGCCCGGGCATTTCGGCCATCACCGTCATCGGCGGCGCTCACATCAAGCAGTACGTTACCGACCCCAACGCGCCGGTGCCGCCTTCGGTACCGTCCAACCTGACCTCTTCGAACGTGAGCCAGACGGGCTTTACGGTGGGCTGGAACGCCTCCACGGGCACGGTAGCCAGCTACAACGTGTACGTGGGCGGCAACCTGGCCGGCAACGCAACGACCACCAGCTTCAACGTCACCGGCCTGACGGCGGCCACGTCGTACTCGGTAACGGTCAGAGCCGTGGGCACCGGCGGCACGCTTTCGGCGGCCAGCCCGGCCCTGACAGTGGTCACCTCCGGCACCGGCACCCCCTCTACCGCCCAGAAAAGCCTCGACCTGAACTTTACCGACCCGGCCGATGCCGACCGGTTTGCGTTCATCTTCGACACGGGCGGCGAATCGGTAAAAACGGTCGAGAACGGCGTGATGAAGCTCGTGCTCAACAAGAAGGAATGGCACTTCTACCAGATGATCATTGACCCGTTCGATTTCATCGGCAACCCCCACGTGAGCTTCAGGATCAAGGTGGACCAGGCCACGCCCATCCGCATGTGGATCAGAAGAATTGACAACACGATTGAAAAAGAGCTGTTCAACCAGACGATCCAGCCGGGTGCCGACTACCAGACCATCAACCTCAGCTTTACCGACCTGACGCCGCTGGTCGGCGACATGACCGAGCTGGGCATTGACATCGGCGGCTACCAGGTTCCCCCGGCCGTGTTCGCCGGCACCGTGTACCTCGACCACTTCCGCCTCGGCGAAGCCGCCAAACCGGCCGCCCCGCAGCCTTCTACCGGCGCCAAGAGCCTGGACCTGAGCTTTACCAACCCCGCCGATGCGGAGCGGTTCGGCTTTATCTTCGATACCGGTGGAGAGTCCGTAAAAACGGTTGAGAACGGCGTGATGAAGCTGGTGCTCAACAAGAAGGAATGGCACTTCTACCAGGTGTACATTGATCCGTTTGACTTCATCAACAACCCTTACGTAAGCTTGCGCATCAAGGTAGATCAGGCAACCCCGATCAAAATGTGGATCAAGAAAGGGGAGGATGATTCCAACCGGAAGGATCTGTACGAACAAACACTTCAGGCAAGTGCCGATTACCAAACCATTTTCATTCATGTCACCGACCTGGCTCCGCTGGTAGGCGATATGGCTGAGGTGGGCATTGACATTGGTGGCTACCAGGTGCCTCCTGCAACCTTCGCAGGAACAGTATACATAGACCACTTCCGTCTGGGCGAAGCTGCTAATGGCAATCCTACGCCTGATCCGGATCCGGAGCCTGAGCCTTCCGTTGGCGCCAAGAGCCTGAATCTTACCTTTACCGATCCTGCTGAGGCCGACCGGTTTATCTTCAACACCGACACCGGTGGAGAATCGGTAAAAACGGTCCAGAATGGAATCATGAAGCTTGAGATCAATAAGCTGTCATGGCACTTCTACCAGCTGATGATTGATCCGTTTGACTTCATCAACAATCCTTACGTAAGCTTCAGGATCAAGGTGGATCAGAACACGCCTATCCGGATGTGGATCAAGAGAGGCGTGAATGGCCCTGAAAAAGAACTTTTCAACCAGTCGCTTCAGGCCAGTGCTGATTTCCAGACCATTAATCTGCAATACACCGATCTTGCCCCTTTAACGGGAGACGCAACCGAGCTGGGCATGGACATTGGCGGATATCAGCCGGTAGAAGGAACCAGGTTTACCGGTACCGCATACCTGGATTTCTTCCGCCTGGGTGAAGCGGCCAAGCCAGGTGCAATCATAGAAAGGGATGAGGTTGCGCCTACTGCACCGTCCAACCTGCTTACCTCGGCCATTACCACCAATGGCTTTACGCTCAACTGGGCCCCGGCCACGGACAATGTGGGCGTGACCGCCTACAAAGTGTACGCCAACGACGCCCTGGTCGCCACGACTCCCGCCACCACCATCCACGCGCCCATCACCGGCCTGACCGCCGCGACGGCGTACGTGGTGAAAGTGGTTGCTGAAGATGCCGCCGGCAATGCCACGGACAGCGGGACGATCACCGTGACCACCGCCGCGCCGGCCCCGGTGACCCTCACCCGGGAAGTATGGCGCAACCTGACGGGCAAAGGCATTGCCTCCATTCCCGTGAACACGACCCCCACCGCCACCACGCAGATCACCCGGCTCGAAGGCCCGGTAGATGCGGGTGACAACTTCGGCGCCCGCATCCGGGCCTTCGTTACGCCGGCCGTATCGGGGTACTATACGTTCTACATCGCCGCCGACGACCAGGCAGAACTGTGGCTGAGCGTCAGTGAAAACCCGGCCCAGAAAACCCGGATCGCCCAGGTGACCAAAGCGGTGAAGCCCGGCGAATGGAACAAGATCGCCGGCCAGAAAGCCACCGAAAAGCGCCTGTTGGCCGGGGAGAAATACTACATTGAAGTGCTGCACCGCGAAACCACCGGCCGGGACTTCGTATCCGTCGCCTGGACCGGCCCGGGCGTTCCGGCCATCACCGTGGTTCCCGCCAGCGTGCTTTCTCCCTTTGCGCCCGGTGGCCCGGCTCCCTCTCCGACTACCTACGCCCTTACCGTCAACGGCGGACTGGGTGCCGGCAGCTTCGTGCAGGGTGCCGTGGTGAACATCAGCGCCAACCCGGCCCCGGAAGGCCAGGTATTCGACGCGTGGACCGGCAACGTGGCTACGGTAGCGGACGCGCAGTCGCCCACGACCACGGTAACGTTGCCCGCGGCTGCGGTGACCCTCACGGCCACCTACAAGGCCCGGCCGCTGCCCACGGTTGCCCTTACGCTGAATAAGAACACCCGGCACCAGACCATTGACGGCTTCGGCTTCTTCGGCGCGCGGGATGTATGGTGGGGCTCCGGCGACCCGGCCCACTTCTACAGCGAAGCCTGGCTTGACATGATTGTGAGTGACCTTGGCGTATCCATGTGGAGAAACGAACTGTATCCGCACAACCCGCCTACCGGCAACAATAAGGTTGGCCAGGATGCCCACTGGGACAAGCAGCGGCCGATGGTGCAGGCTCTGAAAGCCAAAGCCGATCAGTATGGGGTGGATATGCGAATGATCCTGACCGTATGGTCTCCTCCCGGTGAGTTTAAATGGCAAAGCACAATGACATGGGCAGGCGATGTAAATGCAACGCGCGGTCCCGGACCGCAGGGTGATTACTATCCTGAAAGGGCAATCTGGCCGGATAACGAAGCGGTGCGTGGTACACTCAATCCCAACAAGTACAGTGAATACGCCGGCTGGTTGTCGCAGGGCTTGCAGATGTACAAGAACATTGGCATCAATGTGTTCGCCATCAGCCCGCAGAACGAGCCCATGTTCCCGCAATCGTTCAACTCCAATACCTACACGACCCAGTGGTACGCCGACATGATCAACGGGGTGATCCCGCAGGTGAAGGCCCAGCACCCGACCGTGAAAGTGTTCGGTTCGGAGAACATGCTGGACATGGAAGGCGCTACCAACAACTTCCCGTTCTTCTACCACGGCAAGTTGAAGGCCGATCCTACGGCCATGAACAACATTGACATGCTGGCGGTACACGGGTACCTGGACGGCGTTTCGGCTTCTTCGGGTTCCAGACTTGCCGGCTACTGGGAAAATCACAAGCGTGAGTTCAGCGCCCCGGCGGGCAAGAAAGCCTGGATGACGGAAACGTCCGGCTACGTGGACGCCTGGGAAGGTACCAGCAACAAGCCTGGTGCCTTGAGCCTGGCGATTGACATGCAGACTGCCCTTTATTTTGGTGATCTGAGTGCATGGGTATACTGGCAGGGCAGCGGCCTGGGCGGCATCAATGAGTACAACATGATGTCGGATACGCAGGTAGGCAAGAAGTACTACGCTTCCAAGAACTTCTACCGGTTCATCCGTCCGGGCGCCGTACGCCTGGCCACCACGTCGCCCGATCCGGAAGTTTCGATCACCGCCTACGAGCACACGGCCAACGGCACGCACACCCTGGTGCTGATCAACTCGGGCACGACGGCCAAAGTCATGAACCTGTCGGTGACCGGTTCGGGCCTGCCCACTTCGTACGAGATGTTCGTGACGTCGGCCACCAGGAACTGCGAATCGGCCGGCACGGTGTCTACGACCAATGGCATCACGCTGCCCGCCCGGTCGGTAGTTACGCTGCAAGCCGGCGGCATGCCGCTGACGGGCAGTGCGACGGCACGGGTTGCCTCGGATGACGTAAAGGAGAGCCAAACGGCCGGTCTGGAAGGCGTAACCGTGTTCCCCAACCCGAGCAAAGGCATTGTTTCCGTTGCGACCGGTGCCGCCAGGGAAGTGAAGGGTACGATCACCACCCTGCAAGGGGTGCAGCTGCACGTGAAAGGCAAACAACTCGGGGCGGGCCTCCTGCGCTTCGATATTTCGGGTCAGCCCTCCGGCATTTACCTCCTCCGCCTGGAAGTGGACGGCCGGATCAAAACCTACAAATTGTTGAAGGAGTAGGGTTGTAACGGTATGAGTACAGCATGTTTAAAGTTTGTTCCGACGGTTCTGCCGGTGCGCACGGTCGTCCCGGCAGATCACCCAAGACATTCTTTAAACATGCTTTTTTTTAACAAGTCTGAAAATGAATTCTATGCATTACAAACACAACCTGCCGGGCGGCTTCCGGATGCTGCAAGCCCTGTTACTGTTGCTCTTCTTGCTGCAAACCACCCTGGTTCCGGCGCAAAAAGCCCGGCCGACTCCCACGGTCGCCCTTACGGTGAACAAGAACACGCGGCACCAGACCATTGACGGCTTCGGCTTCTTCGGCGCGCGGGACGTATGGTGGGGCTCCGGTGACCCGGCCCACTTCTACAGCGATGCCTGGCTCGACCGCATCGTGAGCGACCTGGGCGTATCCATCTGGAGAAATGAACTCTACCCGCACAACCCGCCCACCGGCAACACCACGCCCAACCAGGATGCCCACTGGGAGAAGCAGCGGCCGATGGTACAGGCCCTGAAAGCCAAAGCCGACCAGTACGGCGTGAATTTGAAAATGATCCTGACGGTATGGTCGCCTCCCGGCCAGTTCAAGTGGCAGAGCCAGATGGCGTGGGCCGGCGACGTGAACGCCACCCGCGGCCCGGGACCCGATGGCGACTACTGGCCCGAAAGAGCCGGTGGCACGCTGAACCCCAACAAATACAATGAATTCGCCACCTGGTTGTCGCAGGGCCTGCAGATGTACAAGAACATCGGCATCAACGTGTACGCCATCAGCCCGCAGAACGAGCCCATGTTCCCGCAGACGTTCAACTCCAATACCTACACCACCAGGTGGTACGCCGACATGATCAACGCCGTGATGCCGCAGGTGAAGACCCAGCACCCGACCGTGAAAGTGTTCGGTTCGGAGAACATGCTGGACATGGAGGGCGCTACCAACAACTTCCCCTACTTCTACCACAGTGGGTTGAAGGCCGATCCGACCGCCATGAACCACATTGACATGCTGGCGGTGCACGGGTACCTGGACGGCGTTTCGGCGTCTTCGGGTTCGCAGCTGGCCGGTTACTGGACCAACCACAAGCGGGAGTTCGCCGCCCCGGCGGGCAAAAAGTCGTGGATGACCGAAACGTCCGGCTACGTGGACGCCTGGGAAGGCATCAGCGGCAAACCGGGTGCCTTGAGCCTGGCGATTGACATGCAGACTGCCCTTTATTTTGGTGATCTGAGTGCATGGGTATACTGGCAGGGCAGCGGCCTGGGCGGCATCAATGAGTACAACCTCATGTCGGATACGCAGGTAGGCAAGAAGTACTACGCTTCCAAGAACTTCTACCGTTTCATCCGTCCGGGCGCCGTACGCCTGGCTACCTCGTCGCCCGATCCGGAAGTTTCGATCACCGCCTATGAGCACACGGCCAACGGCACGCACACCCTGGTGTTGATCAACTCGGGTACGGCGGCCAAAGCCTTCACCCTGTCGGTGACCGGTTCGGGCCTGCCGACTTCGTACGAGATGTTCGTGACGTCGGCCACCAGGAACTGCGAATCGGCCGGCTTGGTATCCACCACCCGCAGCATCACGCTGCCCGCCCGGTCGGTGGTCACGCTGCAAGCCGGCGGCATGCCGCTGACGGGCAGTGCTGCGGCACGGGTTGCCTCAGACGACGCGAAGGACAGCCAAACGACCGGTCTGGAAGGCGTAACGGTTTATCCTAACCCGAGCAAAGGCATTGTTTCCGTTGCGACCGGTGCCGCCAGGGAAGTGAAGGGTACGATCACCACCCTGCAAGGGGTGCAGCTGCACGTGAAAGGCAAACAACTCGGGGCGGGCCTGCTGCGCTTCGATATTTCGGGTCAGCCCTCCGGCATTTACCTCCTCCGCCTGGAAGCAGACGGCCGGACCAAAACCTACAAATTGTTGAAGGAGTAGGGTTGGGCAGCCTTCCCAATCGAATTCTGTCAGTTTAGATATGCCATATCTTGAAGATATGGCATATCTACCGCTCCTGCCCACCGTTACCTCCCGGGCGGGAATCCAATAGCCGCATGATGCACAGCATGTTTAAAGTTTGTTCCGACGGTTCTGCCGGGGCGCGCAGTCGTCCCGGCAGTTCACCCGGAAGACATTCTTTGGACATGCTTTTTTTGTAACAAGTCAACAACCCCAGTTCTATGCATTACAAAGACAACCCACCGCGCAGCCTCCGGATGCTGCAACCCCTGTTACTGTTTCTTTTCCTGCTGCAAACCATCCTGGTGTCGGCGCAAACCTACAACGGCAAGATCGGCGTGGGCATATCCGTCTCCAGCTGGCAGCTGCCCTTCGTGGACGTGGCAAAAACCACCCGTTCCTACACCAAACCCGACGGGACCGCCGTGCCGAAAGACGCCCTGGGCTGGCCCACGGCCGACGCCCAGACGGTACTGATGGACATGCGGCCCGCGCCCGAGTGGATCGGCGTGATTGACGACCCCGAGCAGTTCCGCCTGAGCGTAAGCGGCACCTACAAATGTTCCTTCAACGGGCAGGCGACGGTACGCAAGATCGAAGGCCCCTTCAGCCTCGGGCCGGTCGCCTACGATGCCGCCACCAACACGTCTGCGTTCGACCTGACGGTGGACCCGCCCGGCCCCAACCACGGGCTGGTGATCCTGCAATTCCTGGACACCAAACGCACCCCCGCCAGTGCCGCCAACACCGGCTTTACCAACCTCAGGGCCATCCGGCCCGGGTACGACCCCAATACGACGCAACTGTTCACCAACGAATTTGTAAGCGCCATCAGCAGCGTGGATTTCAGCACGATCCGCACGATGGGCGGCACGCGCACCAACGACAACAACAAGTTTTACCCCGAGGTATTCGAGTGGTCGGAAAGAAAGACCATGAACGCGGCCACCTGGGAAGGCGACAACGTGGGCCAGGAAAATGCCCTGCCCTGGGAAGTGATCGTGGAAGTTGCCAACTCGGCCAACGCCGACCTTTGGCTGAACGTGCCCCACGCCGCCTCCGACGACTACGTGCGGCAACTGGCCGCCTTCGTGAAAAGCACGCTGAAGCCCGAGCTGAACCTCTACGTAGAATACAGCAACGAAGTCTGGAACTGGTCGTTTCCGCAATCGTGGTGGAACGACGCCCGGGGTAAAGCCCTGGGGCTTAATCACGTGAAAGCCTACTCCAGGAGAACGGTGGAAATTGCCAAGCTGTTCGAATCGGTGTACGGCGCCGGTTCGCTCAACAACAAAGTACGCGTGATCAATGCCTGGCAGATCGGCTGGAACCCGTCGGATGCCATGTACGAGGAACAGATGCAGTACATCAATGCCACCTTCGGCCCGCCCAAGAATTTCCTCTACGGCCTGGGCGTGGCCCCCTACTTCAATTGCGGCACGGCCTGCGAAACTGGCACGGTAGACCAGATCATTGCCGAAATGCGCCGGAGCAGCGACGCCTCCAAACTGGACCGGCAAAAGATCGTGGCCGTGGCCTCCAAGTGGGGGATTCCCGGCGGCATGGTGGCCTACGAAGGCGGCTCGGACACCGGCGGCGGCAGCGCCACCAACATTGCCAACAAGATCGGGGCCGAACGTTCCCAGGCCATCCGGGAAGTGTTCCTGCGGGATTTGCGGGAAAACTGGTTCGGCATCGGCGGCGGCCTGTTCGTGTACCTCGAACTGGCCAGCGGCTACAACCGGTACGGCTCCTGGGGCCTCACCGACGACATCCGCAACCTCGACCGGAACTACAAGCTGGGCGCCGTCCGCGACCTGATCGGCACCCCCGCCACGACGCCCCCGCCGGCGCCGCAGGGACTGGCCGCCGTGCCCGTGGGCAACGCCAACGTGAACCTCACCTGGTCGGCCGCCCTCAACGCCAATAGCTACACCGTCAAAAGAAGCACCACCAGCGGCGGCCCCTACGCGGCGGTCGGCACCACCATCACCACGGGCCTCAGCGACAACACCGTGACCA